>NZ_JASPKB010000013.1:0-41152 GCF_030232515.1 Corynebacterium sp. MSK004 | reverse complement strand
ACCAGTTAACCTCCCGGCTACCTCGCGGCGACTCGGATAAATATACGCACACCCCCAACAAACAACAAATCCCCAGGTGACACACCGAAAAGGTGCGCCACATAGGGACGTCGCCAAGCAATGCTCCTTAGTAGAGCTCCTCCTCTTGAGTGCGCTCGATGGTGGCGCCCAAGGCCTGCAGGTTCTCTACAAAGTTCGGATAGCCGCGGTCGATGTGAAAGACATCGTGCACGGTGGTCGTCTCATCCGCACACAAAGCGGAGAGGACCAATCCGGCACCTGCGCGGATATCGGAGCTCCAGACATGCGTCGAGGACAGGCGCTCTTGACCGCGGATAACTACGTGGTGTCCATCCACCTGGGCATCAGCGCCAAGGCGGAGCATCTCATCGACGAACCGGAAACGCGACTCAAAGACATTTTCCGTGATGATGGATGTACCTTCCGCGACCGCGGAGAGCCCGATGGCAATCGGCTGAAGATCCGTGGGGAAGCCGGGGTACGGCAGCGTTTGGTAGTCCACAGCAGTTGGACGCCGGTCCATGCGCACGCGGAAACCATTGACATAGTCCTCGATATCCGCACCGGCGGACTTAAGCTTCTCCAACGGCAGGTGCAGGTGCTTGGGAGCAATACCGCCCACCGTGATATCCCCGCGAGTCATTACGGCAGCATATGCCCACGTACCCGCAACAATACGGTCACCGATAACCTCGTGCTCCGTCGGTTGCAGCTTGTCCACTCCCCGAATGGTGATGGTGGATGTCCCCTCCCCAGAGATGTCGGCGCCCATTTCCTTGAGCATCGTGCACAGGTCCACAATTTCCGGTTCGCGGGCCGCATTGTGGAGTTGGGTTTCGCCATCCGCAAGGACTGCAGCAGTAAGAATATTTTCGGTAGCGCCTACCGAGGGAAAATCGAGCTTGATGTTCGCGCCATGGAGTTGATCCGCCTCTGCTACAACGGCGCCGTGTTCGATGCGCGTGCTAGCGCCCATCTTCTCTAGCCCAGATTGGTGCATGTCCAGTGGGCGGGAACCAATGGCGTCGCCACCTGGCAAAGCTACCTTTGCGTGACCACAACGCGCCGTCAGCGGCCCCAATACACACACCGACGCGCGAAATTGGCGCACCGCATCGAAGTCTGCATTGGAATGCAACGTGGCCGGCGTGGTGATCTGCACGGTGTGGCCATCGATTTCCACTGAACAGCCAAGGCCTTCAAGGACCTTTCGCATCAGTGGAACATCAAGGATTTTAGGACAGTTGGTCAGCGTGGTGGTGCCCTCCGCCAACAGTGCCGCAGCCATCAGCTTCAGCACACTGTTCTTGGCACCGTCCACCTTGACGGTGCCCTGCAGGCGCGCCCCACCGGAGACAATAAATTGGTCTTTCACGCCCACCCAACTTACCTACGATCAGGGCAACGCGCCTATACGACGGGCCGCATTAACCGCCTCATAGCGAGTATGTGCACCCAGTTTGCGCATGACAGAGCGCAAATAG
Source organism: Corynebacterium sp. MSK004 (assembly GCF_030232515.1). Taxonomy (NCBI): domain Bacteria; kingdom Bacillati; phylum Actinomycetota; class Actinomycetes; order Mycobacteriales; family Corynebacteriaceae; genus Corynebacterium; species Corynebacterium sp. MSK004. The sequence goes on along the minus strand of NZ_JASPKB010000013.1, from coordinate 39,647 downwards.
GACTTCACCGTTTCGGCGCCAATACCCATTTCCTCGGCCGCCTCGACATTGGTATGCCCCAATGCCACGCAGGAAAGAACATCCAGCTCGCGAGCAGAAAGCTTGGTGGACTGCTTAACGCGCACCGGGGAGACCATCTGGTCGCAAAGAGCCTCTAGTTCCTTACGGAGGTCTTCATCGTTGACTCGGTTAGCCAACATGCGGAGCTTGGAGTGCGTTGAGCGCACCTGCTCCCACTCAGCCCCGTTCATCACGTGACCGCGAGCAGCGCCGCCCTTGCCTCCGTCGGCACGACGCAACGCGGAATTAACGGCCAGATCCTGCTCGAGGCACCGAGCAGTCATGGTGACTTCCTCGATTACCTTGTCACCCAAGCGCACCGGCGAATGGACACCAACATAGAGGACACCGCGGATTTCACGCTGAACGGTGACCGGCACCGCCACGATCGAATGCAGTCCCTCATCCTGGATATGGCGATCATTCTCATGGCTAATTGTGGTGGCACGAGTGTAGTCGGACACACCAACCGCGCGGCGAGTGCTGACAACGCGCCCGCCGACGCCCACGTTCGCGTCAATCACCAAATTCTGCAAGGCCGGGGTCCGCAGCCCTACCCACTGGGTAATCTGCAGGCGATTGTCCGGCAGCAAGGTCCCGTACATCGTGACGGGGATTCCCGTTGCGGTCTTTAGTGACGAGAGCGCTGCGCGTACGGCTTCGTCGTCATCCTTGAGTCGGTGCGGCTCCATGAGACTCTCTCTTACTCGGGGGTAACCAGCAGGTGCACCCACATTTCCCGCCTGAAACGGGGGTAGGCGAACACTATTTGCGAAGTATAACCGGCCGACGGGGGTAATTCTAAATCACGCCTCGCCCTCATGAGACGCCTCAAATCCCACATGCCATGCCCGAATGATCTGTTCAGAATCTATATACCACTTGGTCTATTGCCACGGTGTAGAGTGTCTGCTGTACATCAGAACTTATCTTCAAGGAGTCCACATCGTGGCTGTATACAACAATATCCTCGACACCATCGGCGGTACCCCGCTTGTCCGCCTCAACCGCCTGACCGAAGGCCTCGGCGCCGAGGTACTGGTGAAGGTTGAGTCTTTCAACCCCGCTAATTCCGTCAAGGATCGCATTGCCAAGGCAATTGTCGACACCGCCGTAGAATCCGGCGAGCTAAAGCCAGGCGGCACCATCGTTGAGGCCACCTCCGGCAACACCGGCATCGGCTTGGCACTCGTCGGTGCCGCCCAGGGTTACAAGGTCATCCTCACCATGCCGGAGACCATGTCCAACGAGCGCAAGGTTTTGTTGCGCGCTTATGGTGCTGAAATCGTGCTCACCCCGGGCGCTGCCGGCATGAAGGGTGCTGTCGAGAAGGCCAACGAAATTATCGCTGAGACCCCCAACGCCATCCTGGCCTCCCAGTTCGCCAACGAGGCAAACCCGAAGATTCACGAGGCAACCACGGGCCGCGAGATCTGGGACGACGCTGAGGGCAAGGTCGACGCTTTCGTCGCTGGCGTCGGCACCGGCGGCACCGTCACCGGTGTGGGCCGCTACCTGCGTTCCCAGAACCCCGACACCTACCTGGTCGCCGTTGAGCCCGCCGACTCCCCCGTCCTCTCCGAGGGACACGCTGGCCCCCACAAGATCCAGGGCATCGGCGCCAACTTTGTCCCAGAGGTTCTGGACCGCGAGATCCTCAACGAGGTGCTCACCGCAACCACCGAGGAATCCGTCTCCACCGCACGCAAGCTGGCCACCGAAGAAGGACTGCTCGTCGGCATTTCCTCCGGTGCCAACGTCTCTGCGGCACTCAAGCTGGCTGCGCGCGAAGAGTTCAAGGGCAAGACCATCGTCGTCGTCGCCCCGGACTTCGGTGAGCGCTATGTCTCCACCATCCTCTTCGAGGACATTCGCGAGGCCTAAGGAAAACGCTAACGTGGCTTTCCACGGGACGTCGCCAAGCACGGCGCCGTGGAAAGCCCTCCGAATAAAAGCGCCCTCTGTGCTAGGGGGCGCTTTTTCTTTCTAGATAGGATGGTTCGCATGCACATCTTGAAGATGATTCGTGAAGACCTCGCCAACGCGCGCGAGCATGATCCGGCCGCGCGCGGCGACGTCGAAAATGCCGTGGTCTACTCCGGCCTTCACGCCATTTGGGCGCACCGAATCGCCCACCGCATGTGGAAACGTGGATGGCGTGGGCCAGCCCGTATTTTGGCGCAGCTTAACCGCTTCTTCACCGGAATCGAGATTCACCCCGGCGCTACCATTGGCCGGCGCTTCTTCATTGACCACGGCATGGGGATCGTCATCGGTGAAACCGCCGAAATTGGCGATGGCGTCATGCTTTACCACGGCGTCACGCTCGGTGGTCAGGTGCTGACACAGACTAAGCGCCACCCAACAATTGAGGACAACGTCACCATTGGCGCGGGCGCCAAAGTGCTCGGCCCGATTACCATCGGCCACGGCTCCGCTGTGGGTGCCAACGCCGTGGTGACAAAGGACGTGCCACCGGAGCACATTGCCATCGGTATCCCGGCCACCAACCGCCCGCGCAAGAAGGATGAGCGCATCAAGCTGGTGGACCCGGACTACTACATCTAATAGACCGTGCCCTTAAAGGCTGCCTTCACGGGCAGTCAGCCGCTGGTAATCGGGATTCTTCTCAATGAAGCGCGCCACGGCGCTGCACGTTGGAATGACTTGGCGGCCGGCCGTTGAGTCATCATCCAGTGCCGCTTTAATTAGCGGCTTGGACAGTCCTTGGCCCTGAAATGACTCGAAGATTTCCGTGTGCGTGAATTCGCGTGTGGTAGCGGAATCACTGTATTCGGCGAAGCCTGCTTCTTCCCCATCAACGGTGATGACGAAACGGGATTGATCGGTTTGGTGCGCAACTGAAGTAGTCATGCCGCCCATTAAACCAAAAAGAGCAACAAAAAAGCCCCTTCCAATGGAAGGGGCTGTCTTGTGGCCAGAGCCAGGATCGAACTGGCGACCCCACACTTTTCAGGCGTGTGCTCTACCGACTGAGCTATCTGGCCAGAAGCCACGAGGACTTCGGCGACCCTGACGGGACTTGAACCCGCGACCTCCGCCGTGACAGGGCGGCGCGCTAACCAACTGCGCCACAGGGCCATTTTCAATTATCTGTTGTGCGCTGGGCACGAATAAGTACTCTACACAAAGCTAGATAAGCACACCAAATCAGCATGTCATTCACCGTTTTCAGGGTGATGCAGCCCCTCAATACACACTGTCACCACAGCGCCTAGACCTATACAGATCTATGCGCCATTTGCGACGTTGCAGGAGCCTCCACACACCACCATAAAACGACACAAGCCCCGAGGCATATGTTCTATAAACAATGCTCCGAGGCTGAAATATGGCGACCCTGACGGGACTTGAACCCGCGACCTCCGCCGTGACAGGGCGGCGCGCTAACCAACTGCGCCACAGGGCCATAAGTATTTTCTTGTGCACCAACACAAAAGTGTTGGTACCCCCAACGGGATTCGAACCCGTGCCGCCGCCGTGAAAGGGCGGTGTCCTAGGCCGCTAGACGATGGGGGCCCGTTGCCTTGAGGCAACTTTGTAAAAATATACTGGAGACATCCTCACTTAACCAAATCGTCCTGGCAGAAAGGCAGAAAACCATGGCTGACCAGCGGGATACCTGTTCCTGTCACGAGCCGGGTGTGCACGGCTACAACTCCAATGATGAGCAGAAAGCAAAGTACTTGGCTCGCCTCAAGCGCATCGAAGGCCAAACCCGAGGCATCCACCGCATGATCGCGGAGGACCAATACTGCATCGACATCATCACGCAGATCTCAGCGGTTACTTCAGCGCTCGAGAACGTTTCCCTAGCGCTCTTGGAGGACCACATAGAACACTGTGTGGCGGGAGCAGCCGCCGAAGACGGACAAGTAGCCACAGAGAAGCTCGAGGAGGCCATGCGGGCCATCAGGAAGCTCGTTAAGAGCTAGCCCTGAACCCAGCCCTGCGCTTGGGCCCCAAAACAAAAAAGAGCCGCCCGAAGGCGGCTCTTTTTGTGGGCCCTGTGGGGATCGAACCCACGACCTGCGGATTAAAAGTCCGTAGCTCTACCAACTGAGCTAAAGGCCCAACGCTCACCTATCCTAGCCGGTGGCACCAAAGAAAAGGAAATGGCCCTCACCTTCAGTGGTAAGGGCCACAACCTTGCGGGTCTAAGACTTAGCCGCGCATGTCACCCTTCTCCATGAAGTTCACCTGGAAATCGAAGGCGGTCTTCAGATCGTGCGGGGTGTGCTGGAACTTGTTAGCCTTGGCGCGCTCGAAGTACTCCTCCAGCATCGGGCGGTAGTCCGGGTGAGCCACGGCGATGACCTTCTCCACGCGCTCCTTCGGGGCCAAACCGCGCAGGTCCGCAACGCCATACTCGGTGATGATGACCATGGTGTCGTGCTCGGTGTGGTCGGTGTGAGAAACGAAAGGCACGATGGCGGAGATAGCGCCGCCCTTGGCCACCGACGGGGAGACGAAGGTGGAGATGTAGGCGTTACGGGTGAAGTCACCCGAGCCGCCAGTACCGTTCATGATGCGGGAGCCGGAGACGTTGGTGGAGTTGATGTTGCCGTAGATATCGCCTTCAATCATGCCGTTGGAAGAAATCAGGCCCACGCGGCGAATAACCTCCGGGTGGTTGGATACCTGCTGCGGGCGCAGGATGATGTGCTTGGCGTAGCGATCAGCCTCAGCGTTCATCTTGTCCGCGTACTCCGGGGACAGGGCGAAGGAGGTTGCGGAGGCGACGGTCATCTTGCCGGCGTCGATAAGATCCAACATGCCGTCCTGGATAACCTCGGTATAGGCCTGAATGTTTTCGAACTTGGAGTCCAACAGGCCTGCCATCACGGCGTTCGGGACGTTGCCCACACCGGACTGCATGATGAACTTGTCATACTCTAGGCGGCCGGCAGCAACCTCACCCTCGAGGAACTCGATGAAGTTCGCAGCAATCTTCTCAGAAACCTCATCCGGGGCCTTGAACGGAGCGTTGCGGTCCGGGGCATTGGTCTTGACCACAGCCACGACCTTCTCCTCCGGAATCTCGATGTAGGTGGTACCGACGCGGTCAGCCGGCTTGGTAATCGGGATTGGCTGGCGGTTCGGCAGCTTCTCGATCTTGTAGATATCGTGCATGCCCTCGAGGTTGAGGGACTGCCACTCGTTGATCTCAATGATGATCTTGTCGGCGGCATCGATGTATTCGAGGTTGTTGCCCACAGCGGAGGACGGAACGATATTTCCGTTCTCGTCAATACGAACGGCCTCAATAATGGCTACCTGGAAGTCACCGTAGAAGCCCTCTTCCACCTGCTGGCCAGAGTGCGAGAGGTGGATGTCCTGGTACAGGGCGGAGCCGTCGTTGAAGCGGCCGCGCAAAACCGGGTCAGAGTTATACGGAGAGCGGAAGCGGATGGCGTCTGCCTCAGCCAACACACCATCACAGTCCGGAGCGGTAGAGGCACCGGAGAAAACATCGATCTTGAACTCCTCGCCCGCCTCATGAGCTGCCTTCGCCTTCTCCGCGATGGCAGTCGGCAACGCCTTAGGGTAGCCAGCGCCGGTAAAGCCGGAGATTCCCACACGGTCACCGTGGTTGACGAACTTTGCGGCCTCGTCAGCGCTCATCACGAGCTTCTCAAACGGTGCGTATGCAATTCTCTCAGACATTAGTCCTCCTTTTATGTGCAGAAACGACCTACGTTACGGTCCTTTCCTGTTAGTTACATGCACCACACTAGCGAATCGGTGGAGGATTTACCGCACTCTGCCCCAAACTGTGTGCACCCCTCACTTTCCTCGTGAGAATTTGCCACCCCAGGCTCTTTCCGCGCACAATTGGCGGCGTGACTCTTGCTATCGGAAAAATCCAGCTCAACTCCCCCGTTGTCCTCGCCCCCATGGCGGGCGTGACCAACGTGGCCTTTCGCGTGCTGTGTCGCGAGCAAGAGATAGCGAAGACCGGCACCGTCTCCGGCCTTTATGTCTGCGAAATGGTTACCGCCCGCGCCTTGGTAGAGCGAAATCCCAAGACACTGCACATGACCACTTTCGATCCACAGGAGAATCCGCGCTCGCTGCAGCTGTACACCGTCGATCCGGAGTACACCTACAAGGCGGCGAAGATGATCGTGGATGAGAATCTGGCTGACCACATCGATATGAACTTTGGCTGCCCGGTTCCCAAGGTCACGCGCCGCGGCGGAGGCTCCGCACTCCCCTATAAGCGCCGCCTCTTTGGCAACATCGTCGCCGCAGCGGTCAAGGCCACAGAGGGCACCGATATCCCGGTCACCGTGAAAATGCGCGTGGGCATCGACGAGGATCACCACACGCACCTCGACGCCGGCCGCATTGCGGTGGAAGAAGGGGCGTCGGCAGTCGCGCTCCACGGCCGTACCGCCGCGCAACGCTACTCGGGCCATGCGGACTGGAATGAAATTGCGCGCCTTAAGGAGCACTTGGCCCATACCGGTATCCCTGTCTTGGGTAACGGCGATATCTTCAAGGCCACGGATGCCCGCGCCATGATGGAACAAACGGGCTGCGACGGCGTCGTCGTGGGACGAGGTTGTCTGGGTCGTCCTTGGCTCTTCGCGGAGCTCTCCGCCCACCTTCGTGGCGAGCCGGTGCCGGCCGAGCCCACGTTGGGTGAGGTCACGCAGATTATGATTCGCCACGTAGAACTGCTGGCGCAGCACGAGGGCGAGGACCAGGCCAGCCGCGATATCCGCAAGCACATCGGCTGGTACCTACGCGGTTTTCCCGTGGGAGGTCAGGTCCGTGCTGGCCTGTCCCGCGTGAACTCCCTCGACGCTCTCCGGGAGCTGCTCGAGCCGTGGGCTGATTCGCCTGCGCTTGCCGACGACGCCGATGGCGCCCGCGGCCGCCAGGGTTCCCCCGCCAAGGTGGTCCTTCCCGAGGGGTGGCTCGACGATCCGGAGGACGCAACCGTTCCGGAAGGCGCGGAGATTATGCATTCCGGCGGCTAGCCACGAAAGTCCCCTTTTGTGTCGCTCGACAGGCACTAGACCAATTGTTCAGCTAAAGTACGTGACATGCGCGCTGCCTACCGTGAACAGTTGGACAACTTTGCCCATGACCTCATCATCATGAGCACTGCGGTTCATAAGCTGATGACTCTTGCCTCTCAGGCATTAATCGAATCCTCCCTGCAATCAGCTGAGGAGGCCCTGTCGTTGCGCGATGAGTTGGATGAAGTCCGCTCGCGCTGCGAAGACCGTGCGGTGTCCCTTCTGGCCTTGGAAAACCCGATGGCCAAGGATCTGCGCCAGGTCATCGCTTCCATCTATATTGTGGAAGACTTTTACCGCATGGGCCGCTTGTCTCAGCACATTGCCACCAGCGCCCGCCGCCGCCACCCTGAATCAGTTGTTCCGTCAGACATTATGGGCTATTTCGAGGAATACACACGTCTCGTTCTCGACATGTCCTCAGGCCTCAAAGACATCCTCATCACCCGCGATCCGGAGCTGGCGCTCCGTTTGACCGAGGACGACGACGCCGTCGATGACATCAACCAACACCTGCTTCGTATGTTGACGCAGCGGGAGTGGAAAGGAACGGTGCGCCAGGCCGTGGAAACCTCGCAGCTTTCGCGCTACTACGAGCGTTTCGCCGATCATTGCGCAGCAGCTGCCGGCCGCATCATTTACCTGGCAACGGGCTTGGACCCCGACCGCTACATGCGCAAGCGCGATCAGGAGCAACGAGAGGCAGAGCTGGAGGCCCGCATGGCGGAGCTGGAGCGCCAGTTTCACCGCTAGCCCCTACCGCTCGCCACACCTAGCGCACAGTGCATGCACAAAGCCGGCACCTCTTCTAGACCTTTAGAAGAAATGCCGGCTTTCGGCGCTGTCAGTGTTTAGCCGAAGCGGCCAGAAATGTAATCCTCGGTATCCTTTTTTGCGGGGTTTTCGAAGATCTTCGTGGTGTCATCGAACTCCACCAGGTGGCCAGGACGGCCGGTGGCTTCCAGGGAGAAGAAGCCGGTCTTGTCCGACACGCGGGCTGCCTGCTGCATGTTGTGGGTAACGATAACGATAGTGAAGTTTTCCTTCAGCTCATGGATCAGGTCCTCCACGGCCAAGGTGGAAATCGGGTCGAGCGCCGAGCAGGGCTCGTCCATGAGCAGGACTTCCGGCTCCACGGCAATCGCGCGAGCAATGCACAGACGCTGCTGCTGGCCGCCGGACAGGCCGCCGCCCGGCTTGTCCAGGCGGTCCTTAACCTCATCCCAAAGGTTGGCGCCGCGCAAGGACTTCTCGGCGACCTCTTTCAGCTTCTTCTTGTTCTTCTCGCCGGACAGCTTCAGGCCGGCAACAACGTTATCCTCAATGGACATCGTCGGGAACGGGTTGGCCTTCTGGAAGACCATGCCGATGGTATTGCGAACGGACACCGGATCGACCTTGGGCCCGTAGATGTTCTGGCCGTCCAGGAGAATCTCACCCTTGACATAAGCACCAGGGATGACCTCGTGCATGCGGTTCAGGGTGCGCAGGACTGTGGACTTACCACAGCCGGAAGGGCCGATGAAGGCAGTCACGGCCTTCGCCGGGATCTGCATGTTGACGTTCTGTACGGCGTGGAAGTCACCGTAGTAGATGTTCACGTCGTTGAGCTCAAGCTTGGACATGAGTAGTGCTCCTATGGGGTAGGTAGAAAGTGAATACGGTTACTTCTTGACGGAGAACTTCGCCGAAACGATGCGCGCGCCAATGTTGAGAATCGCGATGAGGAGAACCAACGTAAGGGCGGCACCCCACAGCTTGTCCAGGACGGCCGGATCAGCGCCGGACTTGTACATATCCAGCATCATCAACGGCAACGAGGACTGCGCACCCTTGAGTGCGTCCCAGTTGATGGAGGAGGTGGAGCCCACCAACACCAGCACCGGCGCGGACTCACCCATGATGCGGGCCACGGCCAGCATGATGCCGGTGACGATGCCGGACAGTGCGGTCGGCAGAACGATGCGTGCGATGGTCTTCCACTTCGGCACACCGAGAGCATAGGAAGCCTCACGCAGATCCATCGGGACCACGCGGAGCATCTCTTCGGTATTGCGGACCACAATCGGAATCATCAGGAGCACAAGCGATAGCGCCACCGCCATACCGGAACGCTTGAAGCCGAACAGAGTAATCCACATGGCGAAGATGAACAGGGCCGCAACAATGGAAGGCACACCGGAGAGGATGTCCACCATGAAAGTGGTAAGGCGGCTGAGCGTTCCACCGCGGGAGTACTCCACCAGGTAAATCGCGGTGAAGATGCCGATCGGAACGGAAATGACGGTCGCGATGACGGTCTGCACAAAGGTACCGATAATAGCGTGGAGCGCACCGCCGCCGGCCTCGGTATCAAGGATTCCGCGTTGGGAGTGGGTCCACCATTCGGGGTTCAGGATAGCGCCCGAACCGCGAGAAATGAGCTCGAAGAGAACCCACAGCAGCGGAATCATGGCGATGATCATCGTTGCCCACACGAGAACGGTGGCAACAGTATTGGTGGTCTTTCGGCTCGAGGAGATATCCAGGAAGGTCGGGCCGGAAGATGCTGGGACAGAGTTGGAAGTTGTAGTCGTAGTCATCTCTGAGCCCTCCTTACTTGCTCTTCACGATGGAACGGGCAATAGCGTTGACCAAGAAGGTCAGAAGGAACAGCATGAGTCCTGCGGCGATATACGCACCGGCACGCATCTCATTACCGAACTCAGCAGCCGCCAGGGCGATGGCCGTTGCGAAGGTGGTACCGCCGTCGAACAGCGAGAAGCGGAAGTCCACCAGCGGGGAGACAACCATGTACAGCGCCATGGTCTCACCCAGCGCACGGCCCAGCCCCAGCATGGAGCCGGCGATGTAGCCGGACATGCCGAAAGGAAGGACCGTCATGCGGATGACTTCCCACCGGGTGGCGCCGAGGGCCAAGGCGGACTCGATTTGACCGGGAGGGGTCTGCACAAAGACTTCGCGGGCGGTGGCAGCAATGATCGGCAGGATCATCACCGCCAGAACAATGCCACCGGTGAGGACGTTGCGACCCGTCGCAAAGTTCGGGGAGTTGTCGTAGACCTTGAAGAGGAAGAAGCCACCAGCCCAAGAGTGCAGCCAGGTGTAGAAGCCGGACAGTGCAGGGCCGAGCACCTGCCAGCCCCACAGGCCGTACACGATGGATGGCACAGCGGCGAGCATGTCTACCAAGAATCCCAACGGCTTGACCAGCTTGGCCGGTGCATAGTTGGACAGGAAGATGGCAATACCGAGCGCGACCGGCATCGCGATGATGAGAGCCACGATGGAAATCAAGACGGTGTGGCCGAACATGGTCGGGATGCCGAACTTCATAGCATCGGTGTCGTTGGTCTCCCAACGGTCACCGTAGGTGAAGAAGCCCAGAATGCCGCCCTCATTGACGGACAGTGACGGAACCGCACGCCAAATCAGGAAGGCTGCGATGGCAGCGATCATCACCGTGATCAGCGTTGCGGACGCAGTGGACAGGAATTCAAAAATGCGATCACCAGGGCGCTTCACACCGGACTTGACGGCGGGCGTAGAGGTGGCGTCCGCCTCGGACGCATGCGCGCTAGGGCGAGTCGCTGAAACGGCATCCTCCTTCACGGACGACGCTGTGGTGAGATTGTTGTCTGCCATGAGACTAGGGAATCCTTTTCAACGGAAACAATGAAAATACGGGACATGCTGCCGCCCCCAAAGCGCTCGTGAAGGGCGGGTTGGGGGCGGAGGTGTGTGTTCAAACGGACACTACGGGGGTTCAAAGAAACCCGCGTAGTAACGCGCTCTTACTGGATAGCCTCGACGGCTGCCTTCAGGCGCTCCAGGTGGTCACCGGAAACCGGAATGAAGCCTGCCTTCTCCAGCTCCTCGGACTGATTGTCCAAGACGGTGTTGAAGAAGGCCTTCACCAGAGCGGAGGTCTCCTCGTCGTAGCCAGCGGAGCAGACGATGTTGTAGGTGGTCAGGATGAGCGGGTAAGCGCCCTCATCCTTGGAAGCAAAGAGCTTGTCGGAGTCAACGACCATGTCGTGCTCGGAGTTGGTCTCCTTGAAAGCGAGGTGGTCGAGAGCGACACCGACGGACTCAGAGCTAAGCTCAACTGGGCCGTTGCCGAAGTCAATCTTGGCAATCTTGACGCCATCGGCTTCCTTCTGGTGAGCGTAGCCAGCCTCAACGTAGGTGATAGCACCCTCGATGGAGGCAACCTGGTCAGCCACACCGGAGGAACCGTTAGCACCCTCACCAACAGAATCCGGGAACTGCTTGCCTTCGCTGTCCCAGTTGCCGGTAGCGGACTTCAGGAACTTCTGGAAGTTATCGGAGGTACCGGACTCATCAGAGCGGAAGATAACGGTGATGTTCTTGTCCGGAAGGTCGGTGCCCTCGTTCTCAGCCTTGATGGCGTCATCGTTCCACTTGGTGATCTCGCCCTTGAAGATCTTGGCGAGGGTTTCGGTGGAGAGGTTGACCTCGGTGTCACCCAGGTTGTAGGCGATGGCGACGGGGCCAATGGTCGTCGGCAGGTGCCATGCGTCGTTGCCACCGCAACGCTCCTTGGCGGCCTCAACCTCGCCCTTATCTTCCTTCAGAGCGGAGTCAGAACCGGCGAAGTCAACGGTGCCGCCGTTGAAAGCCTTCACACCAGCGCCGGAGCCGGAAGAAGTGTAGGAGAAGTTAGCATCCGGGTATGCCTCCAGGAATGCCTTCTCAAAGACGGACATAGCGGACTTTTGGGAGGATGCGCCCTCACCAGAGAGGTCGCCGGAAACCTCTGCCCCATCGGAGCCGCCTTCAGCGGAGCCAGATTCGTTGGACTCAGAGCAGGCAACGAGAGCGGTGGAGGTGGCGGCGACGATGCCGAAGATAGCGGCGGTGCGCTTGAAGTTGCGGATCACGGGAAACCTTTCCGGTGCGGATACAAGAGAATGATTGTCCGAGCAAATCGCCCTCTACTCTTCTTTGAGCGATCTTCTTGAGACGAGCGCGATTAACTCACGTGTTGTAAAGCTATACAGGGCGGGTTAACCCCACAGGGATCAAGAGATGAACAATCGGTGAACTTGTACCAAAAGCCGGTGAGGCTAGTCACTTTTCGCCCAGACGCAGTGTTCCTCAGCGATGCCAAAGCCCAAACGCTCGTAGGCCTTTACCGCCGGAGCGTTATCAGCCTCGACATACAAAATGACCTTGTCCGCGCCTTTAGCCGCCATGCGCTGCAGCCCAGCGCTCAGCAGCGGTCCACCGAGCCCGCGCCCGCGATAGTCCTCACCCAATCCCACAACATAGACCTCACCGAAGGCTGGGGTAGCCTCGTCGTGCCACTTCAGCCAGTGGAAGCCGGCCATTACCGGGCGGCTGTGGGAGTCATTCGGAGAATCCCACAGGAAAAGCACGTCGGCAGGATCGAACCACTCTGCCTCCATCCCGCGGTGCAGGCGCTCCAGATCCCAGCCTCCTTGCTCCGGATGCCAGGAGAAGGCTTCGTTATTGGTGCGTACCCATTCCGCCTCGACGTGCTCGCGCCCGAAGCGCTCCACTGACTCGGCGTAGGTCTGAATCTCTAGGCCATCAACCGTTGCCGGCGCTTCCTCGGCCGCGCGCAAGTCCTTCCCCTCAATCGCCATGACAAGCAGGCGCCTGACGACGTCCATCTCGTTGCGCTTCGCCAGCGCTTGCGCAGCGGGAAGATTGCCATGGGCCCAGATTTGGGGGGAGGTTGGGAGGGCGTCGACAAGCGCCTGCCCTACCCCTCGCCCACGGTGTTCCACGCCAACAAAGAGCTCTACAGTCTGCCCATCGAGGGCAGCCACGCCAGCTACCGCACCATCTTCAATTGCGAGAAGATGATGGTGCCCAAGGCGTTCATCCCTGAGCCCTAAAAGAAACTGCTCGGAGAGGGGCGCAAAGCCGTCGTGAGCTTCAGCAGCAGTGGCCAGCTCCTCCACGCGCTGGGCCACATCTGGGTTCAGTGGCAGAGTCTTGGTCTCAATATTCATGCTTCCCACCCTACGTGCGGTAGTAATAGAGGGGTGACTGTCATCTACCTCAACCGCACTGCCGTACGCCTTGCCGCCGTTGCGGGTGTGGCCCTGACAGCATGGCTGGCGGATTCAGCGGTGGCGATGCACGCGGAACACACCGTGGCCCAGAAAGCCAAAGCCAGCTCCCAATTGGAAAACACCCCGAATGTCTACATCGGCGGCGTCCCCTTCTCCCTTGCCGCGCTAACCAAAGAGATTCCATACCTGGAGGTCAACTCCTCCGACGTGGAAGTTCCGAAACTCGGCATGGTCAATGCCTCCACAACACTGCGCGACATCACAATTAACCCCGAACAACTCTTCAGCGGCGAACTGGAAGGCTCACCGGTATCCACCTATACGCGCAGCATCAGCCTCGACGGAGTGGCCTTGGGCCGCATGCTGGGTATTACTGACCTCTCCATTGCCAACCCCGATAATATGTCCCCCACCGGCGGGCCCTCCGCCGAGGCTGAGCTCACTGGCACGCTGCCGGGGGATACCACCAAGTCCACCGCGACGGTGACGCTGCGCCTCGTCGGCCCAGAGTTTCGCATGAGTGTCTACGGGACTGATGACGAACGCTTGAAAAAGGCCTTCGGCCTGGTCTTGGACACGCGCCAACTCCCGTTGCCTTCTCAAGCCACCTCCGTGAAACTACACGGCGGCTCCATCACCTTCGAGGTACAGCGACGCAATATCACGCTAAAAACAGCACAACTCTCCCCGCTGGAGATCGATGGTTCGGAGGAGAAGGCCGTCGAGGATGCCGCGCAAAAAGCGCAAGACACCGCCAACGAAGTGGGCAGCGCGCCGACGACGCCGCCGAGCTGGCGCCAAAACAGGCAGAACTAAGCCGATGCAAAACTAAGCCGACGGTGCACCAGCGGTACCCGCACCGCAGACTTGTTACTACCGCCGGCTACTTAATACGGATGAGATCTCGCAGGACTCGGCGGAAGCTGCGGTGAATGGGCGGGGCTGGGTCGATGGGAGCAAAGACTTCCAGCGCGTCTGCTTCCGACTCCAAGTGCACCTCCGTAAAGGTGCCTTCCGACTCCCCGTCCGCTTGGAAGCGGTGCGGCTTGGGGCAGACCAGGTCCACCTCAACGGCATCCTCAAAATGCAGCGTGCGGGCATCCGTGACCTTATTCAACCAGTGACGGTGATCCACGCCGAACAGGTGGAGAACGCCCACGAGACCATCAATCCCGCCGAGGTCCGACACACCAAAAAGGCCAAGCCCCTGATCGAAGGAATTGCGCGGATTAGTCACCACCGGCAGCGGCCCCAGGAAGGTCCACGGGTTGGTGTTGGAGGTGAACATGACGGGAACGTCATCGGCCGCGAAGGTTTCGCCCGAGCTCGAGCGCGCACGCACATTAATGCGCGGTGGGCGGATGCGGGCGCGCTGATAGGCCTGAAAGGCCACCGCCAGGTAGCGCAGCGGGGTGGCTGAAAAGCCCATCTCCCGTGCACGGTCCACGCGAGCCAGCACGTCTGCATCCAGCCCGAAACCAGCATTGACCGCAAACCACCGGTCATTCCACATACCCAACGACACGGTGCGGCGGGTGTTTCGCTCCAGCATCCTAGCCAGCACGTGTGCCGCCTCGACAGGGGTATTGGGGAAACCAAGGGCGCGAACGAAGACGTTTGCTGAACCAGTAGGGATCACCGCTAGCGCCGGGATCTCCTGAGGGCTAGGGCGCTGGGCGAAATTCGCCGGGCCGAGCAACCCGTTGACGATCTCATTGACCGTGCCATCGCCGCCGAAGACCAGGATGACGTCAAAGTCCTCCCGGGTCATACCGCGCACCATGTCTTCTGCGTGGCCCGGGTAGTGCGTGAAGCGAGCAAGCAGCTGCAACCCATCCACCTCCCGAATGACGGGCAAAACCTCTCGGAAGAGAGCCGCATTCTGGCTCGTAGAATTAGGGTTTGAAATCAGCAAAGCGCGCATGGCTCCCTAGACTACTGGAGCCTAGTGGTTTCCGCGGCGCTGCCACGACTACGCTGGGGCAGCATGAGCGAACAGACAAATAGCGAGAAAAACACGGAAAACACCCACCCGGAGAACACTAAGGTAGACGGCAACGCGGCCGTCAACCAGGCAGCGGAGGCATGGAAGGATGCAGCCTCCCGCAACATTCCCACCGTTGATGTAGCAGATAATCCCCTGCCGGATGAGACGGCGAACTTGCGTCAGGGCCCGTCGCTGCACGATGGTCTGCTCGGGCTTCTCCCTCTCGTCGGCGTATGGCAAGGGGAAGGCCAAGCCCACAGCACCGACGGTGAACAGTACGCCTTTGGCCAGCAGCTCATCATCGCCCACGACGGTGAGAATTACCTGACCTATACGTCCCGCACCTGGAAGATTGATTCCGAGGGCAACCCGGTTGGCCCCGATGTCCGCGAGTCCGGGTTCTGGCGCATCTCACTCAAGGACGAGATTGAGATGACCTATACCTCATCCAACGGCATCAACGAGATCTTCTATGGTTCGCTGTTTAACGAGCGCGCCTGGCAGCTCGAGTCCGCGTCCACGATGGTCACCGAAACCGGCCCCGCCAACCTCGGCCCCGGCAAGCGCATGTATGGCCTCATGCCGAACAACAACCTCGGCTGGGTGGATGAGCGGCTTGTCGACGGCGAAATGCGCCCTTACATGTCCGCCGAGCTCACCCGTGTGGCTGGCTAACTAGCAATGCGGCGAAGTTAGCGTGCCAGGGCGGCGTCGATCAGCGCGCGTATCTTCTCCGCGTTCGCCGGCGCCTTGAGCTTCTTTTCATTCAGGCGCGTCACACGCACCGCAGTGCGCACCGAGGAGACAAGCCACACTGAGTCAGCCTCCTCGAGGTAGCGCAGATTCAGCTCCTTCGCCTTGCAGCGATATCCCTGTTCAGAGGCATACTCAAAAAGCGCAGCTTGCGTGGTGCCAGGCAGTATTCCCTTGCCCGCCGGGGTGCGCAGCTTTGTACCCTTGACCGCCACCACGGTGGAGGTGGCCCCTTCCAAGACCAGCCCCGTATCGGGATCGGTAAAAATCACATCATCAAATCCACGCTCGCGGGCCAGGCGCAGCGTGGCCATCGTGGCCGCATAATTCAGCGTCTTCGCCGGCAACTCTTCCGCCACCTGCCACAGACGCGGCGTGCTCATCACCTTGACGCCGGTATCACGCTGCGCCACAACGTCATCCGGAATCTCCTGAACCACCACCCATGCCGTGGGCACCCCAGTCGAGGCCCGCCCGCGGGTATAGGTCCACGTGCACTTGGCCTCTCGCGCTAAACCGTCCTCGCCTTCCCCGGCGGCGGGACCACAATAGTCCGCGATGGCCAGCTCGGTGGCTTCTTTCCACTTGTGGATGGGTGGCTCCGGAAGATCGAGAGCACGCGCGGAATGCCGGAAGCGCTCCGCGTGGCGATGAAAATTGGCCGCCTTGCCGTCACGCACGAGGAGGGACTCGAAGATACCATCACCGCGTGTGACCGCAGCATCGTCCCAATAGACCAACGGTAGGTTCGGCATATGACGCCGCACCGACCCTCCAAACGGTTCCACGACGTAGATGACCGGCTCTTTCCTACGCTGAAGGCTCATAGACCCGATTATGCCCTACCATCGGAGGGCGTGAGTTATACTTCGCCACTTCTTTCCCGGCCCGGGGCCGCTGAGTTCCAGGGCACCACGCTTGTCGACGTCTCCGGTATCCCCTGGCATTACGGCAACCCCCTCGTGGAGCAGCGCGCGGTGGAGACAGGTTCCGCCATCATCGACCGTTCCCAACGCCGGGTCATTGCCGTTTCCGGGCCCGATGCCCGGGCTTTCCTGCACAACCTCCTGAGCCAGAAGCTCGATGACGTGGACGCCGGATTCTCTGCCGGCGCCCTTGATCTAGACATGCAGGGCCACGTCCTACACCATATCGACCTGTCCTTCGACGGGGAAACCTTCTACCTCGATGTGCCACCGGCCCAGTTCGAATCTTTGCGGGACTTCCTCACCGCCATGATTTTCTGGTCCCAGGTCACCGTGGAGGAAGCAGACGCGGCGATCATCACCGTGCTGGGCAAGCCGCTACAGAAGCCTTCCAGCGCCGTGATGGAGCGCTGCGTGCACTGGCCGGGCTGCCCGCGCCAGGATTTCCTCGTGCCGCGGGGTGAGCTGGAGACAGCAGTCGCAGAGTTGGAAAAGCAGGGCGGAAAATTAGCGGGGCTCATGGCCTATACCGCCGAACGAGTGCGCGCACGCGAACCAGAATTGGCCGCTGACCTCGATGCGAAAACCATCGCCCACGAGGTTCCCCAGTGGATCCGACGCAGCGATGATAACCCCGCGTTCGTCCACTTGGAGAAGGGCTGCTATCGCGGGCAGGAGACGGTCGCGCGCGTAGAGAACCTCGGGCGCTCTCCGCGCCTGTTGGTCATGCTGTACCTCGACGGCTCCGCTCCGGAGCTCCCCGTAAGCGGGGCGGATATTACGCTTGGGGGACGGCGCGTCGGCAAGCTCGGCACCGTGGTCGAGGATTGCGATTATGGCCCCATCGCGCTTGGTCTAGTGAAACGCAGCGCCCTCAACCACGGGGATCTGAGCATTGGTCCAGTGGCGGCATCGGTCGAGCCGGACTCCATCCCCGCCGACGAGGGCCCCAAGGCCGGGCGCGCCGCTGTGGACCGGCTGCGCGGAAAATAGTGGCGAAATGCACACTGCCCGTTGGCCGCGGGCTAGCACACTTTTCCACGCGCCACTGGGGGGTAGTTCGGAATTTTTTCTTCACACAGGCTATGGTGTCTTACAGGAACATACACATATCTGACTAAGACGATGGGGCGGCCAAGAATCCCTGGACCGCCCTACACACCTCAAGGGGGTCATGCACATGGGACGCGGACGCGCAAAGGCAAAGCAGACCAAAGTTGCACGCCAGCTGAAGTACAATTCGCCCGAGATGGATCTGGATTCGCTCCAGCGTGAGCTCGCCTCACAGAACTCCAAGCGTTCCCACGATGAGGACGAAGACCAATACTCGGAGTACGCGGATTACGAGGACTACGCAGATCGCTGGGACTCGGATGAGTGGGATGAGGATGATTCCGACGCGCGCTAGGCGCGCGAGTCACTGTCCCACCCTGTACATCACTTAAGCGAAAGGCCGGAGCCGTCTCCCCCTCTTCTTAAGGGGAAGCGCCTCCGGCCTTGTTCCTTTTCTCAGGACTTAGAACCCTGGGTGCTCGCCGGTCATGACAACGCGCGGCTCGCCCTCTTCGGCAGCACGAACGGTGCCCAGTTCCCACGCCTCCACGTGGCGGGCGGTCATCATAGCCAATGCTCGCTCGCGATCCTCCGGCGCAACGACGGCGATCATACCGACGCCCATATTGAAGGTCTTCTCCATCTCTTCGAGCGCAACCTTGCCCACCGAGGAAATGGTCTTGAAGATCTGGCCCGGAGTCCACGTCGAGCGGCTCACCTCAGCGGTCAGGCCCTCCGGGATGACGCGCTCCAGGTTGCCAGCGAGGCCACCGCCGGTGACGTGGCAGAAGGTGGACACCGCGCACTCAGAGACCAGGGCCAGGCAGTCCTTGGCGTAGATACGGGTAGGCTCCAGCAGTTCCTCACCGAGAGTACGGCCCAGGTCTTCCATATAGCCGTCAAGCGGCAAACCAGCCTGCTCTAGGAGGACGTAGCGCGCCAAGGAGTAGCCGTTAGAGTGCAGGCCAGAGGACTTCATAGCGATCAGGACGTCGCCGTCGCGTACCTTGTCTGGTCCGAGGAGCGCATCGGCCTCCACCACGCCAACGGCGGTGGCGGAAACGTCGTATTCATCCTTGCCCATCACACCTGGGTGCTCCGCGGTCTCACCGCCGAGGAGGGCAGCACCAGCCTGGACGCAGCCCTCAGCAATGCCCTTCACAATCTCCGCTACCTTTTCCGGCACTACCTCGCCCACGGCGATGTAGTCCTGCAGGAAGAGCGGCTCAGCGCCGCACACGACAAGATCGTCCACGCACATGGCGACGAGGTCGATGCCGATGGTGTCGTGTTTGTCCATGGCCTGGGCCACGGCCAGCTTGGTGCCTACGCCATCAGAGCCAGCCGCAAGGACCGGCTCCTTGTACTCCCCCAGCTTGAATAGGCCGGCGAATCCGCCGAGCCCGCCCATAACCTCGGGGCGGGTGGCGCGCTTGGCGTGGGGGGTGATTAGCTCTACTGCGCGGTCGCCTTCCTCAATGTTGACGCCGGCGGCAGCATACGTGTTCTCGCTCATGAGTGACTTAGTCCTTATTCGTTAGTTGTCGTCGAGCCCTGCAGGGTGCGCACGGCCTCAGCATTGGGGTTTCCGGCAGGCAGTCCGAGTGGGTACTTACCGTCGAAACATGCGCAGCACAGTTCGTTGCGCGGCTGTTGAGTAGCCGCCACCATCTCATCGGTGGAGACAAATCCCAGCGAATCCGCGCCAATCGCGGTGCAAATGGTCTGTGCTACCTCTTCCGGATCATCGGAAGGGTTGGCGTTGGCAATGAGCTCGCCTGGGGAGGCGAAGTCGATGCCGTAGAAGCACGGCCACTTCACCGGCGGGGAGGCGATGCGCACGTGGACTTCGGCAGCACCGGCTTCCCGCAACATCCGGATCAGCGCGCGCTGCGTGTTACCACGCACGATTGAATCATCCACCACGACGATGGACTTGCCTTCAATGACCTCCCGCAGCGGGTTGAGCTTGAGGCGAATACCCATCTGGCGCTGGGACTGCGTGGGCTGGATGAAGGTGCGGCCCACATAAGAGTTCTTCACCAAGCCGTGCGCGAAGGTCAACCCGGATTCGCGGGCATAACCGACGGCAGCCGGGTTGCCGGACTCCGGAACGGGGATCACCATGTCCGCATCGGGTGCCGGGTACTGGCGCGCTAGACGACGCCCAATTTCCACGCGCGTGGCGTTGACAGAACGGCCCTTGATATTCGTATCCGGCCGCGCTAGGTAGACGTATTCGAAGACGCAACCATGGCGCTTGGTCTCGGCGAAGCGCTCGGAGCGGATTCCGGTCTCATCGATGGCAACGAGCTCGCCTGGTTCGATCTCCCGGATAAACTGCGCGCCGACGATGTCGAGCGCACAGGTCTCACTGGCTACCACCCAGCCGGTAGTGAGGCGGCCGAGGGCAAGCGGGCGCACGCCATGCGGATCGCGTGCGGCATAGAGAGTGTGCCCGTCCGTAAAGGTCAGGCAGTATGCACCCTTCACCGTGGGCAACAATTGCAGGGCCGAATCAAAGACGGTGTTGTCCTCGTTGACGCCGTCCGCCAACAAGATGGACAAGCACATGGAATCCGAGACGGACTCTTCCTGCGGCTTGATCAGCCCACGCCGCACGGCCTCTGCGCGCAGTTCCAGGTAATTTACTAGGTTTCCGTTGTGGCCGAGCGCGATGTCAACACCGCTGGGCGACGTCCCGAACATCGGCTGCACATTCGACCATTCCTTGCCGCCTGCAGTGGAATAACGCGTATGGCCGACGGCCACGTTTCCATGCAGCGAGCTCAGGATGGATTCATCGAAGACATTGGAGACAAGGCCCATATCCTTAAAGACGACGATGCGATCATCATCGCCCACCGCGATACCGGCGGCTTCCTGTCCGCGGTGTTGGAGGGCGAAAAGCCCGAAGTAGGTTAGCTTCGAAACCTCTTCTCCTGGTGCCCAAACACCGAAGACTCCGCATTCTTCGCGGGGTTCCGGATCCAGGCTGGGATCCGTCGACAAGGGCTTAGTCATGCTCTGGACGTGTTCAGCTACCACGGCGCCAATCCTAGCTGTTTGGGCCTGTGAAAACTAACGGAATCACGGGCAAACAGGCTGCAATGTCGTGGGAGCGGGATCCGGAGGCGTCTACGCGGCCAGCGTTAAGCGCCTGCTCCCAGCCAATGACTCCCGTTGCCAGCTGCAGCCATGTCAGGGGATCCATCTCCACCACATTCGGAGGGGTACCCCGGGTATGGCGGGGACCGGCGATGCACTGGACTGCCACGAATGGGGGGACCCGCAACTCCACGGAATGTCCCGGCGCGTCCGCCTCCACCAGGCGGGCTGTTGTGCGGGTGGCCTTTGCCAGAGCAGAGCGACCTGGTTTTTCGGTCCTCTCAGGGTCACGGATCCACTCCGCCACCGCTTCGACGGCAGCACGGGTGGTGGCGGCATCAACGGCCTTTTTCATACGCTATGCACACTCCCTGATACTTTGTTATCCATGTCACCAACCATGCCACCAAGCTCCTCGGAAGAAAAGAAGCCTGTCCCGACCGGGAAGTCCCCCTCCATCACGCTGCGGTTTATGGCCGCCCCGACAGATCTCACCATCGCCGGCGCCCAAGGCATCGGCGGCGGGCGTGTTTTGGAATGGATCGATAAGGCCGCCTATGCGTGCGCGGTTCAATGGTCCGGTACCTACTGCGTGACGGCCTACGTGGGCCACATCCACTTCACGCGCCCAATTCCTTCGGGCCACTTGGTGGAGGTACGCTCGCGCATCGCGATGACCGGGCGGTCCTCCATGCACATCGTCAACGAGGTGCTCTCCGCCGACCCGCGCGATGGCATCTTCACACGCGCCTGCGACTGCCTCGTCATCTTCGTGGCCAAGGACACTGAGACCGGAAAGTCGATGGCCGTTCCGCCGCTCGTTCCGGATTCCACTGAGCACCAGCGCGTATGGGAGGCTGCAGAGTCCCGCATCGAGCTGCGCAAAGCCATCGAGGCGGAGATGGAAAAGCAGACTTATGACGGCCCGTCCGACGCTCCTCGCATGGTCAACCGCTTCTTGGCCAAGCCCACCGACGTCAACTGGGGCGGCAACGTCCACGGCGGCACCGCCATGGAATGGATTGATGAGGCGGGCGCTGCCTGCACCATGGAGTGGTCCGGCGAGCACACCGTCGCGGTCTATGCCGGAGGCATCCGCTTCTACCGGCCAATTCATATTGGAGACCTCATCGAGGTGGATGCCCGCATGATGCGCACGGATACCCGCTCGATGCAGATGTCCGTCCACGTGCGCTCGGGCAACCCGCGCGGCGGCCGCGAAAAACTGGAGACCGCCATCCACGCCACCGTTTCCTACATGGCGATGGACGCTGACTGGCAGCCGCTAGCTGCTCGCCAATTCACTCCCCGCACCGAGGAAGACAAGCGCCTCTGGGAGCACGCCGGCATCCTTCGCGGACTGCGCGGCAAATACTCCCCGAAGCCACTGGTGGTGGCACCAAAGCACCAGCACGTGGATTAACAAAAGGATGAGCCCGAGGCTCATCCACTGGGCCGCGCCTACTTTAGAGGCTCAACCCGGCACGCCACGTGGAGGGAGCTTGGGTCCTTGGCCTTGCGCAAGGTGACGGTCCGGTCTTCACTACCGCTGTCCGTGGTACCGCCGGGCGCTACGTAAACCCCTGTGGTCGCCGGAAGGATGACGGGCTTGTAGAAGTCCGCGCTGATGCGCACAGCACCGGGGAGGGTGCCATCGAGCACCGACAGCATGCGAGCGTGCGTGTACATGCCGTGCGCGATGGGCGCGGGGAATCCGAAGAGCTTGGCACCCACCGTGGACACGTGGATGGGGTTCTTATCCCCCGATGCGGCGGCATAGACGCGGGTGCTTTCGGGGCTAAAGCGCAGCGTTGCCGTAGGCGTTCCCGCCTCATCGCCGGGGAAGTCGAGGAAGCGCTCGGCCTCCGGACGTGTTCTCACTTGTCGCGGGGTGTCCTTGGTGAACTTGGCCCCCTGGCCGAGGAAGACTGACGTCTGGCGCCAGATCTCCTCGCCACCAACGCTGTACGTGGTCACCATATCGATGACCAACCCTTTGCGGTGCGGGCGCAGGTTTTCCGCGTGCACCGCGATGTCACAGCGCTCGTCGACGCGCAGCGGGCGTTTCTGCTCGATGCGGTTGGACAGATGCACCACGCCCACGGCTGGGAACGGAAAGTCCGGTGCTGCCATGACCTTAATGGCGAGCGGGAAGGCCAGCGCGTAGAGATAGGTAGCAGGCAGCTCGTTGCCCAGGCGCAGGCCCGTGGCTTGGCAGTAGCGAGCCAGGTGCTCGGTGTCTACGCGCACTCCCGCGACCCGGTAAGCAGTCTGTGGGTCGTCGACCTTGCGCTTGCCTGCCCCCAGCCCGGGGATGGGCACCGCGCCCACCGTGAGTTTGCGATAGAGCGCAGGAAGATCTGGAATCTCGTTGAGTGTGGTGACGTTCATTTAGGCTCCCATGAGGTTCTGGCCGCAAACGCGGACGGTGTTGCCGCTCACCGCGGCGGAGGCCGGCGAGGCGAAGAAGGCGACGGTCTCGGCGACGTCGACAGGCAAGCCACCTTGCTGCAGTGAGTTCAGGCGGCGGCCGATCTCGCGCGGGCCGGTCGGCATCGCCGCGGTCATGGCGGTTTCAATAAAGCCCGGCGCCACGGCGTTGATGGTGGAGCCGTTCTCAGCGAGGACGGGACGCAGGGCGTCGACCAGCCCAATGATTCCGGCCTTAGTGGTGGCGTAATTCGTCTGGCCGCGATTGCCGGAAATACCCGCCATGGAGGACACACCAATCACTGCGGCACCCGGCGCGAGGGAGCCAGACTCCAGGAGGTTTTCGGTGATGCGCACCGGCGCCAGAAGGTTAACGGCCAGGACAGCATCCCACTGGCCTTCATTCATGTTGGCCAGCAGCTTGTCACGGGTAATTCCGGCGTTGTGGACGATGACGTCAATGGCTCGGCCGTGGCGCTCCTGCGCGTGCTGAGCAATCTTATCTGCGGCTTGGGGGTCGGTGACGTCGAGGGGCAGCGCGGTGCCCTTGACCTTGTTCGCCGTCTTTGCCAGATGCTCGCTGGCCTGCGGGACGTCGATGCAGATAACGCTCGCACCATCACGCGCCAGCACCTCAGCAATGGTGGCGCCAATGCCGCGGGCCGCACCGGTCACCACCGCCAACCGCCCGTCAAGGGGCTGCTCCCAGTTCTGCGCTTCGCCATTGGATGCCGGGGAATCGTGTCCCTGAGCGCTGACGCGCACAACCTGCCCGTCCACGAAGGCCGACTTCCCAGAAAGGAAGAAGCGGAGCGTGGACTCCACCTCTGTGGTGGCAGCGGGGTCTGCCCAGACCAGGTTTACGGTGCCGCCCTTGCGCATTTCCTTGGCCAGGGAACGGGTGAACCCTTCGAGGGCACGGGCGGCAATGCGGGCGTCGATAGTGTCCGCAGCTTCCGGGGTGGTGCCGACGACCACCAAGCGCGCGCACGGCAGGAGGTTGCGCATCTGCGGGTTGAAGAAATCATAGAGCTCGCGCAGCTTTTCGGGGGTGTCCAGGCCGGTGGCGTCGAAGACGAGGGCGGCGCGCTTCGCCTCCGCGGAAGCATTGATGACCTGGTAGTCCACGGCTAGCTGGGAACTCAGAAACTCAGCGATGCGCCCCTGGCCGCCAATGACGATGGGGCCATCGAGCGCTGGTTCCCCAGCCTTGTGGCGACGCAGGGGGTGGCCTTGGGGTACTCCTGCTTTGGCGGCGAGCGGTGAGTTGATGAGCTTCTCAGCAAATGTGACGTTCGACATAGGCTGGCATGTTCCTTTCTCGATTCTTCACAACCTTGCGAGCTTTGTTGAGCTGGTTGCAAGGTTAGTTAATTGAGTGATAGAACTAACAATATCACTTTAGTTGTGACGCGAAATGAACAGTCGGGTTGCTCCCCCCTCCCGCTGGGACGATTCGCACCAGACCACTCGCGAAGGAGTTTTCAATGACCAACCCCCCGCACCGCGTAGCCATCCTCGGCGGTAACCGCATTCCCTTTGCTCGCTCCAATAAGCAGTACGCCCACGCGTCCAACCAAGACATGCTCACCAGTGCGCTGGATGGACTCGTCGCACGTTACGGGCTTCACGACGAACGCCTCGGCCTCGTCGCCGCCGGCGCTGTGCTCAAGCACTCCCGCGATTTCAATCTGACCCGCGAGTCGGTCCTCGGTTCCGCGCTCGACTCGACCACCCCAGCACTCGATATGCAGCAGGCCTGCTGCACTTCTCTTGCGGCAGCTATCCATGTCGGTGATGCCATTGCCCAAGGCCGGATCTCCGCCGGCATCGCAGGAGGCACGGACACCACCTCGGATGCCCCGCTGGCTGTCAATGACACGCTGCGCCGCACACTACTCAATCTCACCCGCGCCAAGACGGCCGCGCAGCGCGCCCAGCTCATCGGCTCCATCCGCCCGTCGCAGCTGGCCCCGGAACAGCCGCAGAACGGCGAACCCCGCACCGGTCTCTCCATGGGTGACCACGCCGCCATCACCGCCCGCGAGATGAACGTCAGCCGCGAAGCCCAGGACGAGCTGGCACTCGCCTCCCACCAGAACCTCCACAAGGCCTGGGAGGAGGGTTTCTTCGATGACCTCACCACCGGCTTCCTCGGCGTCAATCGCGATACCAACCTGCGTCCGGATTCCTCCCTGGAGTCCCTAGCCAAGCTCAAGCCGGTCTTTGGTAAACGCGATGCCGAGCAGCACGGCACACAGGCGACGATGACAGCAGGCAACTCCACGCCGCTGACCGACGGTGCCTCCGTCGCTCTCCTCAGCTCTGAAGAGTGGGCGGCTGAGCACAACATCGAGCCCCGCGCCTTCCTGGTGGATTCCGAAACCGCGGCCGTCGACTTTGTCCACGGCCCAGATGGCCTACTCATGGCCCCTACCTACGCGGTTCCTCGCCTGCTGGAGCGCAACAATCTGAGCCTGCAGGATTTCGATTTCTACGAGATCCACGAAGCCTTCGCCTCCCAGGTACTCGCCACCCTGTCTGCATGGGAGGACGAAACCTACTGCCGCGAGCGCCTCGGCCTGCAGTCCGCGCTGGGCCCCATCGACCGCGCCAAGCTCAACGTCAAGGGCTCTTCCCTAGCTGCCGGCCACCCCTTCGCCGCCACCGGCACCCGCATCCTCGCCACCACCGCCAAGATTCTTGAAGAAAACGGCGGCGGACGCGCCCTCATTTCCATCTGCGCCGCCGGCGGCCAGGGTGTCGCGGCCATCGTCGAGCGCTAAAAACTTCCCTCCCAGAAAGGACCCCACCATGGCACTCACCAAGTCCTCCTCGGACAAGAAACCCGTCTCCCCAGAGCTCAACAACCAGGCCTCCACCGACGCACCCAAGGCCGAGGCCCGCAGCCCACACCGCCTGCCCACCACCCCCAAGCCTTCCGTCGCCACCGAGCTTGCCGCGCTTCTCGACGGCCCCCACGCCGCCTTCCGCCAGGAGCTGCGCACCTTCCTCAACGATCCTTCGCTCTTCCCGAACCCGGATCTACCCATGGCGGAGCAGCGCCTACACACCTTTGAGAACCTCTCCAAGGTTCGTGACTTCGGCGGATTCAACCACGGCCTGCGCCGCGCCAACGGCGGTGCCGGCAAGCCAAATCTCTCCACCTTCACGCTCGAGGGCTTGGCGTGGGTCGACGGTTCGTTGGCGATTAAGTCCGGTGTGCAGTGGGGCCTGTGGGGTGGAGCGCTGGATCAGCTAGGCACCGAGCGCCACCTCAAGTGGGTTGAGAAGGCCGCCAGCCTGGAGTTGCCGGGCTGTTTCGCCATGACTGAGCGCGGCCATGGTTCCGATGTGCAATCCCTCGAGACCACCGCCACCTTCGACCCAGATACCGATGAGTTCATCATCAACACCCCCTCCGATTCCGCGGTGAAGAACTACATCGGTAACGCCGCCAAGGATGGCCGCGCGGCCGTCGTCTTCACCCAGCTCATCACCCCGGATAGCGACGGCCGCTCCCACGGCGTCCACGCCATCATCGTCCCCATCCGCGATGAAGAAGGCAAGGAGCTGCCAGGCGTTACCTTGGGCGATCATGGCCACAAGGGTGGTTTGGTAGGCGTCGATAATGGCACCCTGCGCTTCGACAACGTCCGCGTGCCGCGCGAAAACCTGCTCAACCGCTTCGCCGATGTGGACGAGAACGGCAAGTACTCCTCCCCCATCGAGTCCAAGAATGCTCGCTTCTTCACCATGCTGGGCACTCTCATCCGCGGCCGCATCGGCGTATCCGGCGCAGCGGGTGCCGCCACCGAGGCATCCCTGGACATTGCGATTCGCTACGCCAACCGCCGCCGCCAGTTCGAAGGCGCCACCGGCGCGGAAAAGCGCCTCATCGAGCACCGCCAGCACCGCCGCCGCCTGCTCATTCCGCTGGCCCGTACGTACGCACTGCACCTGCTCTACAACCAGATTCTGGAGCGCTACCAGGAGCAAAACGATCAGCACGAGGCTGGTACCTGGTCTGTGACGGAACCGACCGAAGAGCAGAAATTCGCCTCTCGCGAGATGGAGTCTCTGGCCGCAGCCATCAAGACTGCACAGACCCAGCACGCTACACGCACCATTCAGGAATGCCGCGAGGCCTGCGGCGGCGCCGGCTATATGTCAGAGAACCGCCTGACCACCTACCGCGCCGATTCCGATGTCTTCGCGACCTTCGAGGGTGATAACACGGTGCTCATTCAGATGGTGGGCAAGAACCTGCTCACCGCTTATGGCCGCGCGATGAATGACATGAGCCCGTGGGACACCGTGAAGTACGCAGCCTCCACCGCCACCGATGTGGTTCGTCGCCGCTACGGTTTCACCACCCGTCTGCAAAGCCTGGTGGACCGCGTGAATCCCTCTGAGGCTTCGCTTTTCGACGCCACCTACCAGGCCAAGCTGATCGACGACCGCGCCCAGTCCATCCTCTTCTCCCTCGTGCGCCGCATCCAGCCGGCCCGCAAGGCCGATAAGGTGCAGGCTGCTGCCATCGTTGACCAGTGCCAGGATCACCTCATCGCCGCCGGCTGGGCTCGTGTGGATACTTTGTTGGTCCAGGCCATGATTGAGGCAGAGGAGCGTCTTGAGGAAGGTTCGCTGGCGCGCCAGGTCTTTGAGCAGCTGCGCCACCTCTTCGTCTTCGACACCTTGGTTCAGCACGCGGGCTGGTACCAGGAGCACAACCTGATCCCGGCTGGCCGCATCAAGGCTGCCCGCGCCGCCATCAACGACCTTGTTGATTCGCTGGCACCGTGGTCCGTCGTTCTCGTGGATGCCTTCGGCGTCCCGCCTGAGGTCCACAACATCCCGATGCTCACCGAGGCTGGTGTGGATCCGCTCCACGTCTAGTCACTCCACGCATCTCGAGGGCACCTCCGCCACCTGGCGGGGTGCCCTCCCTGCTTTTCAGTCACGCGCAGTATCACGCATCTACCGTCCACAGGCATGACCACATCACACGCCATGTTCTCCAGTTCCTTCCCACCTTCCGAAGACATCTTGGTCTCCGGTACCCTCCGCAACGACATCTCGCTTCATCTGTGCCACGGCCATTCACGCCAGGACATTCATAACGACTTCTTCGAACTTCTCGACGATCCCTCTGAATGGGAAAGCACCCGCGAAGAACCGTTTCCTGAAGATTTCGATTCCATCATCGATGAAGTGGCCGCCGAATACGCGCAGAAAGTCACTGAGAAGTCCGCAGACGCACAACGTCTCGACGCCCTCCGTGATGAACTGCAGCAGCGCAACCTAGCTTTCAGCTTCGACGAAGGCTGGGACGCCTCCGACGGCGCTGAATGCGGCGCCGAAAAGGCGGAAGAAGAGGATGCCGCAGGATACGTGTATTGCCACATGCAGGACGTCGACAGGTTGATCCACACCGGAGACCTTTTCTTTGGTTTCGGCACCATGAAAACCGATGACGAGCTCAGCACACCTGTGGCCGTTGGCGAGCAACTCGTCGAAGCGCTACGTGCGGTTGGTTTCAACCCCACGTGGGATGGCACCCCTAACGCACGCGTGCTGTGCCAAGGCCTAGTCGTCGAATTCCCCCTCGCGGAGGACCTCACCAACGCCTAATAGGCGCTTTCCATAGAGCCCATAAAGCTAGCCCCCGCATTCGGCTAGCCCGCGACAACCATCCAGATGGCTACCATGTGCACGACCGCCGCGGCAATCGTCGCGGTGTGAAAGTGTTCGTGGTAGCCATACCAACGTGCGTTGCGCCCCGGCCACTTGAAGCCGTACATCAACGCACCCACTGAATAGACCACGCCACCCGCAAAAAGCAGCCACACGACGGCCGGCCCTGCGGACTGCCACAAGTTCGGCAATAGCGGCAGGATGAGCCATCCCAGCACCAAGTAGACCACCACGTCCAGCCAGCGTGGGTGATTGATCCACACCAGATTCAAGACAACCCCCATGATGGCGCCCACCCACGCCGAGGTCAGCATCCACAACGCCTGCGTTGGCTCCAGCACGATGGCGCACAAGGGCGTGTAGGTCGCCGCGATGAACACCGAAATCGTCGCATGGTCAGCACGCCGCCACCACTGCACCGCGCGCATAGATACCCACGGCCAGCGGTGGTACAACGCCGAGACCGTAAAGAGGCCAACCACGCCGACGCCATAGACCGTCACCGCGAGCCCCTGCCACCACGGCAGCGTCATCCACGCGAAAGTAATCAGAACCGTCGATGCGACCAGGGACGCGATGGCCGCAAAGAAGTGGCCCCAGCCGCGTGTTAGTGGGCGTGGGCCGCGGTCCGCCATCCAATAGGTGCGCTGGATGAGCTGCTCCATTGTGCTGTGATCGCGCATAGAGCCTTCTTCAACCGTTGATTCTTGCGGGGAGGATATCTGGGCACTGGGTGCGTTCATAGTGAGGGGCCTTGCCTTGCCTGAAGTGCGGGTCATGCGCAAAACGCATTCACCCCCAAAACTTACGTACCCGTAAATATACGGCCGCGCGCCACAGCAGACAAGGGTGGAGGGAAAAATTAGCACCAGTTTTTCTGCTTAGAGTTGCCGTTCGATTGCGCTAACGGCGTAAACTACGCGCATTATGCTTTCCTATGTCTCAGGTTCTCGCCGCACCGCGGCTGTCTCACACTCTCGCCGCGCTGCGGCGTTGCTCGCGGCTGCCATGATGGCGCTGGGGACGGCCGCGGCGGCAGGCGTCGGCTCCGCTTCCGCACAGTCCAGCACCCTCGGCGAGGCCTCCTCGCGCGTGACCAACCCGCAGCCCTGGCTGGGTGACAAGCCCTTCATCACCGCAAAGCGCCATATGGGCGGCAACCACTGGGTGGTGGACGTGTGGTCCCCGGCCAATCGCGCGGTAATTGCTAATAACGTTCTGCTCCCCGAGGGCGATAAGCCGCGCCCCTCCTTTTACTTGCTTCCCGGCGTGGAAGGCGGCCAGGCGGGCATGAACTGGATGACCCACTCCGATATTCGCAATTGGGCCGTGGGCAAAAACGTCAACGTCGTTATGCCGCTCGGCGGCGCCTACTCTCTCTACACCGATTGGAATGCCGAGGATCCCATCCTGGGAGTCAACAAGTGGAACACCTACATGACCGCTGAACTGCCCCCGCTAATCGACGCCGAGTTCCACGGCACCGGTCGCGATGCCATCGGCGGCATTTCTTCCACGGGCGGCGCCGCACTTGACATCGCCGGCCACGCCCCACAGCGCTACAAAGCAGCGGCTTCCTACTCCGGTTGTCCGGTGCGCTCCGGCGCGATTGGCTTCCCTACCTCCACCGCGATGATCGCCTATGGCGGCGGATCTTCCTTCAATGCATGGGGCCTGCCGGGCTCCCCACAGTGGTTCGAGCACGACCCCAACGCCAACCCTGGGCGTCTGCGCGACGTCGAGGTCTTCGTGGGCTCGGCCTCCGGCACTCCGGGTCCTATCGATGGCACCAACAACCCCGCTCAGTGGCTCGGACCCTGCGCGGTAGAGACGGTTGCTAACCAGTGCTCAGAGGAATTCACCCGCAACGCCCGCAATGCCGGGGTGCGAGTGAACCGTTACTTCAGCCCCCAGGGCTCGCACACCTTCAACCTCTTCTCCCACCAGATGAAGCTGAGCTGGGATCAGACCATCGCCCGCACCATCGGCGCTTAGTTGGTTGGTTCCTAGGAGGTTGCCGCCTCACGGCGGGCGGGGCCGGCCCCTCGCTCCTGCCTTCGGCATTTCCTAATAGCTCCCTTGCCTCCCCACACGATGAAGGTCTAAACTCAAGGCGAAAGGTTCCGCCCCACTGAAAGAGCCCCTGAAGGCTTTCCGGCTTACGCCGGTAGGTGGGGCGGTCGCTTATTTTCGGACCGGACCACTCCAGTAATAGGTCTTTCCCGCCGAAAACATATTGAATTGATCCCAATTGTGCCGCTGCGAAAGTGCTTGAACGTACTGTCCCTTGCCTCGTTCCATTTTCTGAAACCAGGACCAAGAAAAGTAGTCAGCAATCTGACCGTTCAAATCCTGTTTTACTGGATGAAAGAGCACACGGAACTTTAGCTGTAGACCTTTCAACAGAGGCTTTATCCTCTTTTCAAATGCCGATCTTTCCTTGCCAGTAAGAACCGAGTCGAAAATTAAAATTACGTCGCTTACCTCTGAGTCTCCCCACACCGCATTAATCCACTTCCCCATTGCACCTGCAAAGAGCCCTAAAAGCTGCGGTGGAGACTGGTAAGTCGGATGCGTCATTCGCTTATCCACCCAGATCGTGTGGACACGGCACCGATCAAGCTCATTAATTCGGTCTATTACCCGCTTTCGCGTTCCCTTCGAATTTTCTGTTGCATGAAACTCAAGGTCTTTACTCCCCGCTGCCATAAGTTCATACTTCAGCGCTTGCAGTCCTATCGCAGTGCCTGCTGGATCGAAAGTGCAAAATGCTGTGATTAAGAAGTGCGTGGAGGCTTTTGCACCAAACTGCATATCCCCCGACTCATCGAGAAAAACATACAAAGTTCTTTTTCTCTTCACGTCTTCCATCTCTGTTCCCCAGCCCCCGTACGCAGCTATTGCTAACAGTCTACAACGCTGACTGGAGCAATTAGACAGTGCGGGCAGGGCCTCGCCTTGGCGAGAACCCTGCCCGGTTGCAGTGTTGTATGTGTGGTCTACTCCACGACGGAGTTGGCGCCCACCGCGTGGCCGAAGAGGTCCGGCAGGGTTGCTGCCCATGCCTCGCGCAGATCAGAAACGGCGATGGACTCGCCGCCGAGCTCCAGCTCACCGTTGTCGGTGGTCTGGCCCACGACGACGGCCGGAACGCCGCACTCCTCGGCGCGCTGCAGCAGCATGTCGACGCGGTCAGCGGTCGTTGCTACCAGCACGCGGGAGGCGGACTCGGAGAAGGCTGCCACGAAGGCATCCTCGTGAACCTTGGACAGGTCCAGGCTCAGGCCTACGCCGCTGCGCTTAGCCATCTCGAATGCGGTGACAGCAAGGCCGCCCTCAGAGAGGTCGTGAGCTGCAGTTAAGCCCTCGTTACCCACGAAGAAGTCCGCGAGGCGCTGCTCGTTGGCCAGGTCCACCTGCGGCGGCAGACCATTCAAACCATTCTCCGAGTCATTTCCTTGCTCACGAGCGCTGACCTGCTGCCAGATGGAACCGCCGAACTCATCCTTGGTCTCACCCAGGAGCACGAGAACCTCCGGCTCCTCCACGAGACCGAGCTCGTTGCCGATGGACTTGTGGACGTCGTCGATAACGCCCAGGACGCCCACGACGGGCGTCGGCAAGATCGGCTCCTCGCCGGTCTGGTTGTAGAAGGAGACGTTGCCGCCGGACACGGGGATGCCGAGTTCCACGGCACCGTCAGCAAGCCCATGCACGGACTCGCGGAACTGCCACATCACGTCCGGGTTTTCCGGGGAGCCATAGTTGAGGCAGTTGGTGATGGCGACCGGGCGGGCGCCGGTGACGGCGACGTTGCGGTAGGCCTCCGCCAGAGCCAGGCGTGCGCCCATGTTCGGGTCCAGCTTGGTGTAGCGGCCAGACGCGTCAGCCGACACCGCGATACCACGGCCGGTCTCCTCATCAATGCGCAGAACACCAGCGTTCGCGTGGTGGGACTGCACGGTGTTGCCGCGCACGTAGCGGTCATACTGCTCAGTGATGAAATCACGTGAACACAGTGCCGGGGAGGCCACGAGCTTCTTGAGCGCCACAGTGATGTCCTGCTTCTCGACGCCCTCGAATTCCTGCAGCGCATCCTGCCACTCCGGGCGCGCGTAGGGGCGGTCATACACCGGCCCCTCGTTGGCGATGGTGTGTGCCGGGGCATCGACGACGACCTCGCCCTGGTGGCGAATGATGAGGTGCTTGCCGGTGGTGACCTCACCGATCTCGGCACAGGTGACGTCCCAGTGCGCGCAGATCTCCTTGAACTTCTCCACGTTCTCCGGGGTCACCACGGCGCACATGCGCTCCTGGGATTCGGAAGCGAGGATCTCTGCGGCGGTCATGTTCTTCGCACGCAGCGGGACGTTGTCCAGGTTGATCTCCATGCCGCCGTCGCCGGACGCAGCCAGCTCGGAGGTGGCACAGGCCAGGCCCGCACCGCCCAGATCCTGGATGCCCACCACGATGCCGGACTTGTACAGCTCCAGGCAGCACTCGATGAGAACCTTCTCCGCGAACGGGTCACCCACCTGGACAGCCGGCAGCTTGCGCTCCGCGCCATCCTCGAAGGTGTCAGACGCCAGCACGGACACGCCACCGATGCCGTCGAGGCCGGTGCGCGAGCCAAAGAGCATCACCTTGTTTCCGGTACCAGAAGCGAAGGCCAGCTTGAGGTCCTCGACCTTCAGCGTGCCCACGCACAGCGCGTTCACCAGCGGGTTGCCGGCATAAGATTCATCAAAAATGGTTTCGCCGCCAATGTTGGGCAAGCCCAAGCAGTTGCCGTAGTGCGAAATGCCGTCGACAACACCCGGCAGAACGCGCTTGGTGTCGGGCGCATCCGCCGGGCCGAAGCGCAGCTGATCCATCACGGCAATCGGGCGCGCGCCCATGGCCATGATGTCGCGGACGATGCCGCCCACGCCCGTCGCGGCGCCCTGGTGCGGCTCCACGTAGGAGGGGTGGTTGTGACTTTCCACGCGGAAGGTCACGGCGTTGCCGTCTCCGATGTCCACCACGCCGGCGTTCTCACCGATGCCGGCGAGGATCTTGGAGCCCATCTCTTCCGTCATGGTCTCGCCAAAGTAGCGCAGGTGCGCCTTGGAGGACTTATAAGAACAGTGCTCCGACCACATCACCGAGTACATGGTCAGCTCGGCATCGGTCGGGCGGCGACCCAGGATCTCGCGGATGTGCGCGTATTCGTCATCCTTCAGGCCCAATTCGCGGTAGGGCTGGTCCAGTTCAGGCTGCGCGGATGCCTGCTCGACGGTGTCGTTGTGTACGGTCATTGTTTCTCCTTTAACCGTCGGCGCGGGTTAAGCGACGACCTTGAGGGCGGACACAAACAAACCCAGACCGTCGGTGGACGGGCCGGTGAGAAGATCGATGGCATGCTCCGGGTGCGGCATCAACCCCACCACGTTGCCGGCCTCGTTGGTGATGCCGGCAATGCCATTGATGGAGCCGTTGAAGTTATCGGTATAGCGGAAGACCACGCGGCCCTCGCCCTCCAAGCGCTCCACGGTCTCCGCATCCGCCTGGAAACGGCCTTCGCCGTGCTTCGCCGGGATGAGGATGCGCTGCCCCTGCGCAAACTCGCTGGTCCAGGAGGTCTGTGCGTTCTCCACCTCGAGGTAGGTATCCACGCAGTGGAAATGCAGGCCCTGGTTGCGGGTCAGGGCGCCGGGCAGCAGGCCAGCCTCCGTCAGAATCTGGAAGCCGTTGCAGATGCCGAGCACCGGCATGCCCTTGTTAGCGGCATCGACGACCGCGCGCATCACCGGGGCGAGCGCCGAAATCGCGCCGGAGCGCAGGTAGTCACCGTAGGAAAAACCGCCGGGAACCACGACGGCATCGACGCCGCGCAGGTCCTCGTCCGCATGCCACAGGGACACGACTTCGGCGCCGGCGGTGCGGGCGGCGCGGGCCGCGTCGACGTCGTCAAGCGTGCCGGGGAAGGTAATAACGCCGATCTTCATTACTGGATGACCTCGTAGTCCTCGATCACGGTGTTGGCCAGCAGGGTGGAAGCAACCTTCTCCAGCTCCTCGGTGCTGACCGAATCATCGACTTCAATTTCAAAGCGCTTGCCCTGGCGCACGTCGCTGACACCAGCAACCCCCAGGCGGCCCAGCGCGCGAACAACGGCCTGACCTTGCGGGTCCAAGATCTCGGCCTTGGGCATGACATTGACAACTACACGAGCCATGAAAATTTTTGCCTTACTGTGCGTGAGTATAGGTGCCCCGCCAGTCTATCCCGCCGGCAAGAAAGATTCGGAATCTTTGGGGGTGATGAATTCAAACCAAACGGCTGAAGAATTCTTGGGGAATCCCACCTTAACCCCCAGCTCACCTAGTGCGCTCCGGTATCACTCGGTGCGAAACCCGGGTAGAACGAGATGCATTGTCCTGTTCTCACCTATCCAAGGAACCTCTCATGCATCTCACACGCATTGGCTCACTCGCCATCGCTGCTCTTGTCTCTACCTGCATCGTCGCACCTCAGGCCGGTGCGGCGGCGGACGGCTCCAACGCCGTTATCTCTGAGGTCTACGGTGGCGGCGGCAACAAGGGGGCGGCGTTTACTAATGATTTCATCGAGCTTTATAACCCCACCTCCGCTGACCTCGACCTCACTGGCTGGTCCGTGGAGTACCTATCCGCTTCTGGCAACTCTGGCGGAAAGCACGAGCTATCCGGCTCCCTCCCGGCTGGGGGCTACTTCCTCATCCAGGAAGGTGGCGGCGACACCGGGGAGCCGCTTCCTTCCCCTGATGCAGAGGGGAACCTGAACCTGTCCGGCTCCAAGGGCTCGGTGAAGCTTTACGACGCCTCCGGGGCCGAGGTGGACATCGTGGGGTACGGGGAGGCGTCGATAAGCGAGGGCTCCCCCGCCCAGGCACTGGACAACTCCACCTCCGCGCAGCGCGACGCCGAGGGCTCCGACACCGACGACAATGCCGCAGACTTCAGCGCTGCAGCGCCGACGCCGAAGTCTGCCGGCGGCGCGGCCCCGCAACCGGACCCAACCCCGGCTGAGCCGGGTTCCACCGTCACCATCCCGGAGATTCAGGGAACCGGCGCGGAGTCCCCGCTCAAGGGCCAGAACGTCACCACCCAAGGTGTGGTTACCGCGGTGTGGCAGGGTGAGAAGTCCCTCAACGGCTTCACCATCCAGACCCCGGGCACGGGCCAGACCGCGCCGACCGAGGCCTCCGAGGCCGTCTTCGTCTACACCGGTGGCACCGGCTTCTACCCGGCCATCGGGGATTCCGTCGAGGTCACCGGCACCGTTGATGAGTACTTTGGGCAGACCCAGATTGCCCTGAGCGCCGGCTCCACGCTTGACGACGCCCTCCCCGCCGTCACCCCACTTGCAATCGACGCCCTGCCGGAAGGTGATGAGGAGCGCGAGAAGCTCGAGTCCATGCTGCTCAAGCCTGGCGTGCACACCGTGACCGACAATTACGGTCTCAACCGCTACGGCGAGCTGGGCTTGGCTCCAGGCACCGAGGCTCTGCGTCAGCCCACCGACATCGTCTCCCCGGGCACCCAAGAACAAAAGGACATGGAGGCTGCTAACGCGGCGAAGTACGTCATTTTGGACGACGGCTCCACGCGCGACTTCTCCCGTGATGGCGCCTCGACGAAGCTGCCCTACATCATGCAGAACGGCTCGGAGGTCAAGACCATCCGCACCACCAACCAGGTGGAGTTCGCGGACTCCGGCGTCATCCTGGGCTACGGTCACGAGCAGTGGCGCTTCCAACCCACCGCGATGATTACCGGTGACTCTGCCGCCGCGGACCTGCCGATTACGTGGGACCCGGCCCGTCCGGAGGCCCCGCAGGTGGACGGCGATTACACCGTGGCGGCGTTTAACGTGCTCAACTTCTTCATCAACTTGGGCGAGGACAACGGCGCGAAGGCGTATAAGGACCGTTTTGGCAACGGCGTGGGCTCCGATAGCGGGACCTTCCGCGGTGCGTGGTCCGAGTCCGCGTTCAATGACCAGAAGGGCAAGATCCTCACCGCGCTGGAGGGCCTTGATGCCGATGTCATTGGCCTGTCTGAGATCGAGAACGCCGCGAATACCGTGGGGGGCTCCTACGATGACGCCGTGAAGTACCTCGTGGGTGAGCTCAACTCCCGCGCGGGTTCTGAGAAATGGGACTACGTCAAGGCCCCGGCGAACGCGTCAGCCGATACGGACGTCATCCGCACCGCGATCATCTACAAGAAGGACCGCGTTAAGCCGGTGGGTGAGGCCACCTTGCTTGAGGACGCCCGCTTCAAGGGCACCGCCCGCACCCCGCTCGCCGCGGAGTTCCAGCCTGTTTCCGATAGGTGCGCTGTTGAAGGTCCCGATTCCTTCGTGGTGGTGACCAACCATTTCAAATCCAAGGGATCGGTAGCGAACGGTGATGCCGATACCGGCGACGGCCAAGGCGACAACCCCAACGTGCGCAACGCCCACGCCCAGGCCGTCCTCGACGGGCTGGCCAAGCAACCGCAGTGGCAGAAGAAGGCCACCTTTGTCATGGGTGATTTGAACACCTACTCCAAGGAAGATGCCATCTCCGTCTTCCGCAACGCCGGCTACACCATCCCGGTGGAAGAGCTCAACGCGCAAGAGGACTGGCAGAACGTGGCCTCCTACCAGTTCTCCGGCCGCCTCGGCTCACTGGACCACATCCTGGCCAACGAGCACGTAGATGCTCAGGCCGCGCAGACCTGGAACATCAACTCCGATGAGCCCATCGCCATGGAATACTCCCGCCGCAACTACACCGGCGGCGATGTCTTTGAGGCCGATAACCCCTACCGCTCCTCCGACCACGACCCGGTCAAGGTGGGCTTTAACCTTGCGACGGTGAAGCGCACCGATAACCAGCTCAAGGACTGCACCACGACCGACGAGCCGGACCCGTCTGAGGAGCCGGCTCCGTCGGAGGAGCCGGATCAGACCGACGATGACGACAAGGTTGACACCAAGCCAACTCACAGCTCCGGTTCTTCTGCCGGCGAGCACTGCCTGCCGACTGCCCTCGGCCTCACCATCCCCGCAGCCCTCGCCATTCCGGTTGCCTTCCTTGGGTTTGCCAACACGCAGTTCAACATCCCGGGCTTCGAGCCTGTCCGGAAGCAGATTGAGTCGATGACCCGCAACATCCCGCGCGAAGCTCAGTACGCCGTCGGTGGCCTCGGCCTGCTGGCTGCGCTTGGCATCATCGGCGCGGCCTGCGCCCCAACCGAATCTGAATAGAGACCAGCCGGACCCGATGAAACAAGAGGCCACCCCTCCCCTTTTTTTGGGGGGAGCACAAGGCAACATCAAACCGCCTGACGGTTGCAGGCTCCTTTTCGATGCCTCATAATTCACTACAAGGTGAAAGGGACTTACCCCAGCTCACCCCACAAATCATCTCTCTCCTGCAAAGGACACTCATGAAGTTCTCTCTTCGGAATCCTTCATCCAGGAACCCAAACTCGACTTTGCTATAGCTTAGACACCACAGGCGGACAAAGCGGTTCTCCGGTCTATGCCACAGACAACGCTGCCATCGGCATTCACACGCATGGCATCAGCGATCTCGGCTGCCCTGAAAACAGTGCCCTACGTATAAGCCCAAGCATGCTAAATACCTTCAATGACATTAAGGAGATCCAAAACAATGCAACCACAGATCCCGGTTCCAGCTCAGGTTCAAGCTCTCATTAATAACCCCAGTAACCTTCTCGGACTCATTGGTACCGTTCTGGGCATTATTTCCCTAGTTGTTGCAATCAGTGTCGGCCAAGGCCTCCCCAACGATGGGCAGTCCAAGCCTAATGCAGGAGAATCAACGATTCGCGTTGTAACCTCCAGTGGTAACCCGGCAGGCGAATGTAAGCTTCTTGGCCTTTCGCAGGAAAAGGTACACACGACTAATGCCAAAGGCGTGTACTTCTACGCGTTGGAACCTGGTTCGCATACCATCAACGCATCTTGTTCAGGGCTTTCCAGTCTTTCCTCCGCGCGAGCGCTCGAGGGTAGTCAGGAAGTAACCGTGAATGACGAGCCGGTAATGGTAAAGACTGTTGTTAAGTAGATTGGCCCTAACTTTCTTGGTTCTAAAGAGCTAAGAGAAACACGCACGTGCCCCCAGGGAAACCTCCCGGGGGCACACGCTTTTCAATGAACCACACCTAATTCGAGAGGGAACCGTACTTTCGTACGCGCCCGTATGAGAAGCTGGCGCATTTAATGACAGCAGCAAAACATCATTTTCAAACAAATGAACGCTTTTAAACCTCTGCCCCAAGAGCGCCAAACGCTTATCTGCATGTGTTTACACGGGCAGTTGGCTGTAAACCTGTAAAGACCCCATCACCTTCAATGCACATCGCGATGATCTGTTTGAAGTTAGCCACAAGAACTAGCTTTGTGATGTCTAGCGACTTTTTGGACACGGAGTCCAGGATGTTTTTGGACGGGATGTCTAGTGGCTTTTTGGACGTTT
>NZ_JASPKB010000012.1:0-65762 GCF_030232515.1 Corynebacterium sp. MSK004 | reverse complement strand
GGCATGGTGGTAGATTACCTTTCTTCCCAACCCAACTGGGCTGGATATCAGGTGTCTACCAAACAGGGGTCAGGTCCCTTCTTCAACTTCGTCTGGACTGTCATTATCCCAGTCAGCCATGAACGTGTTTACCTCAACCTCGCCCTCACCGCGCTGTAATCGCTGCTTTTCTACCTCGTTCTGGAGGACTGCTGCTCGCTGCTTTAGCATCTTTACTCCTGGATTTCCCTTCAGGAGGGTGGGGTCTAAGTGACCATCCTCGTTAATATGCTCTTCGCCCAGCACCAACTCAAGACGTTTGGACTCATCTTCGGGGTCTGCAAACTCTAGACGCAAGGGTAGTTCATAGGCGAGGTTTGAGTATTTATCGTAGCGCTGTTGTTGTTTTGCGAATTTCTGTTCAAGTGTGGTATAGTCGAAAGTAGAAAGTTCGGCTTTGCTTGTTTCGACTTTCGCTCCAGCGCCCGCCCAGGCGCTTTCTTTTTTTGGTTCATACAAGTCTTCCCACCTCTCGGGAGGATCATCATTAAGATCCAAACTCTCAAGAATTCTGGGCTTGAAGTCCTTCAAAAATGACGTTGTACGCGGGGAATTCATACTCTCTTCCGGATGAGTCAACGCTATTTTTGCAAGCGCCTGCACCCGCTCATCTTGAACATCGCTAATCCGGTGCGACTTCATGCTTGCTCTGAGATCGAGGAGATTACACATCCATGTCACGTTAAAGACGAAATGGGTAGGACGTTGGTTCTCTGGGACATGACCGTAATACGAGTTATAGATTCGATCATTTTCAAGTCCTTCAACGTCGCGCGCATCCGCCCACAGCCCCATCTCGCACCACTGCTTAAACCACCGCTCCATCGTGGTTTTGCTCTTCCCCTGTTCTTTTCCCAAAGTGTTCTTGGATTTGAACATGTGCGAGCCAATTCTGTTCTGGCGATTACGCTCTTCATCAAACTCTTCCCAGGTGTCATCATCAACGTTTCCGAGCGACTGGAGGATAGCCCATTTCTGTTCCCCCGTAAGTCCGGGTATGAGATCGCCAACTTCTATAAATTTTTCTTGTAGAACTTTTCCCATGATGCTACCTCTTCTCACTTGCTTCGCTCATGGTCTTTTCGACCAGGCTGTTAACTAGCGCATCAAAGTCGGCACTGTTGATGCGCAAGGTGTTCGACTCACGGAAGTAGCGAACATTGCCATAGCGACGCAGCCACCTGCGGATCGTTGAATCGCTGACGTTAAATTGCGCGCTGAGTTGCGCGACGGTAACCCACTGGTTAGCGGTAGATTCTTGTTCAATCTTCTTATTAGTCATAATTAACAGTCTTTCTATTTTATTAGGGTTTCCCTATATTAACATAAGTGAACACATCTTCGTAAAGATGCTGACAAGCGCGGAGGAGCGTGGAGGTTTCATGCACTCATAGATCGCTGGCGCGCACTACTGACGGCACCGATGTTCTCCGAAATACCTTCACCTGATCGCCCTGCCCCCCTCCTCATGTGGGTGGGGGTACCCACGCTGTGTGGGTGGGGGTACCCACGCTGTGTGGGTGGGGGTACCCACATGAGGAGGGTGGGGGTACCCACGCTGTGTGGGTGGGGGTACCCACATGAGGAGGGTGGGGGTACCCACATGAGGAGGGTGGGGGTACCCACGCTGTGTGGGTGGGGGTACCCACATGAGGAGAGTGGGGGTACCCACGCTGTGTGGGTGGGGGTACCCACATGAGGAGGTCCAACTACTTATTAATAACTACCTATTAATACCAATCATTATTTACTACCATTAAAAAAAACTTAATGAATTGGAACTCAATTACCACTACTCATCAAAACTCTCTATCAAAAACTATTTATTAAAAACTAGCCCCTCTAGGAATTGATAAGGACACAACACGAATCGGTGCGATGCAGTTCCAATTGAGTAACGGTTGAAGTCATTCTTTTCGAAGGACAAATCAGAAAGGTTGATTGCGTAATCCCAAAGTCTTCTGTGGCACTTCTTTTCCGATTCAGGTAGTCAACTTTCAATTGCAGAAGATTTCGCGCACTGTTCACGCTGGTTGCGCTGGGCTATGTAGTTCCCTTTCATTTCCCCTCTAACCCCCAAACCCCCTTCCTCCCCGCGCGGGTTTCGCGCTCGCCCACGTAATTACCACGCCCTCAAATCGCCCGCTACACGCCCCGCTCGCGGGACGAAACCTACCCTCTGGACAAACTTATTCACCCTGCAATTTCTAACCCGGCAAATCGGCGTTAAATCACACACGCTTTCTATGCGATTTTCCATGACACGAGCGCCCCCCACACACACACGCTCAACCGACTACATCATTTCCTTCCATGCGGGATCTCCGCAGACTTCACCATCATCATCAATCACGATTTCTGGCAACAGATCAAGCGGCGGTAATTCGAACTCACGCAACATTCGCGCATACGCGCGCTGTCCAGGCAGGCGATCATCGTCAATCTCCATCGCAGCCATGATCACCGCTTCAGTCAAGCGCATCAGCCCATCCCAAAACGAATCACGGCTTCCCGTATAGGTAAACGCCATGAAGGTTTGCGACTCGTCCGGCACGTCCCCCACGGTCACGTCCACTCCCTGCCACGGTTTCACCGTGTGCAGTTTCGCTACTTGTAGCAGCGTGATCAGCGGGTTATCGCGCGGTTCGATAAGTACCAAAAACTCCGGTGTGTTGTTATCATCGCGCCAAAAATCAATCTCCGCGCGCATCATCCCAGCAGAAATGTTCGGGTTCGGATTAGCAATCATGAGCGTTCACCT
Organism: Corynebacterium sp. MSK004; assembly: GCF_030232515.1. Taxonomy (NCBI): domain Bacteria; kingdom Bacillati; phylum Actinomycetota; class Actinomycetes; order Mycobacteriales; family Corynebacteriaceae; genus Corynebacterium; species Corynebacterium sp. MSK004. Next base: position 62,962 of record NZ_JASPKB010000012.1, on the reverse strand, counting down.
TCCACTGCTCAGGGATACGGAAGGTGCCGTCTTCGAGGTAGTGATCCTTCCAATCCAAAATGGCACGAGTCCAGCGATCAGGATTCGATTCTTGCCATGAATGGTCACGCTCAATCTCGGTGTGTGCGTCGAGCAAGCGCGCGGTTGCTTCGGTCACGTCATCAGCCAAGGTGTGCGCGAAATCGTCTGCAAACTCGCTATCCGCCCATCGAATGAAAGGTAGAAATAACGGGTCTGAGAAATCCTCACATGGCGGTTCCACCACAGTGCCATCAGGAAGGTACTCGTAGTTGATAACGTGCTGGTTTTGCGCCATTTCTGTTTCTGCAATGTCCATCAAGCGCACCAGGCGCGATGTGTTGAGAAGCAGCGCTCCATCAAGTTCTTCACCGTCCATACGCTTGATCCACCCAGAATCCACTAGGCGGTTAATGCAGCCTTTCAGTGGGTAGTCCGTTTCACGCCACCACGGGCGCTCGTAGGCTTCCTCCGGGATGTAGTGGATCAGCCCAATACACCCACGATGGATTGTGCCGTGACGGTCGATGATCTCGCCGGTGTAGTCATCGGCATATTTGCTTATATGTGCGAGTGCTTCCTTGTCATACCACTGCACTGTTGGGGTCATCACTTGCATTACTGCATCAGATAAAATTTCTCCCAAATGGTTCTCCTTTGACTTGGGTTGTTAGCACTGGGTTGTGCCAACGGTTTCAGAACCATAGTGCAGGGTGTTTGTGCATGTCAATGGTCATTTTTATCACTTAGTAGGTGTTGTTTTCACGTAGTAAGTGAGGGTACTTCATGGCGCTGTTTTGAGGTGTGGAAGTATCGCGCTTTGGATGGGAGGGCGCGGGCGTTTCCATGGGAGAAGGTCGCGTTCAATCAAGACGAACCTACATAGCAAGTGTGGGCGAATCAGGGCGCAAGTAGAAGTTGTTCCCACTCGCGCTGGTGGGATTAATCCCCGCTCGGATCGGCATTGAGTTCCTCGTGTGAAAGTGGCTCTAACCCTGCGCCTACACGCAGTTCGTTGATCAGATCACAGATCCAGTCGTAGTCAATCCCGTCATCAGTGTCGATCATCGCTATTGGGATGAGTTCGTCTATCGAGGGGCGCTTCTTTTTCGGCTTGTCCACATGTTCTCCTTCTGCAAATAGACCGCTTGGTACGGTAGTGCCGTTTTGCACGAATTGTCAAGAACATGTGTTCGACATAGTAGGTGTGGTACTTCTCCCGCTCCCGCTCATAATCCACTTCGGTGCGCGCCAGTTTGAAACACACTCTGACCTGCCCTGAACACGATTCGTCAGACTTCGGAAACTGGCAGTGCAAACTATGAAAGAATCGAAGGCATAAATCACATCAGCGGAATTAAGGACAATTCATGATCAGAGATGCGCAACAGCACAATGAAGATGCAACGCCTAAGGACTTCGAGATTGATGTTCTCATGGAAGCGTTGCCCCACTACTTCGATGAAGATGGAAACTTCAAGATGGAGAAGTTTCAGAACATGCTTCAAGAAGAGCAGGTGGAACTTTCTCGCGAGTCGTATGAACTCAACTTCCTCGGCAAGTCATACGCGCGTCTTTTGGCTTCTCTAGAAACGGAAACTGTGCTCGTTCCCGATGAAGAGCACAACAACGATGAGCGCAATGCTGATAGCGAGAATATTTACATCACCGGCGATAACCTGGATGCTCTCAAGCACCTGGCGAAGTCGTATAGGGGGAAGGTGAAGTGCATTTACATCGATCCTCCCTACAATACCGGCAAGGACGATTTCGCCTACGTAGATTCGTTCGATTTCACGCCTAAAGACTTGGAAGAACTCATCGGGGTTTCCCGCGAAGAAGCGCTGCACATTCTTGACCTGCACGGCAAGGCTTCTCACTCGGCGTGGCTGACGTTCATGCTTCCCCGTCTTGTGCTCGCTCGAAACCTCTTAAGCAATGACGGGGTTATTTTCATCTCCATCGATGGAAACGAACTCAGCAACCTGCAACTGCTGCTCGATAGTGACGTGTTCGGAGAACAGAACCGGCTGGGAACGATTGTTTGGAAAAATGCCACAGATAACAACCCCTCCCGAGTCGCTGAAGAGCATGAGTACATTGTCGTGTTCGCCAAGGATGAGCGCGTGGTCGAAGAGGTTTGGCGCTCACCCGAAAGTGCAATTAAAGACATGCTCGTTGCCAAGGGTGAGGAACTCATCGAGAAGTACGGGGAAACTGACCGTCTTCAGGCTGAGTATTCAGCATGGTTGCGAGCGCACCGCCAGGAAATGGGTGAACTCGATAATTACAAATACATCGACCAGGAAGGCATCTACCAGGGCAGTCGTTCCGTTCACAACCCCGGTAAAGAGGGATACCGCTACGACGTGATTCACCCTGAAACGGGCAAGCCCACAACGCAGCCCATGATGGGTTACCGCTTCCCCGAATCGACCATGCGCGAACTCCTAGACCAGGAGAAGATCATCTTCGGCGCAGATGAGAACAAGATCGTGGAATTAAAGGTCTACGCGCACGAGTACGCGGTGAAACTCCCGAGCGTGATTAATCTGGATAGTCGCACGGGGGCGAACGAGGTTCGAGAATTGTTCGGGGGCGTGAAGGTTTTTACTAACCCCAAGCCGGTGAGCCTTCTTACCCAGTTGCTTTCGTTTGTTGCCAAGGACGGAGACACCGTTCTCGATTTCTTCTCTGGCTCATCGTCTACCGCACACGCGGTCATGGCACTTAACGCCCGAGACGGGGCGAACCGGCGCATGATCACTGTCCAGATTGCGGAGCCGATCACGGATAAAAATGACACTGGGCGCAATGCTCTCGCCCAAGGATTCTCTACCATCGATGAGATCGGGCGCAAGCGCATCGAACTCGCAGCGGACAAGATCGCTCAAGACACCGGCGCGAGCATCGACTACGGCTTTAAGCACTACACGCTAGTCACTCCAGAGCAGGATGAAATCGACCGGCTGGAATCTTTCAATCCGGACGAGGGATTGTTCAATATTGATCCATTAGAGCGCTTGAATTTCGATAACGCGCCCGCGAAAACGGTCATGCTCACAACCTGGGCGGTTCACGACGGTTACGGACTCACCCCAGAGGTCAAACAAGTTGAACTCGACGGATATACGCTCGACGTGGTTGGCTCATCCGCCTACATCATCGATGGCGGGTTCACCCCCGAGGACGTAATTGCACTCATCCGTTTAATTGAGTCCGACCAACTTCATATTAACCACCTCGCATACTTCAATACGGCACTGTCATTCGAAGTGCTCACGGAGTTGAAGCAGGCGCTCAACCAGGTCTCTACTGGCAAGATTCACGCGGAAGCGCGGTGGTAGGGCAATGAAAGTCAGGCTCCAAGAGTTAGAGCATCAGCGCCTAGCGGTGCAAGCGGTCACGACCGTGTTTGAGGGAGTGGACTTCGGTGCGAGATCAGCCGTCAACCCCGAGATCACCTCAGACATGCTCCCGACGATTCAGGAGAACATCGAGGACATACAAGGTGGGCGCGTTATCGACTTACCCATGATTCCTCCCGAGAAGCGCATGTCCAGCGCGAAGAACTACCTCGGGCTAGACGTGTGCATGGAAACTGGTACAGGCAAGACCTATGTGTTTACCCGCACCATGTACGAACTTCACGCTCGCTACGGGTTCAATAAGTTCATTTTGCTTACCCCATCAGCGCCGATTCGAGAGGGTACGAGTGATTTCATCCGCTCGGACTACGCGGACGAACACTTCCGTAAGTTCTACGATTCACAGATTGTGCTGCAAACGCTCGCAGGCAAGCCGAAGCACAAGCGGGGACGGCGACGGATGATCCCGCCCGAGATTCGGGAGTACGCCGAAGGTGCTGATTACGATGCTAAGCGCATCGACGCGCTCATCATGACCGGCGCAATGCTGCAATCTCCCACGCTCTCGCGCGACGATTACGACCAAACGCTCACAGCAGACGGGTATGACTCATCCCGTCCGTTGGATATTCTCGCCCGCACTCGTCCGGTCGTGATTATCGATGAGCCACACCGTTTCGCCCGCAACCAAGCCACCTTCAAGAAAATTGTCGAAGGGCTTCAGCCAGGGGTCATCATCCGCTACGGCGCGACCTTCCCCAGAACTAGAGGGACGAAGACTAAACCGTCCACGCCGGATTATGAAAACCTTGTCTACGAACTGAACTCAGCGCAAGCCTTCAACAACCTGCTCGTCAAGGGCGTGAAGGTGCAGTACCCGGATGCTATCGGGGAAGATGAGGTCAAACTGAAAGTGACCGCGCTTAACACAAAGGAGAAGACGGTCACGATCCGCAATGAGTCCACCGGCAAGTCCTACCACCTGGATAAACAGAACAACCTGCTCGGGATGATTCACCCGTCACTATCCGGGGTCTTGCTAGAGAACGTGGGTAAGTCGAAAGATTCCGGCGTAAACGTCGCTATGTTGTCCAACGGTGCGGAGTTGCCCAAGGACTACGCAATCATGACCGGCTCGTTCTCCCAGTCCTATCAGGAGACGATGCTGGAGCAAGCGCTCGCTAACCACTTCAAGATCGAGCGAGACTTATTTGAGCGTGAGCGCAAGATCAAGCCATCCACGCTGTTTTTCATCGACTCCATTCACTCCTACCGTGGGGATAACAACGACGGTTGGTTAAAGGTTGCATTCGAGCGCAAACTGAGAAAGTCCATCGAGGACACAATCACCGAGATTCACGAGGACGGGGCGCTCACCCCGGCTATGCAGGAATATCTGCCGTATCTGGAAGCGACCTTGCAAAACATAGAAGGTGCTCACGGTGGCTATTTCGCGGAAGACTTGAACGCTACTGATGAGCAGGTGACCAAACAGGTTCAAGCGATTCTGCGCGATAAGAACAAACTCATGTCGTTTAGAGATGAGCGTGGGCACTATAACGTCATGCGGTTCATCTTCTCGAAGTGGACGCTACGAGAAGGCTGGGATTTGCCCACGGTATTCCAGATCGTGAAGATGCGCTCGTCCGGTTCGGAGAACTCGAAACTGCAAGAGGTTGGGCGTGGGCTTCGCCTTCCGGTGGATGAGTACGGAAACCGGGTGACCGCTGATGCTGACCAGTTCTTCCTGACCTATCTCGTGGACTTCACCGAGCGCGAGTTTGCTGAGCAGTTGGTCGATGAGATTAATGCGGACACCGTGCGCGTGATTAACGTGAATGACCGGCTGGCGGACGTGGCGAAGGCGCGTGGGGTGGAGCCGACGTTCCTCATGGCTGAAATGCTTATGGGTGGCTTCATCGAACCGTCCGGCGAGGTGAAAGAGGACAAACTAGGCGCGTTCCTCCAGACCTATCCCGAGTTCGCAACGGGCGTGAACAAGAATCGCATCAGGAAAGAGAAACCAGGACACAAGGAAGCCCGCAAGCGCAGCGCCACGATTCGCCCGAAGGCTTACGAGCGTTTGCGCTCTCTGTGGGAAACGCTCACGCAGAAGTACGTCCTGATCATCCAAGAGTTGTCGCCGGAGCAGATCGACGCGGGGCTGGATGAGGTCTTGCAAAACAATGACCGCATTTTCGTGCGCGATACGAGGAAGGTCTTAGAAAAAGAGGTTCGACGCGGGCGGGAACTGTCCCTGCCGAAGACTTATACGGTCGCGGGACACCACGAGTCGAACACGCATCTGCCTTATGGGGAGTTCTTGAAGCGGGCGCACACGTCCACGGCACTTCCCGTGGACACGATCCACCGTGCGCTCGCGCGGAATAATGACGTGCTTAACCTGCAAGACTCTCACTTCAACATAGAAAGTCTCAACAGGTTCGTGCGCCGGTTCCACGAATGGTTTGACAGGGAGTTCGCTACCCGGTTTGAATACGCCCACGTCGGCGTGCGCGGTGGTGACGATCCGCTGACCAAGACTGACGGTTCCCCGAAAGACACCATCGAGCGCACCCGCTTGGGACGTTTCCAGGACAACGAAAAGGTTCCCCCGGAGACGTACCTGTATGACGTGTTCGACTGGGATAGTTCGATTGAGCGCGACACCATCATGGATTCACTCTCGAAGAAATTCGACGGAGTAGTTGAAGTATTCGGCAAGATCCCCACCCGCTCGATCAAGATCCCCACCTACTCGGGGCAAACGACTTCGCCTGACTTTATGTACGTGATCAAGCGCAAGAACGGGCGCAAATCAGTCAACTTCGTGGCTGAAACGAAGGGAATGGATGAGGATTCGCAACTGCGCGGGACTGAAGTAAAAGCAATTACGAGCGCATCTAAGTTCTTCGAGCAACTGCGGAACAACGACGTGGACGTGTACTTCACATCCGTGCTGAACTCAGATGGGGTCATCGAGATCATTGAGGACTTGTATGCGGGTGAGTCCGTGGGAGTGAAAGCGAGGACGAAAGCGGGCGAGTAAATGGTGAAGAAAAAGTCGAACCCGGCGTTTCCTCGGCGTGACCGCAAGATCTGCTGGATCTGCGAGAAACGCCCTGCGGATACCCAAGAACACGCTTTCAAGAGTTCCCGGATCAAGAAGATTTGGGAAGCGGGAGGTAGACAACCGTTAGGCACTATCGGCAGTGACGGGCGCTTTTACAAGATGAGTGGTCCAAATCATGGGATCTTCATGTTCGGTAAAACCGTTGATAATATCGTTATACTTTAACATACTTACATAGAGTAGGTAATCATAAAGTATGGAATATTATCATTTTTAATGATAAGAATGTTCTAAACATTATAAGGTTTTGGGACATGATTTACTCATGCAAATCTATCTTACTCAGGTTACAAACGGCTATGTTATACCCGACTTATCACTATCATCATAACATAGTCAATAACCATTGTCAAAAGAGTCTTTAACCAGTGATTTTACTCATAATTGTCCATGAGTATTTACAAGTAATACCAAGTATAACAATTGTTAACCACTGCAATCTACCATCTGCTCTTACTGCAATAACCAGTTTTCGCAGCCGTTTGACATGGCGTATGACCACTTCATGGACTTCATCCTGGATGACTTGGAGTATTTCAAGCATCGGCGCGAATTCAACTGGGATGAGATTTTCGCGGATACCCCTTTTGATCAGCGTCACCTTGCGCGGTATTACGTGAAGCATTTTGGGTGCAAGATGTACGACACAGGTTATGAGGTACCGGAAGATCTTCGGTGCTACTTGCACGATCTTGACATGGTTCAAACGTTCAATCTTCTGCTTTACAAGGATTACGAGCACGTGCGAGGACTTGATCCAACCCGCCCAGAGGACTGGTTCGCACCGTATTCGAACGCTTGTCAGATTCTCGATTTGCAGATGCACGAGATTGGTTTTGGTGCGTGTCTTCAAGATGGTTTTATCGGGGCGACGTTTCACTGGATTGAGAATCCATCCCGACGAACAGAAACATTCTGTTTCGGTTTTCAGCCGGTGGCGTACATGCGAGATGTGAGCGAGTTGCCGTATCAGAATCTCTGGGAGGGACTGCCACGGCGCAATGAAGTATTCGAAATAGAAGATGACACGAAAAGAGTCATCGAGCAAGCAGCGAAGTTCGCTGAAGATGTGCAGGAGTTCGAAGCGGATAAAGATTCGGGGAAGTTCTCTGCTGAAGAAATGGTAGTTCGCAGTGTCGAGTTAAGTGTCAGGCAGAAAGTGATCCAGGCAGATGCTCAACGGGTGCTAGGACACCAGCAGAAACTGTTTGATCAACTCGGGTTTGATCTTGAAGCGAATTCAACGCGCAAGAAGAAGAATCCTCCATCGAGTTAAGGATGGTTCGCGCGTGAGGGCGAGTCGTGTCATTCTGGCACACTCCATTTCCTGCATCATCCAGCGCAAACATAAAACACCTACTAGGCAGGCTTACTCTCACTACCTAGTAGTGTCATGTCAGGAACTGGATTACGACACCTACTAAGTGACGAGTGCGCGACCTAGTAGGTGTTTCTTATGGCTGCGTGTCACGACCGAACTGCGGGGTGTCAAAATGGCGGTTCTTCCAATTTCGCGCGATATTCAGCAAGTACGAATCTGCACCATGCATGCGTTACGTCCAGGCTCAATCTCACTTCTCTGACGGTTGGAGGATCGAAGTTGATCTGGGGGTGATTATCATCTGTTCGGTTTCGCGCTTCAGCCAACCCTTTAGCGAGTTTTTGCAGTCCAGCGGCAAAATCTTTCATGGCTGGGGAAGAGTTCTTACCTTCCTTAAGCCCTAGATACTCCGAAACTTCCTTGGTGAGAGTGTCCAAATAGGGGTTCTCCAGGTTCTTAAGTCGCTCGGGCGCGCTCTGATTTAGGATCACCTTGCTTACCGCTTCAACCAAGTATTTACAGCGGGCTGCAACGGTCCAGGAAGTCACGTCATCCCGGATTGTATCGTTCAGTTTTCGCTGCGCTTTTACCACCGATTCCTGGTATTCCAAGACCTCTAGATCGAGGTCTACGAAGTCTTCTGTGTGAGCGTCAGGATTAGGGGTGATTCGCCCTGTGCCACGGTCGTATTGCAATCCCTCGTCAGCGCAATCTCGTTCGAGTTCTTCTACCCATCCGTCGTATTCGGAAAAACCCACCACCCAGGTTCCGTCATATTGCTCCATTTCGACCGCTCTCGCTCGCTGCGTGATTCGGCTCAACGCTTTCAACCCATCTATGGCACGGCGTTTATCTTTCCAATCGATAGAAGTAGACCAAGCCGTAAACATTGCCTGCGGGGTGTCAGGTCGTTTTCCCGGAGCGTGCTTGATCGTCAAACCGCTTCTCTGAAACGACCGTTCCACGTCGGAAGTGGACACAAACTTGCTTACTTCATAGACCAGCCCGCGAATGTTGGAACTAACATAGTTACCTTGATGGTCTTGCATCATGCTTGGGGGCATTCTCCTTGTCTGCGAGTAAGTACTTTTGGGGTGATGGGGTACTGCTTATCCCTCTAGGTGGTGCCCTATATCAGGGCGCAGTCATGTACGCGGTTGAATACTACTAACGGACCTACTAGGTAGGACTTACTCCAACTACCTAGTAGGTGTGCTCTCCCCCCTGCCTAATTACTTGTCTGCGAAGTGTTGTACGCAGAAGTATTTTCCGGTCACGGGGTCTTGAGCAATACCAATACCGACCTTAGGAGCACGCCCATCCGTTCCCATAGCACTCCTGTGACCAGGGGAATGCGAGAAAATATTAACGAATTTATCGTAGAAGAATGGGTCAATCGCCACGTTTTCTAGTCCACGAGTATTGTAATTCGAGTGCCAAATCCTATCCCCAGGAGTCTGCGCCAACTCATTAGCAAACCGTTGCGCTGTCGCTTCTAGAGAAAGATCGTACGTAATTGGGTTCAGGTGTTTATCATTGGACCTCCATTCAACAAGTTGCATAAACTGTGTTCTACGCGCTTGTTGAATATCACTAGATGTTAATGGTGGGTTCTTCTTACCAATAGAACTGTTGGATTGTTTGCATTCCCAGTAGTTTGGCGTGCCATATACGCACCCGTCAGCATCTGGTTTGCGAGTACCGTTCGAGGGGTTAGGACTATTCGACGGTTTCGCACTGTTCGACGGGGACGTTTGCGCCCCATGATCAGAAGACGAGGATAAATCCCCCGTCCCGAAAACCAGTCCCAGGATCAAGGCGATGACTGTGATAGCAGCACCGGCGTACTGCATGAGTTGTTGTGGGTTAGGCACTGTGAAAAACACTTCCTTGGTAAAACGTATGACACGGGGTAAAAAGACATTCTCATCATAGCGCTAGGACTGTCCTGCGCTTATGCTGCGCGATACTCCGGCATCGTCTCGTTCGGATCGAGCGGAATCGTCACCTGATCCGGGTACGACAAATTGCTATACGCCTGCACAAGCACCCCTTCTACATTGTCAAAACCGCCAAAACGTGAGATTTTGACGCTACCGCTTGCGCCAAGTCCGCGAATTTCGCCAAACGGTGGTTCAGTACGATAATTGTCGTTTGGACGCACCACTTCAAAAATGACGAGATAGTACTCCTTATCCGTCAACTTCTCGATCTCGATATTGGCTCCGTCATCAGTGACATGCGCATCCCAACCTGCGTCTTTCGGATTAAAGCGGGTACGCGCTCCATCCATGCGCTGGAACCGTCGAAGGCTATCCCGGTAGTTCTGCTCTTCCTCGTCCTCGCGCTGCTTGATTAAGCGTTGCTGCTCGCGGTACTGATCTTCTCGTGCAAGGCGCTCCTGCTGTGCTTGACGGTCATAATCCGCCTGTTTTTGCGCTTCGATAGCGCGCTGTTTTTCTTCCTCGTAGCGCTGCTGATCAATCTCGCGCTCGTGGTCGTACTTCGTGACAAGTGCTTCATGTTGCTTCTCACCGCGCCTGTTCGTGAACACGGCGTAGATGATCCCAGCGACACCGATACCCAAACTGACAATGCTCCAAACGTCCAACTCCACATCCTCCCTATTCGACTGCGAGTGCGAATACTGTCCGTGTAGTTCGCACTTGTGAGAATCGTAGAATGTGGCGCAAGCACCAACCATGCATCGTTTTCGTGAACGGGTCTTTAACGGATGGAATAACTCATGAAGCGATAAATGTGGTAACGGACTACGCTATGGCACGAAAAGGGGCGTTAAACAGGCATTATGCCGATTTTCTGGTGGGTGGCGCGAGGTGACAATTGGTACTCCAAGGGATTTTCCTCGAACAACTATTGGCGTAATTGTTCTCGTGGTTCTCGATATGGAAATTCTCTTCTACCTGCATGAATGCAATAGTTTGTAGAAGTCCTCGATGTTCTGTCGTTGAAGTAGTCGTTCGCGTGCATGATTATCTGAGCCAACTCCTGGATCGCGTTGTAGGTACAGGACGTTCTGCGCGTTGGGCTGGATGAGCGCACTAGCGCGCGCGACACGATGCGGGGTGGAGGTCCAAAAGTGATTCTGACGAACAGGTGTGCGTATGAGTTATTCTAATAAATGAACACTATTCGTGTTCACGAATTCGAATTTTTAAACACTATGTCGCGTTAAGAGGTTTATTTGCGCGTATGCGTGTACGTACACAAAAGGAAAATTAGATATGAAAAAGAATGTAACGAAAAAGATCGTTTACTCCGCTGCTGCTACCGCTGTGTTTGCAGGTAGCGCAGTAAGCGGGGTAAACGCGATTGCGAACGCTGACGATGACATAAAGCAGTTCGACAAGAACACCGTTGTTAATGGTGAATTTGTTGAGGATAAAGAGGTCCATAGTTATGCGGATCAGACCACTCAACCCCCGGCACCTCCAACACCGAATTTCGAAGATGAAGAAGGTTACGTTGACTGGAATGAATGGAGAAAAAACGGGTATGAACCTGGAAATGGCGCTAGAGATTGGTATTTTGGAAGTTTTTACTTTGGTCCCGCTGGAGTAGAGGTTGCGACTTACCAAGATATTTTAGAAGGGGGTGTAAATGTTCAAGCAGTAGGAAACTATTCAAAGCAAGAAGGCGATTACGCAAATGATAAAAACACTGCTCAGGTTATGTGGGATGTGCAATGGTCTCCTGTGTATGCTCCTGGAGATCATGGGGATTGGCTTGAGCACTATCCCTATATGTTGAATGAAACTGATATTTTCGTTCCTAAAGCGGTTAAAGATATTCATCTTACCCTTGGACAAGCACAGTCGCTAGGAGATAGTGAAAAGAGTGCGGAACAACTTCTTGAGTATCTTGAAAATGACAATTACTATTCCTGGAAACCAAACATCACTCGTAATGACGTTCGCGAAATGATTGAGTTGCGACCAGATAAAGGCGGGGTGGACTTCAACAGTTTCTACCAAGACGATAACGGTAACTGGAAACGCTTATACGCTGGTGATGGTAGTAAAGAAAAAAGAACTGCACAAAATATGCTCGATGTCGGATCGTTTGCGTACGTGCAAGAAGATCTAACAAAACTTCCTGAAGGGGTAAACCTTCCCGAAGGAATTGATAAATCGAACTTGTCTGAGTACAAGATGATCCGCATTGCTTCCGACAAGAAGGGAATGCACACAGTCCGCGTGTCCGGAACGATCAATGTCAACGGCGCTAAATCTGATGTGTACGTTCCCCTACGCGCTACAAACCGTTTACGTTATGTCGATTTTGACCGCAAGATTGTAGATCGTGTGGGAAAAGAGTTCACTGATCCACAAACAGGTAAGACGAAAACCGCTGATTGGATCAACCCTGGACCTCTACCAGAATTTAGCATTACTGATCCTGAAGTAAATAAGCGTAATGCTGAAATTTACGCGAAACCGATTAATACGATTGCCGGTTTTGATACGACGGAGAAGTGTAAACCTGTAACAAACACTTATGAAGAAGGGTCATCGATCATTAATACTGCTGGACTGGAAAAGATTAATGATGATGAAGTTGATCCGAAACTTTTGATAGGACAATCAAGTGAACGTATCAATGATATTTTTGCAGTCGATGGGGTTCTGACGCAAAATGATGGGGATTACGATAAAAGTCGTAAGTACTTAGAATATGACGCAGAAAATAATATTGCAACATATAAGTACGACGAAGATATCGATGATGGGAATGGCTGGAAGCGTCGAAATAAGTGGCGTTTTGATATTCCCGATTTTGTTAATTCATATTCTTTAAAGAACGATTCTTGTGACCAGGCTGCGCTAAGAATCAAACTGCGCGAACAACCAACCCCAGAAGAGGAACCAGCACCATCCCCTAGCGAGTCACCAACACCGTCACCAGACCCATCACCGAGCGAGTCACCAACTCCTTCACCGAGCGAGTCCGCCACTCCATCACCGAGTGAAGAACCAACTCCTGAACCATCAGGAACTCCTAAAACAGATACTTCGACACCACCAGTAATCCCTACTCCTGATCCAAAAGGCACTGAGAACGTGCCAACGACCACGGAGAAGACTACTGAGCCGGGGGCAAGGATTATAGAGAACAAGACTGAACCAAAACCTGTTCCGCCAGTGGTGAATCACACGTTCCCCGAAAAACAACCAGTTCCACAGAATCCTTCTCGTGTGAACACTCCACCATTTGTTCCTGCTCAACCAGCAGCAATTCCTGGACCAGTATCTCAACATGGTCCAGTGGTAAATACTGGTGGCGCTGTTCACGAGTCCTTCTGGACAAAGATCGCGAACATCTTCCGTTAATCCGGTAGATCACTCAACGCGCTATTGCACCCTCGTGGTTTTACGGGGGTGTTTTTCATGTCAGCACACCGCTACAAACGATTCCTGTTCATTCTGACGAACATGTGTGCAATATTGGTATTATGAGTACTAGCGCATGTTTATGCACTCATCCTTCACGTACGGAAACGTCCCGTGGTGATTGAGTTTTGTTTCTTTTTCATTTACTCGCATGAAACGGTGTCACTGTAAGTCTTTTCTCAGTGGCACCGTTTTGGTTTGTACGGGGCGCGACAGTTGCGCGGGATGAAGGGATTCGGGGTGGCTTGTGGGGAGTTTCGGTGAAGTGGTGCGGGATAGGACGCTAGGTAGTGGTGGCGTGATGTTTTCGGGGCGTTTGTGCTGGTGGGTGGTTGTTCTAGGGGGCGTTTTTGCTGGTCAGGGGTGTTCTTTGGGGATTGTCGTGGTGGTTCCGGGGAATTCGGGGAATACTTCCGGGGACGGTCTGGGGGAGGGGTGTGTTTCGGGTGGTAGGGGAGTTTCGCGAATCCCTCTCCCGCCCCTACCAGTGGAAACACCGGTAGGGGCCTTTTCTGTTTTGTGCTGGAATCGCCATTTGGGGCTTTGAATCCTGCACCACGTAGGACTTCGCCGCTCCCCCCAAGCCATGCACTTAGAAAGTAAAATCTTCTCGCTGTACGGTATCGTCGGTACGCTCAAAGATCGAAGCGCAGGATTACAAGGACTACATTCTCGGCTTCATCTTCTATAAGTTCCTGTCCGACCAAGTAGAGCAGTTCATGCTCAATAACGACGCTGAACCGGAAGACCTGCCCGATGCGCTCGTTGAGACCGACACTGACACCGTGGCCCTGGTGCGTAACAACTTGGGCTACTTCCTCACTTACGAGAACCTGTACTCGACGTGGCGGGACATGGGTAACGACTTTTCCATCGCTCACGTGCGCGACGGCCTGGCTACCTTCAAGCGCAACATCGCCCCGGAGCACAAGCACGTCTTCGAGGGCATCCTTAACACCCTGGACACCAGCCTGTCGAAGCTGGGCACAACCGACGCTGCCCGTACCTCAGCCATCAAGAAGCTACTGGACCTTATCGATGACATCCCCACTGATGGCAAGCAGGGCTATGACGTGCTGGGATACATCTACGAGTACCTCATCGAGAAGTTCGCGGCTAACGCGGGCAAGAAGGCAGGCGAGTTCTACACCCCGCATGAGGTCTCGCTCATCATGAGCAACATCGTCGCTGACCACCTCAAGGACCGCGACGAGATTCAGATTTACGACCCGACCTCCGGCTCTGGCTCCCTGCTGCTTAACATCGGCCATGCCGTCGCCAAGCGCATGGGGGACCCAGACCGTATTAAGTACTTCGCCCAGGAGCTGCGCGAGAACACCTACAACCTCACCCGCATGAACCTGGTCATGCGCGGCGTGAAGGCGGACAACATCGTCGCCCGCAACGGTGACAGCTTGGCCCATGACTGGCCGATGTTCGACGAGTTCGACCCGGTACAGACCTACCAGCCGCTCTATGTGGACGCCGTAGTCTCCGACCCGCCCTACTCCCAGAAGTGGGAACCCGAAGGCAACGAGGCTGACCCGCGATTCGCACGGTTTGGTCTAGCTCCGAAGACCAAGGCCGACTACGCCTTCTTGCTGCATGAGCTGTTCCACGTCAAACCCGACGGTATCCTCACCATCGTCCTGCCGCACGGCGTGCTGTTCCGTGGCAGCTCGGAGGCCGACATCCGCCGCAATCTCATCGAGGCCAACCACATCGATGCCATTATCGGCCTGCCTTCCAACATCTTCTACGGCACCGGTATCGCGACCATCATCATGGTGCTCAAGCAAGAACGTGACCGCGATGACGTGCTGTTCATCGACGCCTCGCAGGGCTTCATCAAGCAGGGTAAGTACAACCACCTGCGTGCCCGCGACATCCAGCGCATCGTCGATGCCGTCCGCAACCGCGTTGACGTGCCACACTTCGCTAAGGTCGTGACCCGCGACGAGATTCGTGCCAACGACCACAACCTCAACATCCCGCGCTACGTGTCCGCCACCCTGCCGCCAGAGTCTGTAGACCTGTACGCCACCATGCACGGCGGCATCCCCACCAGTGAGATTGCCGCCTTGGAGCACTACTGGACCGCCCTACCGGGACTGCGTGAGGCGCTGTTCACCGAGAAGGTAGAAGGCTACGCGGAGCTGAAGACCGCCAACCTGCGCGAGACCATCGACAAGCACCCTGCAGCCCAGGCACTGCGTAACCAGGTTGACGCTGCACTATCCGACCTCCCGGAGAAGCTGCACGCGCTGCTGGTGGACGGCGCGGCCACCGTGCCCATTACCACCACCGAGGACCAGCTTAAGGCAGACCTGTTCGACCGACTCGACCCTGTACCGTTGGTTGATGCCTACGAGGGCTACCAGGTACTGCATGACAGCTGGGTCAAAACCGCCGGTGACCTAGAAGTCATCCAGACCGAAGGCTTCGATGCCCTGCGGGTCAACCACCCCGTGATGGAGTGGAAGACCAAGGAAAAGAAAAAGGTCTATGTCCAAATCGGATGGGACGGGCGCGTTGCTCCCAACGAGTTGGTGCAGACCTTCTACCTGGCGCAACAGAAGGACCAGGTAACGCAGCTAAGTCGCGACGTGGACACAGCTGTATCTGAGCTAACACAGCTTGTCGAGGGCTTAAGCGAAGTCGACAAGACCGACCTGACCGAGATACTTAACGACAAGCAGGACGCCTTCAAGAAGACCGAGCTGAACAAGGCCATCAAGGACCTGCCGAAGCTGGCCAAGGGCGAGACCTGGCCGGAGGACAGCACTGAGGCTGCCATGCTCAGCGCCAAGGCACTTATCGCCCAGCGGGACAAGCTCAAGAAGAACCTCAAGGCTGCGCAAGAGCAGTTGGAGAAAGACACCTACGCGACCATTGAAGCGCTTACCGAAGCGCAGGTCGATGAGGTGCTCACCGCCAAGTGGATTACTTCACTTATGGATGACCTGCGCGAAATCCCTGGTCACGTGCTTGCAGGCCTGGCCGGCCGCGTCCAGGCGCTGCACGACAAGTACGCCGTCGCGCTGACCGACCTCGACGTGAAGATTCGCGAGACGGAGCAAGAACTCGCTGGCCTACTGAGCGGGCTTACCGGCAACGCCGCCGACATGCAGGCCGTGGCTGCACTCCAGGAGCTGCTGGGCGGTGGTCGCGATGCATAGTCACAACGTGCCCGCACTGCGCCTGGAGGGCTTCGATGGTGAGTGGGAATTGAAAGCCATTGGAGACCTCAGCGAAAGGACTTACGGTGGCGGTACGCCATCTAGCGATGAACCGGGCTACTGGTCCGGGGACATCCCTTGGATTCAATCCTCTGATGTTGCGGAGCAGGGGGTCGCCCCGGTCGCCCCTCGTAAGCACATCACCGAGGAAGCTATTTCACGCTCTGCTGCTATGCAGATTCCTGCCGACTCTGTTGCAGTCGTCACTCGTGTTGGCGTTGGCAAGGTCTCTTTTATGCCGTTCCCTTACGCCACCAGCCAGGACTTTGTATCGCTATCAGACCTTTCCGGTGACCCTGAATACATCGCTCTTACTGTTAAGCGGCGTATGGAGGGACTCGCTGACCAGCTGCAGGGTAGCACCATCAAAGGTATCACGAAGACTGAGCTGTTCAATCAGGCTGTTTATTTCCCGCCCGCTCTCGAAGAACAGTAGGCCATCGGCGCTATCTTCACCAACCTCGACGATGCCATCAACCAGCACACCAAGAAGCACCAGGCCCTGCAGCAGGCCAAAACTGCTCTCATGCAACGGATGTTCCCGCAGGAGGAGGGGCAGACGGTGCCGGAGTTGCGGCTGGAGGGCTTCGACGGTGAGTGGAAGACGACAACACTGGGTGAACTCGGCTCGTTCAAGTCAGGCGTCGGATTCCCGGAACGTGAACAAGGCGGGGAAGCAGGCCTACCTTTCTACAAGGTATCGGACCTCTCCGCACCAGGGAATGAGCTGCAACTGCGCTCCGCCAACCACTATGTGACGGAGGAACAGATTGTTCGTAATCACTGGGTGCCTGTAACAGCTGTACCTGCGATTCTGTTCGCCAAGGTTGGTGCTGCTGTCTTCCTAGGGCGCAAAAGACTCGCTACCGATACATTCCTCCTCGACAACAATCTCATGGCGTTTTCCTTGGACACCAAATCTTGGGATGTTCAGTTTGCCGATACCTACCTCAAGACGGTGGACCTGACCCGATTCACTCAGAGCGGTGCTTTGCCGTCACTGAACGCCCGTCACTTGGCAGAGGCGGCGGCTACCATTCCACCCACCCTTGAAGAACAACAGGCCATCGGTGCAGTGTTCACACGGCTGGACACGCTCATTGCTACCGAGGCCAAGTACATCGAGTCCCTTAAGCAGGCCAAGGCGGCGCTGCTGCAACGGATGTTCATCTAAGGAGCAGCTATGACCACACCATTTCGTTCTGAGGCTGAGTTCGAGGCGGTACTCATCGACCTGCTAACCCGCCACGGCTGGAGCAAGGAGTTGCTGCGCTTCCCGACAGAGCAGCAGCTCATCGACAACTGGGCGAACATTCTTTACGCCAACAACCGGGGCCGTAACCTGCTTGGCGACGTGCCGCTCACCGAGGGCGAGATGGCGCAAATCATCGAGCAGGTCAACAACCTGCGTACGCCGCTGGCGCTCAACGAGTTCATCAACGGTAGCACCGTGACCATTACCCGAGATGCACCGCAGGCCGCCAACTTCGGCTCTGAGGTTAGCCTGAAAATCTACGATCGCCTAGAGATTGCCGGTGGCCAGTCGCGCTACCAGATTGCCGTCCAGCCGCGCTTCCAGACCGCCAATGAGCTGCTGCCCACCCGACGTGGCGACTTGATGCTGCTCATTAACGGTATGCCGGTCTTCCACATCGAGCTGAAGCGCTCCGGCGTGCCGGTCTCCCAAGGTGCGAACCAGATAGCCAAGTACGCCCACGAGGGCGTCTACCAGGGAATCTTCTCACTGGTGCAAATCTTCGTCGCCATGACCCCAGAAGAGACGATCTACTTCGCCAACCCGGGCGCAGGCAAGTTCAACCCGGACTACTTCTTCCACTGGGCAGACTTCAACAACGAGCCGCGAATCCGGGCTATCTGGAGCGCTGGGTCGTGCGCGCGGATGAAGTTAACCCGGACGGCGACGTCGCGCTGTCGCAGCAGGCGGTCGACGAGTTCGTGATGGCGCCGTGCGTCCGCTGCGGTTCGGAGCTGCTCAAGCCGGACGTCGTCTACTTCGGCGAGCCGGTTCCGGTGGAGCGGCGGGACGCCGCGCGTGCGCTGCTTGCGGACTCGCGCTCGCTGCTTGTCGCCGGTTCGTCGCTCGCCGTGATGAGTGGCTATCGCTTCATGCTCGACGCGCTCAAGCAGGGCAAAGAGGTCTCTGTGGTGAACGGCGGCCCCGGACGCGGCGACCCGAAGGCGACGACGCTGTGGCGCACGCAGGTAGCGCCGGCTTTTGATGAGCTACTGGATCTGCTTGATGTGTAAGGCTGGGGTACGGCAGGCCTAAAGCTTCTCGAAGTACATGACTGCGGTGTCGGTGTTTTTCTCTGGTGCCGGGGGATCGGTCTGCTTGCCTCGCCACAGGGGGCTGATGCCTGGCATGAACCAGGCGAGCAGGGCAACGAGAACCGCGATGACGATGGCGGCGGGAGTTGCATATTCGAGCGGCACGAACCAGTATCCGGCCGCGCACAAGGCGATGATGATGCAGACCCACAAGGGGACTAGGACGCCGAGGTTGAGCCGCCGCGTGGCGCGGTATTCGGCCCAGTCTTCGCCGGGGAAGCGAGTGCGCGCTTCGGAGCGAATCCGACGCGCGGTCTTGTGCTGTTGCAGCACCGAGGCGATGAGGGTGAAGGCCACGCCGGCGCCTGCAACGAGCATGTCTGCGGTGACGGCTCCATAAGCTGCAATCGCGAGCGCGAGAGACAGCGCAAGGCGCTCGGAGACGCTGAGAGGTAGCCCACGCGTGGGGTCTACGTCGGGATACAGATTTTTGAAGGCGCTGGTAGACGACGATGTCATGACCGAATGAGGGTGTCCTTTGTTGGGGGTTGCTTACCTAATCTAGGTTAGTATAGCCTATACAAAACTGCTTAGGTATGTGTAGCCTAACTTCTGATTCTTTTTGTTCATCGCATCAATACTTCATGAGGACTCTCTCCGTGATTCTCCGTCGAATATTGGGCACTCTTGCTGCCAGTACTCTCATCGCACTCCCTTCGGTCGCGCTCAACGCTCCTGTCGCCTCGGCTGCCGGCACTTGCTCCTGGAATTGGGGCATTAAGCAGTCCTACCGAAGCTATATCCAAGGCCAAGTCGCCAAGGGCCAGTGGGAAACGGACGGCATTGGTTTTACCGGTTCCGAAACCGGCGCAGACGGTGCTTTTACCTTCACTCCGGGCAAGGCTTCCGTAAACGGCGATACCGTCACCGTCCCCTTCGGCGGCGTCATCCACTTCACTGGACACAACTACGGCGGCGACGATCTGTTGGATATGACGCTGACAGACTGGCAGATTCAGGCCTCCGGCAACCGGGCGGCGATCGTGGTGGATTACGTCTCTTATGAATCTGACATGGTGGATAAGTCCGCACGCGGCCCGCAGATTACCGGCGATAACGTGGTCATCGCGGGGATCGATCTAGATCAACCCGTCGACGCGTCCGCGCACACGCTCGACCTTTCCGGCGACGTCACGCTCACCGACGAAGGACACAAACTCTTCATTGCCTATGAGTCGGGACAGTCGATGGACCCCTCGTCAGGGACCGTGGCCACGGATGGCAGCTGCGGCGGGTCCTCTGGCGGTTCAGGCAGCGGTTCGAAGTCCTTGGGGACAATCTCGGGCACGTTTACTGGTCGCAATGCAGAAGCCATGGCGATTCTGAAGGAAACGAACGACACCATGAATGGCCTGACCACCTTCATGGGCAACACGGAGTCCTTCCTAGACCAGCTAGAATCCTTCCGTTCTCGCACGGAAGCCGCCACGGGCACGACCACCAGCACTACCACTAGCACCACGAGTGGTTCAGGCGCGTCGGGAGCCAACACTTCGGGCACCGCGAGCCCTTCGGGTGCTTCGGGTAGTACTTCGAGCACTTCGGGTAGTACTTCGGGCAGTACTTCGGGTACTTCCGGCACTACTGGTGCTACTGGAACCACAAGAACCGCGCGGCCACAGGACCCCGGGTCCGCGGCTAGTGATGGGCAGTCAGAAACCTGCGTAGCCACGGGCGTGCAGGCTGCGACCGCCGAGTGGGGTGTCAAGAAGTCCTTCCAGTCGTATATCACCGGCTCCATCGCCAAGGGCGCCTGGACGCTCGACGGCGTAGGGTACGACAACTCGCGTTTCCAGTTCACGGGCACCGGCGGAGATGTGGATACTGCGGCGCAGTCAGGTTCCATCCGCTACGGCGGCGCTATGCATTTTACCGGCCACAACGGAGTCCTCGATCTCAATATCGCGAACCTGGAAGTCCGGTTCAACGGGACGAGCGGTCAACTCATCGCCGACGTGCGTTCCTCCAACATGGAGGGCGAGCGCAAGGACTTTGGACGCACGGTGCTCGGAGACGTGTCGTTTAGCCTGCTCGACGTGAGTGACTCCGCCGTCGACGGCGAAGCCACCGTCACGCTGACCGCAGCGGGCAATGATGCGTTCGCGAATTTCTATGAGCCGGGCACGACCCTTGATCCGCTTTCGTTGCATGCACAACTTGGCGGATCCGGGGACTGCGCCGGGGCGAGCGGAACTACGGCACACACTGGTGCGGCGACGACCTCCGGCGGTCAGAGCGCTGCGGCGGCAAAGCGGGCGGCATCGGAAAGCTCTGCGGGAGACGGCCCGCAGGCCGCGGCCGGCACGAGCACGTCTGGTTATGAAGACGGCAGCGGCAACTTCCAGATCAAGAAGGCCGCGGCCGCGGGCTCCTCGCCGGAGGCGAGCACGTGGCTCCTGCTGCTTATCGCAGGCCTCGCCATCGCCGGCGGTTCCATGGGCTCCGTCGTCCTGCGCAACCCGGCGTAGCGCACCCCTTGTTACCCAAGACTTGAGAAAGGATACGTTTCGCATGAAACGACTTTTGGTGGCGTTGGCGTGTGTCTTCGCCCTCACAGGGTGCGGCGTCCAAGGCGCCTATGAATCCCAAGACGCGCAGCTGCGCGACGCCCTCCCAGACGCGCAGTCGGCCAAAGACCCGCGCTCGTTTACGGGTGTGTCGAATGTGACGGACTTCGAGGATGTCGTCGCGGTGGCGGAGTCGCCTACTCCCGCGCTGCCGGTAGAGCTCACGGATGCTGACGGCTACGACGTCTCCGTTACGGATGTGTCCCGAATCGTGGCATTGGATCTCTACGGTACGTATACGAAAACCCTCGAGGGCCTAGGGCTTACGGACAATATCGTGGGTCGCACGGTGTCGTCGACGGAAAACGCTATCGCCGATCGCCCCGTCGTGACCCAGGGCGGACACAACATCAACGTGGAAGCCGTGCTCGAACTCCGGCCCACGCTGGTCATCGTCGATCATTCGATCGGCCCACGCGACGCCATCGACCAGATTCGCGCCGCAGGGGTGACCACCGTGGTCATGGAGCCGAAACGCACCATTGACTCGGTGGCCGAGGACATCACAAACCTGGCCGCGGTCGTGGGTCTGCCAGACGAAGGCGAAACGCTGGCCAACCGCTCCGTCGAAGAAATCGAAAAAGATAAGGCGGCCATCGCAGACATCGTGCCGGAGGAGCCAATGCGCATGGCGTTCCTCTACGCGCGCGGCAACGGCGGCATCTTCTTCATCATGGGAGAAGGCACGGGTGCCAAGGACCTCATTGAGGGTGTGGGCGGCGTAGACCTCGGCACCGAATACCACCTCTCTTACGCCGAACCTGCCAACGCCGAATCTTTGGCAAAGATTAACCCTGAGGTCATCATCATGATGACGGGCGGCCTGGAGTCGACCGGCGGCGTCGAAGGCCTCCTCGAGCGCCCCGGCATTGCACAAACCACCGCGGGCCAAAAGCAGCGGATCGTGACCATCCCAGACGGGCAATCGCTCGCCTTCGGGCCCTTGACCGGACAGACCCTTCTCAAACTTGCGCAGGCAATCTATGACCCAGACAATGCTTAAACCGGCGGCCCCCACGGAGGTTTTCGCTCGGCGCTCCCGCCTGCGGGTTGGTGTATTCGTATCGCTTGGGGTGCTGCTTGGTGTCGCCTTCATCCTGTCGCTTGCGCTGGGGCAGTACTACGTCGCGCTGGGTGACTTGGTGCAGATTATGGCCGCGGGCCCTGGCGGTGGCTTGACGGCCAACGTCGTGTGGCAGATCCGCCTGCCGCGCATTCTGCTCGGTTTCTTGGTCGGCGCGTGCTTGGGAGTGGCGGGCACGCTCATGCAGGCCGTGTTCGCCAACCCGCTGGCTGAGCCCTCCATCGTGGGCGTGACCTCCGGTGCCGGTGTAGGCGCGGCCGTGGTAATCGTCTTTAATATCTCCGTCCTGGGTACCTTCACGGTGCCGCTCGCGGCGTTTGCTACGGCGCTGCTGGTTACCGCGCTGATCTACCAGTTGGCGCGCTCACGAGGGCGTGTGGCGGTGGTCAATCTGATCCTGACCGGCATTGCTATCAACGCGGTGTGCAACGCCATCATCTCCTTCATGATGTACCTGGCGCCTACCGCGAACCGCGAGCAAATCATCTTTTGGCAAATGGGTTCGCTCAACGGTTCCCAGTGGAAACACGTGTGGGTGGGCCTCCCCATCGCCCTCCTCGGGATGGCCATTGCGCTGCGTCTTGGCCGCCAGCTAGATGTGCTCGCGCTGGGCGAGCGCGCCGCGGAACACACTGGCGTCGACGTCAAGCGACTGCGCATTATCGCCATCGCTGCCTCGGCGATCCTTACCGCCGGCGCAGTTGCTTTCGCCGGACTTATTGGGTTCGTCGGCCTTATCGTGCCGCACCTGCTGCGTACGATCATCGGCCCAGAAAACAGGGTCTTGCTGCCGGCCTCTGCGGTGGCGGGCGCCGTACTCATTGGCTTTGCCGACGTCGCTGCGCGCACGCTCATTCCTTTCGCCGACCTTCCCATCGGTATCTTTACCGCGCTCGTGGGTGGCCCCACCTTCTTCGTGCTGTTGCGCCGGATGATGAAGAAGGGAATGCATTGATGATTAACGTTGCGAATCTTTCCGTTTCGATCGGCGAGCGGAACCTGCTTTCCGATGTCTCCTTTGTCGCCCGCCCAGGGGAGGTCACCGGCCTCATCGGCCCGAATGGTGCGGGCAAGTCCACGCTGCTGGCGGCCATCGCCGGCGATATTGATTACACCGGTTCCGTTTCCCTCGTGGGGCAGGATCCGGCGGTGTCCTCCCCAGGGGCGTTGGCCCGTGCGCGTGCGGTGATGCTGCAGGACGTTACTGTGTCCTTCCAGTTTCTCGTGCGTGATGTAGTGGCCATGGGCCGGCGCCCTTGGGAGGGCACCGCCAGGCAGGCCGAGGACGCCGCGATCATCGACGCAGCGCTTGCGGCGGTGGATGCGACGCACTTGGTCGGCCGCGATATTGCCACGCTCTCTGGCGGGGAGCGTGCGCGTGTGGCGTTGGCCCGTGTACTGGCGCAGCAGACCCCGGTGATTCTTCTCGATGAGCCGACTGCGGCGCTGGACATCCGCCACCAAGAACAAGTCTTGGGATTGGTGCGCTCGATCGCGGCGCAGGCTGGAGTGGCGGTGCTGGTGGTACTCCACGATTTGGGCGCCGCTGCGGCCTATTGCGATCACATCGTGTGCCTAGCAGACGGGGCAGTTGCCGCCGCCGGCCCGGTGCGCGAGGTCTACACCGACGAGATTTTGTCGCAGGTCTATCGCTGGCCCATCCAGGTGAGCAAGGCAGACGGCCACATCTCAGTCCATCCCGCGCGATGTCAGGTCGCCGATCCCGAGCAGTCTTTTGTCGATCTACTTAAGGAGTCTTAACTCATGCGTATTGTCTCTTCTTCTCTCGCGCTGGCGCTGACCGCCTCGGCGCTGACCGTTCCGGCAGCCTTTGCTGCCGATGCCCCCACCTGCGCCCCTGGCCAGACCCTGGAGACCCGCATTGTCTCCGGAACTGTGAATTGGGGCATCAAGGAATCTTTCCGCAACTACATCACCGGCCCCATCGCGAGGGGTGGGTGGACCACGTCCGGCGCGGTAACGCAGGACGAGGGTAACAAAGGCGGAGCAGACTTTCAGTTCCACTTCGAGGTGGATCCTTCTGCGTCCTCGGTGAGCCTGGGCGAAGACGGCACCGTCACGAAAGCCGATATTCGAACCAAGGATTCGACGCTGGAGTTTGAGGGCCACCACGGTGCGCTGTACACCAAGATGCTCTCGCCTTATGTCCTCACGGAGGCAGGGCAGGCAAAGGCGGGCACGTCCTACGAGGGCTACTACGTGCCGGGCAAGGGCATGACGGAATACACCCCGGAGGACCGCACGGAAGAAAACAAGAAGTCGGGCACGGATACCTTCGCTGAGGGCAATGCCGCATGGTCGAAGGACGGCGATATGCTCACGCTGAATGCGACCGACGTGACGTACAAGCCGAAGGCGGGTACCTACTACGATCGCGAGTCGAAGATCCAGCACATCGAGGGTATCGACGTGATCTTCATGGGCATGTACAACGAGAGCTACAAGCCGGAACTTGATGATGCACAGGTGACCTTGAAGACCGCGTCCGAGTGTGTGGGTCCTGCCGATGAGGGCACCGAGACCACCCCAGGGGAGCAGGACGAGCCGGGCCGCGACGAGCAGGGCAAGGA
This sequence comes from Corynebacterium sp. MSK004, assembly GCF_030232515.1. Lineage (NCBI taxonomy): Bacteria > Bacillati > Actinomycetota > Actinomycetes > Mycobacteriales > Corynebacteriaceae > Corynebacterium > Corynebacterium sp. MSK004. The sequence goes on along the minus strand of NZ_JASPKB010000012.1, from coordinate 37,881 downwards.
CCAGGCAGGAGACCAAGGAAAGACTCCTGAGAAGGACCCAGAGAAGAAGCCGGAAAAGGGGCGGGATCAGAACCAAGGCGGCACGGATAACAAGGGCGAAGAAGGCTCTTCTTTTTCCAACGTGTGGAATATCGTGTTGGCGCTGACCGCTCTGGGCGGCATGTTTGCGGTCATCGGCGGCGCCATCGTGCAGTCCGGCGTTCTTAATCCCCTGCTGGCGCGCCTGCGTTAGCGAACCTGCACGGGTCTATTCCGAGTCGGCGTGACCCGCGTTGGCAAGGGCGTGGCTTTGGGCGTCGTGAGGATTGTCCAGGGTGGGGGAGAGCTGTTTGAGCACCGTGCGCACGATGGCGCGCACGCGCTTGTCCATGGGCATATCCATGTGTGAGACGACGGCGCGTTTGTCGACGTCTTGCACATAGACATTGCGCACCGTTCCGTCGGGAGTGTCGCCGGGATCCAAGAAACAGGTTTCCGGCGGCACGACGATGGAGTCTTGCTTAGTGGCCACGCACGTGTAGCTCACACCGGGGGCCAGGTCACCGTTGCGGTTGAGCTCCTCCAGCGTCGCGCTGCCCACGATTTGTTCCATGCCGGCTGGGCCGAAGTAAGCGTCGATGATGGAGCGCATGACGTGTTCTTGGCGGCGGCTGGAAATCAACGAGCTGACGATTCCACCTTGGGTGGTGCCGTGGTTGGGCGCCGACAGGCAGATGATGTGGCGCACGCGGTCCACCGCATCGTGGTTATGCATCCAGTAGCGGGCGACGATACCGACTTGAGAGTGTCCGATGAGCACGACCTGTTCCGCGCCGGTGACGGCTTGGACCGCGTCGATATACGCGCCGACCTGATCGGCGGAGGCGGCGATGGGGCCGGTGGCGCGGGCGCCATAGTCCGGTGCGAACACGGTCCAGCCGTCCTCGCGCAGCTCGGAGCCGAGCAGCTGCCATACGCCTTTCGTATCCGTCGTCCCGTGGATGAGAATGATGGGCCATGGGTGGTCTTCATCCGGGCGCGCTGCCCAGTCGTCTTCGAAAACGCCGCGTGGCTTCAGGCGTGCGCCGAGCGGTAGCGATGCCAGGCGTGCCGCGGTCTCTGCCTCGTGGTCGTCGCCTGCGGACCCGCGTGGATGGCGAAAGTCGAGGTCGAAGAAGCTGCGGCGCTCGGCACGCAATAGCTCGGCGATTTCGTCGGCCACTTCCTCGCGCAAGGCGTTAGCGGGCGCAGGGGTGGTAATGCCGTGGCGCGGAGAGTCTGAAACTTGTTCCGCCGCCGGTGTCTCCGGCAGGCCTTCGGTGGCGTCGTAGCTGACGGAAGGGGGAGTCGGGTCTGAACGCCAGAACCGCCCGAGTCCCTCGGAGATGAGGGTTTCGAGTTCTTTGAGCGGTTCTTTGAACGAATCTGTTGCCATAACTCTCATCCTATTTCGTGCCGCGATACATTAATTTTTCGGAATTATTAGTGGTAACGGTGATATTTCGCGGGATCGCGGGAGAAAGTTCTCGTTCCCCCTTGACCATCCAACTAAAGGTTTATAAACTAAGCCTTGCCTAATCACGGGCGGTTGCTTACTAGGAAGGTCGCGCTCCACTTCCTTCTCACGGTAAGTGCCGAAAGATTAGTCATGGGGAGAAGGCCCGTCAGCGCGCAGCTGACGGGCCTTCGTTTATCTCTGGAAGTGGTAGTTGGGGGACGAGCCCAAATTCCTGCGCCTACCGGCGTGCTCGCGAGCTTTCGCTACGTCTTTTCTTCCCCCGCGCGCCTGCGCATGGAAGTCTTCGGCGGCCTCGCCGTCGCCCTCGCGCTTATCCCCGAGGTCTTAAGCTTTTCGATCCTGGCGGGGCTGGATCCACGCGTTGGACTCTTCGCGTCCGTCATCATGGCAATCTCCATCTCCTTTACTGGTGGTCGTCCTGCCATGATCTCCGCCGCGGCCGGCTCGGTCGCGTTGGTCATTGCTCCCTTGTCTGCCTCCCACGGTCTGCAGTACGTCCTCGCGGCGGTGCTGCTGGCGGGAGTCCTGCAGATCGTTCTCGCTTTCCTCGGGGTCGCCAAGCTCATGCGTTTTATCCCGCGCTCCGTTATGACTGGCTTCGTCAACGCGTTGGGCATCATGATGTTTACCGCGCAGCTGCCGCACCTCATGCACGTCCCGTGGATCGTCTATCCCCTCGTGGCGCTCGGTGTGGTCATCATGCTTCTGTGGCCGAGGCTCACGGAGGTCGTCCCCGCCCCGCTCATCACGATCCTCGTCATCACAGTGCTCGTCGTCGTCTTCCGCTGGGACATTCCGGACGTCGCGGACCAAGGCGAGCTACCCACGAGCCTGCCGGGCTTCGTTTTCCCTGACGTGCCGCTCACGCTCGACACGCTCACGCTCATCGGCCCGTACGCGGTAGGCGTGGCCCTCGTCGGCCTCATGGAGTCGCTGCTCACAGCCAAACTTGTCGACGACATTACGGACAGCCACTCGGATAAAACGCGCGAGTCCCTCGGTCAGGGTATTGGCAACGTCCTTGCGGCGAGCATCGGCGGCATGGGCGTGTGTGCGATGATTGGCCAGACGATGATTGGCGTCAAAGCTTCTGGTGCTCGCACGCGCCTGTCGAGCCTGCTCGCTGGCATCTTCCTCCTCATTCTCATCCTTGTGTTGGGCGATACCGTGGGTGCGATTCCCATGACTGCGCTTGTCGCCGTCATGATCCTCGTCGCCGCGGACACGGTGGATTGGCACTCGGTGCGCACCATCCACCGCATGCCGCTGTCGGAAACGCTGGTCATGCTCGTGACGGTTGTGGGGACATTGGTTACTCACAACCTGGCGGTCGGCGTCATCGCCGGCGTGCTCACGGCCATGATTGCGTTCGCGCGTCGCGTCGCGCACCTCACCCAGGTCGAGCTCGTTGCTTCCGATGCCACCCGCGCCGCGTACCGCGTCACCGGCCAGCTTTTCTTTGCTTCGTCCAACGACCTTGTCTATTCCTTTGACTACACGCTGGGAGTCTCTGAGGTCGATATCGACATGTCGGCTGCGCAGGTATGGGATGCCTCGACTGTGGCGACGCTGGATGCGGTGCGTGAGAAATACGCGCAGCGCGGCGTGACCGTGGATATTCGGGGTCTTGATCCGGTCAGTCAGCAGCGCCTCGACCGGCTCTCGGGCAATTTGGGGGACTAAAACCTGGGGGAGAGATGTGCGCTGAGCATGGGGGTGCGACGATTAGTCATACTTTCGGTCGAATATGCGTCACTGTGGGCATGAAGTATGGCATAGGTCTTGATATGTAAGGCTTGCCTTGTTTAGACTATCCACATTAAGGTTAGGCAAGCGTTACTTAATCAGGAGGAATTTGGCCATGACCGTTGCCATGACCACGACGCCGCTTTCGCAGATGCTGCGTGAGGAAACCGCGCGAGCGCACGCCAGCGCAGAGGGCTCAGATTTTATGACCCGCTTGATGGCGGGTGAGCTCAGCGCAGAGGCACTCGCCACCTTTACTGGGCAGTTGTGGTTTATCTATGAGGCGCTTGAGCGCGCGGTCCGCACGGTAGCGGATACTCGCATCGCCGGAGCGGTGGCCGACCCCCGGTTGGAACGCCGCGATGCGCTGGAACTCGACCTCGCGGAAATGTACGGCCCGCAGTGGCGCGACGAGGTGCGTATCCTTCCCGCCACCGCACGCTACGTCGCGCGCCTGGAATCGCTCGATACGCCGGGATCGGAGCCCCGGGTCGTTGCTCACCACTACGTGCGCTACCTTGGCGATATCTCGGGTGGGCAGGTTATTGCCGCGCGCCTGGGGGCTCTCTACGGTATCGACCCGGATGCGCTCAATTTCTATAACTTCGCGGCGATTGGCAAGATTCCGCCCTACCGCAGCGCGTACCGCAAGGCGCTCGACGAGCTCGCGCTTTCTGATGCCCAGCGTGCCGCTCTCATCGCCGAGGCACAGGCCGCCTTCGCGTGTAACTCGGCAGTCTTCGCCGAGCTAGCGAAGCTGTATCCGGGCGCAGCGTAGCGCCGGGTTCACTATTTCCTCTCTTCCCCCTTCTTGTTTTATCTGTATTTCTAAAGTGACCTGGAGGTCTGTCGCGTGAAGAAAATCTCTTCTGCTTCTCTCGCATCTGCTCTTATCGTCTCTGCAATGGCTGTTCCGGCTACTGCTGCAACGCAGGACCTGACGGCGGGTACATTCGCCTGGCCCATCAAGACCTCATTTATGGAGCATCTTGCTGGCCCAATGGCAGCTGGCCGTTGGACGACCACGGATGGGGCGACGTATAAGGACAATCAGCTGCTCTTTCCGGTCAACGTCGCTGAGACGACGTTAGATGCGGACGGCAACGGCACCATCGTCCTTGACGGTTCGGCGCATATCGTGGCCTACAAAGGCCTGGGCGCGGGCGGCTCGGCCGGCCTCGATCTCACCTACTCAGATCTCAAGCTGCAGGTGCAAGGCACGAAGGTCGAGCTCGTTGGAGACTACGTTTTGTCCGGGGATCCGGGCGATAAGGGCGCGCAGGTCGACAGGGATGGCGATGATGACGTGCTGGTCACGTTCACCCTCGATGCCCCCATCGCGGTTGGGACCGATGTGAGCGCGCAGGATCGCCAGGCCACCGCGGGTGCAGGCCTGGAGGGCTCGCTACTGCGCTATAAGGAAGGTCAGATACTTGAGGGCGGCGACGTTGATCTCGTGCTGGACTTCGCTGATGGCAAGGATGCCGGGGTAGTCGAGGGGCATAAGTCGACGGGACTTGCCCGGGCTTCCGCGCAGTTGGGAACGCTGAGCTCGGAGGAACCGTCGAGCGAGGGTATCGGCATCCTCGTGGGGGTGATTGCGGGCGTTGTGGCGCTCGTGGGTACCGCGGTGGCAGGGATGCCTTTGGTGCTTGATGCGCTCAAGCGGGCGGGCATCCGACTCTAGTTCGATTGCTTCCGTTTGTGTGGATTCGGGCGTTGATCAGGTTGCGGTAACTTAGGTTACCGTGACCAAAATTGTCTTTGGCCTGCATGTTTGGGAACCCTAACCTAGCTAGCGGCATTTTTGAATATCTGTATTATGGGAGACTATACCGCCGGAAACCCGTTGGATAGCCGTCGGAAAAGACAGAAATTTACCTATTGAACAGGTACCGAAAGGCAAGGATATTCAATGAACGAGAAGCTGCAGAGCCTGCTGAACGCACAGGTTATTAACGAGCACGGCGCCGCCCTCATCTACACCCAGCTGGCCTACGAGATGGATGATCTTTCCTTCCCGGGCATGCGTGACTGGTTCTACGCTCAGGCTGCGGAGGAGCGCGAGCACGCTCAGAAGTTTGCCAACCACCTCCTCGCACGCGGTTACCGCGTGGAGCTCACCGATGTCCCGGTTCCGTCTGTGAAGGCCGCGACCCCGCTCGACGCTTTCGAGGCTGCCTACGCACACGAGCAGAAGGTCTCCGAGCAGATCCGCGAGATCGCTCGTACCGCTGATGAGGTGAAGGACCTTGAGTCCCGCCAGATCGTGAACTGGTTCCTCGACGAGCAGATTGAGGAAGAGGACACCGTCACCGAGATTATTGACCAGATCAAGCTCGTGGGCAACGATGGCTCCGGCCTCCTGCGCATCGACGCCACTCTGGGCTCCCGCGCAAAGTAGTCACGCGTGGCCATCAAGGCCTAGCTAATACACAAAGGTCAAGGGACAGTGACCATGCGGTAACAAACCCATCAAGATTGTCCTAATATCTCCCACCAACCCCATGGTTGGTGGGAGACTGCGTTTTATATGTCTATGAAGCAGAAAACCTGGACCGTGGTCGTGCTCCTCGCGCTCGCCGTCGCCTTGGGCGTCGGCATGGCGTTGAGCAGTACGCACGTTGCGCTCGGCACTTTTCTGCTTGGTGCGGCACTCATGCTGGGGCCCTTCGCGGGGGCGGGTCTCTTTCTTTTTGCTGCGCTCATCGCGGTGAGCCTGCCGCAGAAGTCCATTGCGTCAGTCGGCGGCGCGCTCGTGCTTGCCGCCGTGGGCTTGGTGATCTTCACGCCGCTCGGCATCATTCCGGACGCCATTGTGCCGCTGTATGCAGGAGGCGCGGCGCTGGGTGCCGTGGCGGTGCTGCTCGTGCCCACGGGGCTGCCCGGACGCTTGTTCCGTTTCTAGAACTCTGTCGTTTTGGGACGAGTCTGCGCGGCTTTCCGTAGTCTGGATGTATGTCGACGTATCTTTTCGATTTCTACGGAGTCTTGCTCCGTCATCGCCCACCGGAGCCGAAGGAGGCGCTGCTACGTCTCGTCGGTGCCGAGGATCCGGCCGCTTTTTGGACGGCGTATAACGAATTGCGCCCGGCCTATGACGCGGGCGTGGTGAGCGACGAACGCTGGTGGCGCCAGATGCAGGTGCGCCTAGGCCTTCCGGACTTCGATATCTCTGAGGCCGTCGCTCAGGACTTCGAGCCGTGTACGGCGCCGGACCTCGACGTCGTGGGGTCGCCCAGGAGTTGCTTGGCGCGGGCAATGCGGTGGGCGTGCTGTCCAATATTCCGGTGGGACTCGGTCGTATGGTGCGCGAGCGCAACGACTCGTGACTCAAGGAATTCACCGCCGTGGTGCTCAGTGGCGAGATTGGCGTGGTCAAGCCCGACAAGCGGGCCTTCGACGTGGCGATGGACGCGTTGGGTGCGAGTGCGAAAGACACACTCTTTATTGATGACACCCAGGGCAACGTCGACGCAGCACGGGCGGCAGGGCTGCGCGGGTATCTCTACGACGGCAACCTTGCCGAACTGCGTGCGGAGTGCGGGCTGGCCTAGGCGGCGCGCACCTTCGCGGTGTTCAGCTCAAGCGGCGTGCGCAGGAGCGGGTCGAGCGCGACGGCGCGGGCGATGGAGCGGACGATCTCCTTGTGGTTGGGGATCATGCGCAGCTCCGTCGCGGACGCGAGATCGGGGTCGAGCTCGCCGCGTGCGGCCGAGGCAAAGAGCTTCGGCGCGGTGGGCACGTCGTAGAAGGCGGAGCCGGCGATGACCACGGTGTCGGGGCGGTGGGCATCGATAAGCTGGGCCGTAAGGCGGCCGAGGTCGGAGGCGCGCTGGGCAAGGACCGAGGGGGCATCGGCAGCCTCAGCGAGACGGGGCGCAAGCGCGGCGTTGACGAGGGTGTCGCGTGGGTCGGCGCCGTCGAACTGTGGGAGCTCGATGGAGGCAACGCCGTCCTCATCGGACAGGGCGGCGCCAATCGAGTCATCCGCGAAGAGGACGAGCGTGCGGGCTTCGTCGCCGAGAGGAGCGGCCTGCGTCTCCGAAGCGAGGATGGCGGGCACGGCCGGGGTGACAGTGACGGGGACGCCGAACTGGAAGTCGAGGCGTCCTGCGATATCCATGCCGTCCCAGCCGAGGTTGGCCGCGTGGACCTTGCCTTCTTCGTCGACGGAGCCGGAGGTGGTCACGCCGACGGAAACGAGTGTGCGGTCGACACCGGTGGTGAGCCGGTTGACGCCAGCGATGACGTGCTCGACGAAGTCATCGGGGCTGAGCTTCGAGACCGGGGTGGGAACGTTGTCTTCGCGGATAATGCGGCCGCGGGTGTCGTAGAGGCCGATATACGTCGAGGTGGTGCCGACCGCGATGCCGGAAAGGAGCCAGCCGTTATCGGAGGCCTCGAGCGGAACCGTGGGGCGGCCGCGACCTTGGGAGCGGGTGAGGTCCGTGCGCTCTTGGATGAGGCCGGCCTTGAGGAGAGCGGCGGTGGCGCGGGTGATGGTGGGCTGGGACAGTCCGGTGGCCTCCACGAGCTCGCTGCGCGTGATGATGGGATTGAGGCGTACGAGGTGGAGACGGGCCTGACCCCCGGACAGTGGACACGTCGGGGGTTAGCTATGCTGCTTGGGTCAGTGTAGCTGATGTGAGTGCTTCGAAGTCATCGGGGGCTAGAAGGTTGCACCAGGAATGCCGTCTGCGCGTGTTGTAGCGCATGCACCATCGAAAGACTTCTTGGCGGCAGACGATGGGATTGTCAAAGACTTTCCGATCACGCAGGACTTCACGCTTTAAGGTGGCGTTAAATGATTCTGCCAGGGCATTATCAGCACTCGTTCCCACCGCTCCCATGGATTGGCGAACACCAAGCTGGGTGCAGTGGTCCCTAAAGGCTTGTGAGGTGTACACACTGCCGTGATCGGAATGGAATACAGCCCCGTCAAGACTGCCACGCACACCGTGCGCGTGGGCTAGTGCATCGACGACCAGTGACACTCGCATGTGGTCTGCGATCGCATAACCTGCAAGTTTCGTGAATACGTGTCAATGACTGTGGCCAAATACATGTTCTTGCCACCCTTACAGGGCGGGTAGGTAATGTCGCCAAGATAAACGCGGTTCGGCTCGTTGGCTGTGAATGTACGGCCTACTAAGTCCGGCATGACACGGTGGCCAGGCTTGCGCCTGGTAGTGACACATCGGCGGCGCTTGGTAAAGCCTTTAAGTCCCATGGATTTCATGATGCGTGCGACCTTCTTGTGGTTGATCGGAGGAAAGTCCGTATCGTCGTTGAGGCTTGCAGCGATGCGTTTAGCACCATAAAGCCCGTGCTCATCATCGAAGATGGTTGTAATTCTCGCACCAATAAGGGCATCGGAACACATCTTTAACCTGCGCTTTTCACGGGTTTGGACCCATTTATAGAACGAGGAGCGATTGAGCTTTAAAACGTGGCACATCCGCTTGACCGAGTATTCGGTTCGGTGGTCATAGACAAACTGGAAGCGGATCACCAGCGTGTCTCTTCGGCAAAATATTTAGCAGCTTTACGTAGAATATCGCGTTCTTCGCGCAGCTTCGCGTTTTCTTTTTCCAGCTGGCGGATTCGCTCAGAATCAGTCGCCGCTTGGGCTTTATCATGCACGGCTCTAATGCGGGCACGCTTTCCGGTGCCGTACTTGGTGACCCAAGAATGCAGCGAGGCACGGTTGATACCGAGCTCTGCTGATGCTGCGTTCAGCGAGAGGTCCTCATTGTTTTCATAGAGGGCCACAGCATCGCGTTTGAACTGTTCGGAGTACCTGGACATGGTGGTAGATTACCTTTCTTCCCAGCCCGACTGGGCTGGAATGAAAGGTGTCCACCAAAAAGGGGTCAGGCCCAATCACCACGCGCTCGCCTTCAGCAATGGGGTAGTGAAGAAGGTAGTGGATTCAGCTGAGTGCCCTTTGCCCTCCGTCGGAAGAAGAGTGGTGGAGAAGGCCTCTACGTCACGGTCTACCGTGGCCGGGGAACCTTCGGTTTCGCCGCCTTCGATCTCCTCTAAGTCTGACTCGTAGGCGTTGAAGGTGCGCGGTGCTGCGCGGCTAAGCTCCTTGGCCAAGCTATCGGCGTCGGAGGCGTCGGCATAGGTGCCGCCGGTGGCGTCGGCAATGCACTGCAGTTCCTGCTGAGCCTCGGGCTCAACGTTGAAGCCGACGGTGTTGATGACCAGGTCGATACCCTGTTCCTTGAGTTCCTTCGCCACATCGCAGACCGGTGGCGGGGTACATGTCGCAACGCCATCCGAGACCAAGATGATGCTGCGCTGGCCTTCCTTTGGAAGCTCAGCCGCGGCCTTGCGCAGAGATTCACCGATGGGCGTAAAGCCGCGCGGTTGGAGGCCATCCATGTGGCCAATCATCTTCTCAGAATTGCCGGCCTCGGGTGGCGTTACCACGGTGATGTCCTGGCAACCGGCAGCTTCATCTTCAGGAGCCTCGCCGGTGTTCCCACCGTAGGTGACAAGTCCCAGAGGGGCGTCGTCCCCGGCTTCGGTGATGAAGGTGCGGGCGGCATCTTTGGCGGCGTCGATGCGGGTCTGGCCGCCGGCATCGTTGGTGATCATGGAACCGGAGGAATCGAAGACCACCATGGTCGGGGCCATGTCACTAGAAGCAGTGGGGGAGCTCGGCACGGAGCTACTAGTGGAGGTTGAGCGTGAATCTTCGGCGGTGGCGGTGAGGGGAAAGAGAACGCTTACGACGGAGAGAGCGACTGCTGCGAGGAAAAGAATCGCCGTGAGCAATGGTTTTGGTATGAAACGTGACTTTGTGTGCATGTGAGTTAAATTACACACAGGAGGCGATCTGCGCTTGGGAACGGGGAATACAGGGGGATTAACCCCCGTGCATTCCGTTTCCGTTTGCGTGTTTTAGGGGGCCTTAGAACAACCGGGTATACATCCGGTAAAGCGAGTCGAGCATGCTCTGAATGTTGTTGCGGACCGGGCTGTTCGGGTCCAGCGCCGCCACACCGCCGGCGACAATCAGCGCGCTGATGGCCCCCAACAGGAAGCCAATCATGCCGCCGCGAGAGGACGAGCACGAATCATCCGAGGACCCATCGGAGGAGCCTGCCGAGCTTGCCGACGCCCCCGCAGAGCCCTCGTCACAGTTCTCATCCGGCTTGGCTGGCTCACCTGGCTTGGCTGGCTTGGAGGGATCCGAAGGCTCGGAGGGCTCGGCAGTTTTGGTAGTGGTAATGGTCGTCGGCACCTTGGTGGTGATGGTCTTTTCCTCAGTGGTGGGCACCATCGAGGTCACTGTCTTGGTGGTCTTCTCCGCTGGGAGCGTGGTGGTCACCGTGGTGGGGACCTCTTTGGTTTCCGTGGTGGTCACGGTGGTCGGTACCTCCGTGGTGACGACCTCAGTTGTGGTCGCCGGTGCCGGGGTCGTCGGCTTCTCTTCGCGCGGGTCCGCAATGGCGTGGTCGTTGTTCTTCAGCGTGACCTTGTCCACCAAGTTCGGGTTGTTGGCGTTGTAGGTGCGGAAGGTGAGCTCATCACCGGTCACATCGACGACCATGTAGTCCTCGTCGTAGTCCTGGCGCCAGATCGCCGTGGACTCGTGCGGCAGAGCAGGGTCCATGTTTTCCATGCGGGCATTGGGGTACTTCTTCCCGTCCTCACCCTGGAAGTCATAGAACTTGCCGCCGCCCGCCGAGGTGGTGGTGATGTAGAGGACCTCACCGTCATTGGGGGCGAGGACGTCGCCACGCTTCGCAGGAGCCTTCACCGGCTCAAGGCCGTTCATGAGATGGGTACGGGTGTAGATGTGATCGTGGCCGCTGAGTACGGCATCGACGTCCAGTTCGGACATGACCGGAGCGAGCTTTTCACGGAGCTTGGTTACATCGCCATCGGTGTAGTGGGTGCCTTGAGAGAAGAAGGCGTGGTGCATGCCCACGATGATCCAGTCATTGAAAGCTCCGCGGTTTTCAATGGTCTTACGCATGAACTCCGCATGGCGCTCAATGTCCGCGTCACTGCTGGCGTTGGTGTCGAGCCCAAGGAAGAGAACGTTGTTGCGCTCAAAGTAGAAATCCCGCAGGTCTGGCTCCTGATTCGGGTTGATGAAGTGCTCATCGTAGTGCTTCATTGCCAGGTCTGACGGGTACGTCTCGTGATTGCCCGGCAGTGCGTTGGTGGGAATGTTTCGAATCTCCGGTGAGGAGAAGTAGCCGTCGTACTGCGCGATCGTCGCGCCCCAGCCCTCAACCTGGTCACCGAGGGACCAGATCATGCTGGCTTGAGGGGCGTCGGCAACCGCGTTGCCGATGGTCTTGTTCCACTGCTCGGTCTGACCCTTGATGTCGGCATCGACTCCAATCTGCGCGTCAGAAACCGTGACGAAGCTCCAGTCCTGGCCAAAGCTGCCGGTGTTAAAGCTTTCAGGCTCGGACCAGCCGCCCTCCTCGGAGCCGACGCGGTAGGTGTACTCGGTGTTTTCCTTTAGACCCGTAGCGGTGGCGTAGTTGGACACGTAGGCAATAGCGCCACCGTCCTTTTCCTCTGCTTCAAAGGTCTGGGCGCCGCCTGGGCCGGTGACCTCGAGGACTTCCTTGTCTGCCGGGCCCTGGGTGCGCCACGAGACAATGACGGAGCTTTCCTTGCTTCCCGGTTGGAGCACCATCCGGGAAATGGGGCTAGTTTGAGCGGTAGCCAGAACGGGAACGCTTACCTGTGAGGTGAAGACAAGAGCGGCCGCGGTCATGGTGGCTACGCCAGCGGAGGCGGGAGAAAAACTAAAACGCTTCATTATTGCTTTGTGTGCCTTTTGCGATGAATATCGGAAGTTGAATGTGAGAGTGTTTCTCTGCTGAGAAAACAGAGAAACAGACATGACCTAGTCACAGAAACATCTCAAGGTGAACCTTCGGTTAAGCAGAATAGAAATCTGTGGAACATGCCCCCGGTATAGGGGATATCACGCGCTGTTTCGCGTTGAAATAGCAGTTTTGGTGAGCTTATGTTTAGCCCCATGTCCCACGAATTCGGGTCCACAGATACCCCAGACTCTTCAGAATCTTTAAGAAACTCTCGCGCTATCCGCTTTAATCGACGCACCGCGCTGCGTTGGGGCGCCGTTGGTGCATCCACCGCGGCCGCTGGCTATGGGCTGTCGGCAGCAACTGCCCAGCACGGCACCCCGCGCCAGGCCCCGTTGGAAGCGTATAACCAGTACACCGGCGCCCAGCTGCCTTTCCTCCACGGCGTTGCGTCCGGCGATCCGCTGCCCACCTCGGTGGTGCTGTGGACCCGCGTCACCCCGGACCGGGATGCCCTGCCTGGTTCTGGCATGGGAGACGACGTTCACGTGGCATGGGAGATTGCTACAGATGAGGCGATGGGTTCCGTGGTGGCACACGGCCAAGAGGTTGCCTCCGCGGAGCACGACCATACCGTTCACGTAGATCCCTTTGGCCTGAACCCGGACACCGTGTACTACTACCGCTTCCAGGTGACCTCGGGTGAGCATAGCGGGGCGTATTCGCCCGTGGGCAGGACGAAAACTGCGCCAGCTGTCGATGCCCAGGTAGACAACCTGAAATTCGCCGTGGCCTCGTGCGCCAACTACGAATCGGGCTTCTTTAACGCCTACAAGGACATGGCGGAGCGTGGACGCTCCGGGGAGCTTGACTTCGTGGTCTTCCTTGGGGATTACATCTACGAATATCCCACGGGGGAGTACGTGGGCAAGAGTGGTGTGGCACGTGAGCACCACCCCGTGTGGGAGATCGTCACGCTGGAGGATTACCGCATCCGCTACGGCCGCTACCGCACCGACGAGCACCTGCAGGCTGCGCATGCTGCGGCCCCGTGGGTCGTGGTGTGGGATGACCACGAGACAGCCAACAACTCCTGGCGCGAGGGCGCCGAAAACCACACACCTGGGTTTGCAGAGGGCGAGTGGTCCCGCCGTTGGAACGACGCCTTGCAGGCCTATTACGAATGGATGCCGCTGCGCCAAAAGCAGCTGAGCGAGGGCGGTAAGCTTTACCGCAACCTGCGCTTCGGCTCCCTCATGGAGCTCACCATGATGGACTTGCGTACCTACCGCGATCAGGAAACCACCGCTGCTAACTTCGGGGACCCGAATCGAACCATCGTGGGTAACGAACAGCTGCAGTGGCTGCGGGACACTATTTCGATGTCAGACGCCACGTGGATGGTGATGGGCAACTCGGTGATGATGGCTCCCATGCGCCTGCTGACCATCCCAGGTAATGATGCCGCCAATGAGGGCTTGCGCTTTGTCAAGGGCAATACTTCTGGCTTCGCCGTGAATTCGGATCAATGGGATGGATACGCCGCCGACCGTGACCGTGTACTCGAGGCTCTTGATGCTCGCGAGGGCAACTCCTTCTTCATTACCGGTGATATTCACTCGGAATGGGCCAACGACATCTACCTGCACGACAAGCGCGTGGCCTGTGAGCTGGTGACTACCTCAATTACGGCGCCCAACGTCGACGAAATCCTCACCACCTACACAGGCACCTACCACGGGGAGGATAATTCGACTTCGCTGCTTATTGAAGGTGCAATCAAAGACGCGAATCCGTGGGTGAAGCACTTGGACTATGACTCCCACGGCTACGCCGTGGCACACCTTTTCGCTGACCACGTGGACATGCACTACTACCGAGTTTCTGATGTGGAAGCTGAAGATGCTTCGGTATCGCTAGCAGTGAGCAAGACGTGGAATCCCAAGGATGGATTCACCGCCTAGCCGCCATTCGACGGTGAGGTCGCCGGGCGGGATCAGTCCAGCGCTTTAAGGTAAAAGAATCCAATCAGCGCGCGCCGGGGAATATCGAGAAGCGGGCGCAGGAAGGGGAGGCGGGCGGGTTGGGAGGAGGCGTCGACAAGCAGCAGCGTGCGCCCATCCCGTAGGCGCTCCAGGGTAAAGGTCTCCTCGCCGCGCTCAATATGGCCGGGAAGGGTGCCGTAGGTAAAGCCACACCGGCGCTCCTCGCGGAAGACATCCACGACCCGGCAGCGAAACTTCCACGGCCCCAGCCCGAGGCTGACCTCAGCGCCTTCCTCCACCGTGGCGTGGCTGGGCCGTACCCGGAAGAGACCGCTGCGCTGCAGGCCCCAGCGGAAGAGTTTGTCCGCGGCGTCATCGAATTCAGCGTCTATGACGCGGGACATGTGCAGCTGCGGGAAGCCCTCGGTGGAGGAGTACGACAGTGGCTCAGGCATGGGGCTTAGCCTAGTCAAACCGCCCTTAGATGATGCTTGAGAAGAGTAAAATAGGGTGTATGCAGGAGAAACGACAACGACTTATCGTTCCTGACTTAGCGCGCGGCACGGCGCTTTTGGGGATTGCCATGGCGAACGCCGTGCAGAGTTGGGTAGTCAATGATTGGTCGATAGGTCCCAGCTCCACCGTGGGCGGTGTGCGTCCCGATAACACCTTAGACATCGTGGCGGCGGTGTTCACCGGCATGTTTGTACGTGTGCGAGGCCTGCCCATGTTCTGCATGCTGTTGGGATTCGGCATTGGTCTCATTGCTGCTAGTTTGCAGCGTAAGGGCTACACCATTAAAGAATCGCGGCGCGTACTCATCCGCCGCTACGGGCTGCTTGCAGTTTTTGGTCTGGCGCATGGCTTCGCGCTTTTCGACGGTGACATCATGCTGGTCTATGGCCTCATGGGCATCGCCTTGGCTTGGTGCTTTACGCTTTCGACGCGCACGCTGCGGCGCATTGCCTACTGGTTCTTTGGCGGCTATGCGGTTTTCGCCGGTTCGGGCGCGGTGGGAGCCTATTTTGGCTACTTCAATCCTCTGCCCAACTCGCGTCCGATGACCGCTGATCTTGTCACATTCGGTGACTATTTCGCCCGCAACCTGCGCGGTGAGGTTGCTGCTCTGGGGCAGATCCCCATCACATTTGTGGGGCTGGTAGGCGTTTTACTCATCGGATATATCTGGGCGCGGGAGGGCGTGCTTGCAAACGTTTCTGCGCACCGCCGAACCTTGGTCACCTGGGTTGTTATTGCAGGTATGGTCATTGTCTTTGTTGGTCTTCCGTGGGGGCTTGCGGCCGCTGGCGTTGTGTCAACCGAATTGGAACCGGTGTTCTTGATGCTGAACCAAGCTTTTGGCTTTCTTACGGGTCCTGGCATTCTGGCGGTTTTGGCACTGCTCACGGAGAAACTCAACAATCGCGTTCCTGGGTGGGCCTTTGCTTTCGTGGCGTTGGGCAAGCGCTCTATGTCGGGCTACATTGCGCAATCGGTTTTGTTTATTGTTCTTGTCACCCCAGCCGGCTTCGGACTAGGCGCGGATGCTTCGGTGAGCGGCAAGCTTGGAATCGGTCTGCTGGTCTTTGTCCTTACGCTGCTGCTCGCTGCTCTGCTTGAGGCTTGGGGCAAACCTGGCCCGTTCGAGTGGGCGCATCGCCGGCTGGCGTACGGCCCAACGTGTCGTATTGAGTCTAAGTCGGCTCTCGGGTCGGCTTGATGTTGGTTTAAACGGCTGATTTCTCGCGCAGAAGCCAGCCGCAGAGCTCCTTCTGCGCGCGGTCCACGCCACCGGGGTAGTTTTCCTCTAGCTCGAGTTTTACGTTATCAAAGATACGTTCCGAGATGAGTTCCGCGCGCTCTCTACTCAGCTGCCCGCGCAGCTCATCGAGCGGCACCTTAAGCTCCGTGTACGGACTCGGGCGGAAGTACCATGACCGCATGTCTTCCGAATAAACGACAATGATCGTCTTCGTCATGTGCGATTCCAATACAACATTGCCAAACACGAGTGATGTTAGCTTCGTGGATTCCATGGGCGCGAGTGTAGACCGTTTTGGATCCTTAACAAGGTTAAGCGTTCTAGCCTGCCGAGACGGGCTGGATTGAGAGGTAGTTCACGTCGCCCGCGCAGCCTTCGAAGCCGGGAACTCGGATGAAGGCGCTGGCGGTCTCGCCGGGTGGGTAGACGCGCAAGCCGTCGGCTGCTTGGGGCTGACAGGAAGCGGGATCGAGGACGCCGACGTTGGTCATTTTGAGGCTCGCCGAAGCGGTGTGGCCTGGCTCTAGCGTGACGGGTGCCGTTTCTTGGCCGGTTTCGCGCTCGGCGGCGGCGCCAAGTTGGGTGCCGTCGTCATTGGTGACGGCCGAAACGCCAGGGAAGCCGTTCAATGTACAGGGCTCGGAGGAGGTGTTGGTAAAAGTGATGTCGGCTAAGCGTGAGCCCGCGGCACCCTGCTCGTTGGATAGCCCGATGACGAGTTGTTCCGTGGCGCACGTGCCATTGGCCGCGGCCTGGGCGGTCGTGCCTGTATCAGGCTGTGCCTGACTGGGGTCTGCTGGATCTGCGTCGGGGGTCTGCTGGTCCGCGGGAACTAGACCTGCAGTCTCCGTGCCGGCGGGTTGGGTGGTGGTAGGGGAGGCAGCGTCAAGCGTGGCATCAGTGTTTTCATCGGTGGCGCAGCCGGTGAGCGCTAGAGCGAGGGATGCGGCGAAAACGGGGAGTAGTCGCTGTGTAGTCATGGTGCGGAGTCTAGGCGTTGAGCTTTTAGAGTTCTTGCAAAGCGGGGAATACGCGCTCCTTGAGCAAAGGGGCGATGTCGACATCCGGGGCAGCGGGATCGACCCACGCTAGCTCCGCGATCTCCTTGTCTGGATGCGCGACAGAGATTTCTTCCTCGTAGACATAGACGTGTGCGTGGATGTTGTGTGGGGCGCTGTTAGCCGCCGGTGAGATATACGTGGCCAGGCGGCGAAGCTTCGATATGTCGACCACGGCGCGCACGGCCTCGTGAGCGATGAGCTGGGCTGCGTGGGCGGGATTGATCGTGTCATCGATGGAGCCATACGGCAGGACAAACTCCGGGGTGGAGGTGATGCGGAGGACGAGCACGCGGCCGTGGGTATCACGCAGAACAACGGCGACAATTTCCTCAATGTCTGCAGAGGGTGAAGGAGAATTGGAGGTCTCAGACATGCCTCCATAGTAGGTCTGCGCGGGGTGCGGAGAGCGGTGAAGAAAGAGAGGGGGCACCCGAAAGCTGTCAGTAATGTAACGGGTTGGACACAGTCACACACGTTAGAAAACGGCCGTCCAAGGCACGTGCCATCATAGGGGAAGGCTTATAGACCATTACGAGAAGAAGTGAAAGAGGAATTGCTCAATATGCGAAAAATTCCGCACCTTAAGAAAGTCCTCGTGGGCTCGGCTTTCGCAGGTGCGTTCTTCCTGGGTAACCCAGCGGCGGATGCCCAGGAACTTCCCACAATCCCGGAGATTGATTCGGCAGGTTTTGTTGATCAGGTACGCGAGGATCTGCAGTCCGTGGGCATTGAGACCATGCCCGTGGACAAGGGGCTGACAGACTCCGTCGATTCAACAGTCAACGGCGCCGCCGCAGCGGTGTCGAATGATGCGTCCCAGGCAGTTGCTGGGGCCGTGAATTCCCCTGCGGCGCAGCGCCTTGCGGGGCGAGCAAACCTGGATACCCAGTTACCGGTTCCGGCAGCACCGCAGGACTACGCTGGTGCCGACGCCAGAACGGGTGAACCGCTGACGAATCCTGTCCCCATCGGATTGCTGGAGGAGGCCACGCAGCCGGAATTCGTGCCACAGGGCACTGATCCGAACTATGCGTGGAAGAATGACCTGTTTTCCAAGATCGCTGCCGGTAAACCGCAGGCGGACTATGTCCTGCACCGAGTGCCTGGTTCCTACTATGACGCTCCTCAGATTCCGGAGGAATCTAATGTAGCGATGACCGAAGGCAAGTCCCTGTATGGCCCGGGTACCCCGCTCTACATTCATGAGGACACCATGTGCACGCTGACGGCAGCCGGCACCGATGCGGAAGGCCGCAAGGTCGGTATTACCGCTGGTCACTGCGGAAATGTCGGCGATCCGGTCTCTTCGGCAGACTCCTGGCAGGTTGGCCCGACCGGCACCGTGGTGTCAAAGAATGAGCAGCTGGATTATTCGCTCATCGAGTTCGGCTCCAAGGCCGAGGTGTCCCGTAGCTACAACGGCGTGACCGCTAATGGGGTTGGTGGCACCACCCAACCGGGCGATATCACCTGCAAGAACGGCGTGGCCACCGGCCGTACCTGTGGCATGACCTTCCAGCACACCGAGCGCGTCACCGTCAACCAGGTGTGCGCCATGGTTGGAGACTCCGGCGCTCCGGTCTTCCGCAACGGCCGCATCGTCGGCTCGGTATCCCGCGGCCTGATTCCGGGGCTGCCGTCGTGCCACACCCCGTGGCAGGGCGCGCTGCACAACCCCACGGTTGTGTCTAACACCGATGCCATCATCGCGGATCTGAACCGCCGCGAGGGCGTAGGTTCCGGTTTCGCGCTTCCGGAGAACTAACCACCACTGCGAAACCGGTCACGGAGCCGTGGGCGCGTGGCCGGGAGAGTACGTTTCTAACAAATAGTGCCCCAGATCTTTAAAGATCTGGGGCACTATTTGATCGAAGCGTCACCGGGCGCGACGCTGGGGAATGACGCTGGCGTGCGGCGCCGCGCTGCGGTGCCGCAGGGGAGTTAGGAGAGGGCGGAGAGGGCGACGCCATGAAGCTTGCCGTTGGAGGCAAGCGCTGAGCCGCCGTGGGGCCCATCTTCACCGCGAACGTTGGTGAAGCGGCCACCGGCCTCGGTGACGAGGAGCGCCGGGGCGGCCAAGTCCCACAAGGAGACCTCGGGTTCGGCGGCGATGTCGACGGCACCCTCGGCCACGAGGCAGTAATTCCAGAAGTCGCCGTAGCCGCGCAGACGCCAAACCTTGTCCGTCAAGGACACGAAAGCATCGCGGTTTGAGCCCCAACCGGACAAGGAACTCATAGCAAGGGAGGCATCCGCCACGTCGGAGACCTCGGAGACGCGTAGGCGCTTGGGTTCCCCGCCGAAGACGCGGTAGGCGCCGCCCCCCTTGGCCGCATACCAGCGGCGGCGCAGGGCCGGGGCGGAGACGACGGCGACGACCGGCTCGCCGTCCTCCAGTAGTGAGATCAGCGTGGCCCAGACGGGGACGCCGCGCACGAAATTCTTCGTGCCATCGATGGGATCGATAACCCACTGGCGGCCCTCGAAGCAAGCCTCGCCGCCGAATTCTTCACCCAGAACTTCATCGCGCGGGCGCGAGCGTTTCAGCGCCTCGCGGATGGCCTTTTCGCAGGCCAGGTCGGCGTCGCATACCGGAGTCATGTCCGGCTTCTCCTTGACGGACAGGTCTGCTGCCTCAAAGCGGTGCATCGTGATGGCATCCGCATGCCCGGCCATCTCCAAGGCCAAGCCGAGGTCTTCTTTGTACTTACCCACGGAGCCATTCCTCCATCTGATCAACTACCTGTTTATTGCCCGCGATACACCATTCCACACCGCCGGCTTCAACCTTGCGCGCCGCGCCGCCTGCCGCGAGCACCAGCGCTTGGCCCGGATACCAATCCCAATCCTTCACGGAATGCTGCATCCATGCTCCCCACGTGCCATCCGCCACGCAGGAGAGGTCCACGGACCCTGCGCCTAGCATGCGCACGGTGGCAAAGTGCGGGGCCACCTTCTCCCAAGCGGAGGCGATGGCGGGATCCGTGATGGAGGTGGGGTGCAGGTACGTCGACAAGCACAGCTTGTCGGCGGGGGCGTCGGTGAGCTTGGTGACGTCCTTGCCATCCAGGCTGGTGGGGAAGTCACGGCCACCAAACCACGTGTAGCCCATGGCGGGGCGGTGGACGGCGCCGAGGATGACTCCTTCAGCGTCGACAAGCGCTAGCGCAGAGCACCAATAATCGGATCCGGAGGCAAAGTTGTAGGTGCCGTCGACGGGGTCGATGACCCAGGTCCGGCCGGACTTCGACTCGCGGTTCGCGCCTTCCTCGCCCACGATGCCGTCCTCTCCGCGCAGGGCTTCGAGCACACCGGCGACGAAGCGCTCGGCGGCGAAGTCGGCGTCGGTGACGACATCGGAGACGGAGGTCTTTTGCTCTATGTCTACTCCCTGCTCGCGGAGGCGCCAGGCCAGGCGGCCTGCGTTATAGACAAGCGCCTGGGCAAGGTGGGCGTCGGTATCGTCCGCGTGGGCAACGATAAAGGTCTTGATGATGGCATCGATCATCTCGGTGAGGCTTGGCTGGTCACTCATGCCGCCTATTGTCGCGCTAAACGCGGCCGATGGCTAATCAGGGAGAAAGAATAAGTAGAGTAGGGGGCTATGCGTCCGGAACAAACAGCACGACTTGAGGAACTCAGCGCCACTTTGACCTCCATAGAAAAGGTGATGGACCCGGAAGCGGTGTCCGAGCGCGTGCGCGAACTCGAGGCCCAGGCGGGGGATCCGTCGCTGTGGGACGACCCAGACCATGCGCAGAAGGTGACCTCGGAGCTCTCAGCGCAGCAGGCAAAACTGCGCAAGCTGAATTCCCTGCGGGGGCGGATCGAGGACCTTCCGGTCATGTCCGAGCTGGCGGAGGAGGAGGGCGATGAAGCCTCCAAGGAACTCGTGGACACAGAACTGAAAGAGCTTGGCGCGGCCATCGAGGCGCTTGAGGTAACTACGATGCTCTCCGGCGAGTATGACGAGCGCGAGGCCGTCATCAACATCCGCTCCGGCGCGGGGGGCGTGGATGCGGCGGACTGGGCGGAGATGCTCATGCGTATGTACACGCGCTGGGCGGAAAAGCACGGACACAAGGTCGATGTCTATGACATTTCCTATGCCGAAGAGGCCGGTATCAAGTCTGCCACCTTCGTGGTGCACGGCGAATACATGTATGGCCAGCTCTCCGTGGAACAGGGTGCGCACCGCCTCGTGCGCATCTCGCCTTTTGATAACCAAGGCCGCCGCCAGACCTCCTTCGCGGAGGTGGAGGTGCTGCCGGTGGTGGAGCAGACTGACTCCATCGAGGTTCCGGATTCGGAGGTGCGCGTGGATGTCTACCGCTCTTCGGGTCCTGGTGGTCAGTCCGTGAATACGACGGACTCGGCGGTGCGCCTGACACACATCCCGACGGGAATCGTGGTGACCTGTCAGAATGAGAAGTCCCAGATCCAGAACAAGGCCTCTGCCATGCGCGTGCTGCAGGCGAAGCTGTTGGAGCGCAAGCGTCAGGAGGAGCGCGCGGAGCTTGATGCGCTGGGCGCCGGTGGCAATGCATCCTGGGGCAACCAGATGCGCTCTTATGTGCTGCATCCGTACCAGATGGTCAAGGATCTGCGGACGAATTACGAGGTAGGGGATCCCTCCAAGGTCTTGGACGGAGATATCGATGGCTTCCTTGAATCCGGAATCCGGTGGCGCATGGCGCAGCAGGAGGCCTAGGCCCGAGTGGCAAATGTTGCTAATGTGGCTTAAGTGATCACTTTCGAGAATGTGTCCAAGGTCTATCCGACCTCCACTAGGCCCGCTCTGGACAACGTGTCCTTTGAGATTGAGGACGGCGAATTCGTCTTCCTCATCGGCCCGTCCGGCTCCGGCAAGTCGACCTTCCTCCAGCTCATGGTGCGCGAAACCAATGTGAGCTCGGGAGACATTTACTTCGGGGACTTCCACGTCAACACGTTGAAAGGCCGCGAGGTCAATAGCCTGCGCCAATCCATCGGCTACGTCTTCCAGGATTTCCGGCTTCTGCCCAAGCTCAACGTCTACGACAACGTCGCCTTTGCCCTCGAGGTCATTGGCAAACGCAAGGCGCGGATTGCCAAGCAAGTGCCCGAGGTCCTCGACATGGTCGGCCTAGGCGCCAAGCAGCATCGCATGCCGCACGAGCTTTCCGGCGGTGAGCAGCAGCGCGTGGCGATTGCGAGGGCCTTTGTCAACCGCCCCAAGCTGCTGCTTGCCGACGAACCCACGGGCAACCTCGATCCCTCCACTGCCGCGGAGATCATGGCCTTGCTCACCAAGATCAATCGCCGCGGAACCACCGTGGTGATGTCGACGCACAACGCGCGCGCGGTCAACGAGGCCCGCCAGCGCGTCATCGAGCTGCACAACGGCACGCTCGTGCGTGACGAGAAGAATGCAATGTACGGGGAGGCGGTCTAGGTGAATCTAGGCTTTGTTTTCAGGGAAGCCTTTAAGGGGCTCGGGCGCAACATCACCATGACTATCGCCATGGTGATTACCACCGCCATTTCGGTGGCGTTGGTAGTGGCCGGCGTCTTGGTCACCCAGATGACCAATGACACCAAGGACATCTACCTCGAGCGTGTCGAGGTCATGGTCCAGCTCAATGAGGAGATTTCAGCCAACGATCCGGACTGTAAGGATGCCGCGTGTGCCGGGCTGAAGAAGAAACTGGAAGCGGATGAGGACATTGAGTCCGTGAGCTACCGCAACCGCGAGGATTCCTATCAGCGCTTCGTGGAGCTGTTCAAGGACACCGATCCGGTCATGGTTGAGGAAACCTCCCCGGATGCGCTGCCGGCTGCCTTCCACGTGCGGTTGAAGGATCCGACGGATACCGCGCCTATCGACGCCATTGCTTCCGACCCCGCTGTTAGCGACATCGTCGACCAGCAGGAGGAGGTTCGCAGCGCCGCTGGCAACTTGGACGCCATCCGGAATGCCACCTTCATCCTTGCCGCGGTCATGGCGCTCGCAGCCATCATGTTGATTGCGAACATGGTGCAGATCGCCGCCTACCAGCGCCAGCGAGAGACCGCGATTATGCGTATCGTCGGTGCCTCGCGATGGGTTACTCACGCGCCCTTCATCATGGAAGCAGTCCTCGGTGCTGTCGGCGGCGTTGTCCTCGCCGGTATTGGCGTCATCCTGGGCAAGAACACCGTGCTCGATCCCGCCCTCAAGGACCTGTACCACAACCAGCTTCTAGCCCCGGTGACCTCTGGGGACGTCTGGACGGCGCTGCCCATCGTCGGGCTTGTGGCAATTGTGTGTGCTGCGCTGACCGCACAGGTGACCATGCGCGCCTACGTGCGGACCTAGAGCTGCAGGGGCGATGTGGATTTTGCCTGGCAGTAGCGTAATATAGTCCGAACTATGGCGAAGAAGGCAAAGAAGAAAAAGGCGGCCGTCGACAATAACTCGACCCTTGCCACCAACCGACGTGCCCGCCACGACTACACCATCCTCGACACCCTGGAATGCGGCATGGTGCTCGTGGGCACCGAAATTAAGTCGATGCGCGAAGGCAAGATTTCCCTTACGGATGCCTTCGCCACTATTGACGACGGCGAGGTCTACATCCGCAATCTCCACATCCCGGAGTACTCCCAGGGAACGTGGACGAATCACTCGCCCAAGCGCACGCGCAAGTTGCTCTTGCACCGCCGGGAGATAGACAAACTCATGGGGCAGGTGCGCGACGGCAACAAGACCCTGATCCCGCTCAAGGTCTACCTGAAGGACGGACGCGCCAAGTGTGAACTCGGCCTGGCCAAGGGTAAACAGGACTATGACAAGCGTGAAGCAATTAAGCGCCGTGACCAGGACCGCGACATTACCCGCGAGCTGGGTCGCCGCGTCAAGGGGATCAACGCCTAACCTGGGAGCCATGATTTATACGGCCAAGGTTCATGACGTTATTCGGGGCGAGGAGCAACCGCGTGGGGTAGCGGTGCTCGTCGATAAGCTCTGGCCCCGTGGCGTGGCCAAGGAGCGCCTGCCCTATGACCACTGGTTCAAGGATGTCGCGCCCAGTCCGGGGTTGCGTAAGTGGTGGGGGCACGATGTCGATGCTTTCGAAGAGTTTGCCCGGCGTTACCGCGCGGAGCTCGACGCGAATGACAGCGAGGAGCTGGAACAACTGCGCCACCTTGCTGAGCTTGGCGACGTCACCCTCCTCTTTGCTGCCAAGGACCGCGAGGTCAACCACGCCACTGTGTTGAAGGCGTGGTTAGAGGAGAGCTAGGCGAATAGTCCCCAAATGGTGGCGCCTACGGCGATGAGGCCCGTGACGACGACGAACACGTTGCTGGGGCGGCCGCGGAATTGCTTGAGAGCATCGATGCGGTGGATGGCATACATCGGCAGCAGGTAGAGGATCGAGGCGATGAAGGGGCCACCGATGGCTTCGATAAGCCCCAGGATCGATGGATCGATGATCGCGACAACCCACGCGGCCACGAAGATGATGCCGTGCATGATGGAATTGAGCTGCTTTTCCGAGAGCTTCGCCGTAGCGTGCGGTGCGGCGCTGCGCAGCAGGAAGTTGCCGCCCTCGGTGGCCCCCAACACGTGGCCGAAGTAGGAGGAGATGATGGCGATCATCGCGATGATGGGGGAAAGGAAGGCCAAGACCGGAACGCCGGTGACGTTGGCCAAGTAGGACAAGACCGGCAGGTTCTGCTCGCGGGCCTCCGCGAGCCCGTCTGCACCGAGCGTGAGGGTGCACGACCACACGAAGAACATGGTGAACACGGTGAGCAGAATCGCTGTCAGCGCCAGCGCGCGCGACGCATTCTCGGAGCTCTTCTCGCGGCCGTGTGCAGCGACCATAGCCAAGGAAAACTGGGAGATGGCGGGGGAGTGGTTAAAGGAGAAAACCAACACGGGGATGATGAGGGCGACAGCACCGACGACGCGCCAATCATTGTTGCCAACTTCCATGAAGGAGGCGATATCCCAGCGCGGGATGAGATAAATGGACAGCGCGCCGAGACAGAAGATCAGCGGATACACCAGGAACTGCGTGACGGCGAGCACCATGCGTTGGCCAAAGGTGAAGACGATGGTCATGATGCCCACGAGGAGGAACGACAATAGAGGACGCGGAACCGAGGGCCCGTGTAGCTGGTTGACGATGAAACTATCAACCGTATTGGTGATCGAAACGCCATAAATGAGGACGATGGGGAAAATTGCGCAGAAATAAACCACCGAGATGATAAATCCTGCGCTTTTGCCGAAGTAGTCCGTGACCACCGCGGTGATGTCCTCACCCTGGCGTGGCGACGCACAAATCATGCGGGCGAGCCCGCGGTGGGAGAAGTACGTCATCGGGCCGATCAGGATGGTTGCCACGAGTAGCGGCCAGAAGCCGAAGCTGCCGGCGTTGATGGGAAGGAACAAAATGCCGGCGCCCACGGCGGTACCAAAGAGGGAGATGGCCCATTCGGTATTGCTCGCTTGATGGTGGGCGGTTTCTTGGGAGCTAGAGGTTTCGGTGGTTGCGCTCACTTTGCAGCCTTTAACAAAGTAGGTGAATAGGACTCACACACCTTAACAGCGTTTAAGTTGATGTTAATCACAAGGGGGTGCTTATGAAAGCTATGCCTCATGTGGCCTGGGGTGAAGCTTGCGGGAATAGGGGCGGGTGCAGTAGCGTTGAACGAACCGTAGGGCGCGCAAAGGCGCGTGCTGCGCAGCTTTCACAGCAATGTGTAATCGAGGGGTCGACATGGTTTCGACTTCGTACATTGAGCCAGGGGAAGCGTGCCGGTGCAGGCTAGAGACCACCGTTAAGCGTCGTAGCAACCAATAAACGCAGAGAAGAACTCTCAGCGTGACTACGCCCTCGCTGCCTAATTTCAGCGACGCGTGTCTGTCAGCCTAGGTTTGGTTCCTGACCTAGATCCTGGCATCGACTAGGGAACTTGCCTGACCGGTTTGTTGTTCGGCCGGTTGGGGACTTTAAGAGCAACTGGGCCCATCATCCGGAGCGAGTTTGCCCGAGCCGGAGGGCCGAGTAGAGATCCTGTGCAGACTGCGCACGGAGAAGCCCTGGCGAGGTGACGAAGGACCCGGGTTCAATTCCCGGCGGCTCCACTGAAGAGCAAGAAACCCGCTGGTCATAACGGCCAGCGGGTTTGGCCTAAACGACAAAACGTGTTGTTTTCCGGCGTGTCGAGTTAAACGACAGATTGTGTTGGTGGGGGTTGGGGTTTAGCGTATGTGACCTTTACGTATTCCCATAGAGTGGTTGTAGGCAGTGTCGATGGCGCTGTCGTAGGTTGCTGGTCGGCCGTCTTCATGGCCGCTGGTGGCTTGTGTTTCCTGGTCGGCTAGGGTTTGTGCTTTGGCGAGTGCGTCCTGGCCCCAGTTTTGCTGCCTGGCGATTTCTACGGGGTCGTCAGGCAGCTGCGTGTGTAAGTACAGCCACCAGTCACAGGCGATGCGTTGTTGCTCGTCGCGCAGTCCTCGGTGGGCGTGCATCAGTTTCTTGATTTGCGAGTTCACTCCGCCTTCCAGGCTGTTGGTTGTGCGCTCTAAGCGTTGGCCTTCTTTAGCTTGGGTGAGGTAGGCAAAGAGGTGTCCGTGTTGACTCATTTTCTTCAGCTGTAGGTAGATTCCGCGGTGAACATCGTGGGTGTACCACCATTTTTTGTTGCCACGTTTGGATTTAGGAATCTGCTCGAAAGGGACGTCTTTGACGTAAGTTCTGGCTTTGAGCTGGGTGCTAAATACAGTGCCGAATTGGTGTAGCTTGGCAGTCCATTCGGCTGCTTCATCTAGGTTGGTAACGGCTAGCAGTTCGAAGGAAAGCCGTCGCAGTGCTTTGCCCATCGGCGAGGTGGGGTGCAGGCCTGTGGCGCGCTGAATGTTGCGTTTGACGTGGACAATGCAGCGTTGAACCGGGGTATCAGGCCACAGGCGGCGTAGTGCTTTAAGTCCTCCGGAATCCCCATCACAGGTCACCAGTTGTGGTGGGGCTAGTTCGTCCAGCAGGCGCATGTATGACCAGGAGGATTCCTTAGTGCACCAGAACCAGTTGATGACATGGCAGGAGTCAGCAGCCACGACAAGGCACTTGGTGTTGAAGTAGGTGCCGTCGATGAAGATTTGATCGTAGATTCGCTGCTTATCAACGCTTCGGGGAGGTTGGATAAGCCAGAACGTTTTGAACCGGCGTTGCAGAGTTCGTGATGAAACTCCGCAGGTCTTAGCTGTCTCTGTCAGGCTGTGGCCTGACATGAGCCACGAGATGAAAAGGCGAAACCATTTTGCTTGAACTGCGTCGTCATTGGTGCGGGTGAAAGTGGCCTTGCAAGTGCGGCATCGCCATCGTTGGCGACCAGTACTTGTCGTTCCGTATTTGATGCACACCCCGCTACAGACGGGGCATCGAGGATGATTCTTACTCATCCTCTCATCGTGAACCTAGGCAGCTAGCACACCGGCACTTCCCCGGCAGTATTTCCGGCCCGAGACTGGGGTATCCCTCCGGATAAGTGAAATCATCCTAATACCAGCACGCCAGACCAGCTAACCACCCAACCTCACCAACACATCCTGTCGTTTAGGCCGCGGGTTTCTTGTGTGAAGGGGGTGGATTAACCGATCGGGTAACCGGTGACCGGGCCCTCAGTGTTTGGCTGCCAGCCCAGCGCAGGGGCGATATGGGTGGCGAAGCTTTCGAGAATCTTCACGTTGACGTCCACGCCCATGCCGGTCGGGATGGTGATCAGTAGGGTGTCGGCGGACATGACGGCCGGGTCGGCCTTGAGCTGCTCGATGAGCTTGTCGGGCTCGGCGGCATAGGTGCGGCCGAAGGTGGACGCACCGACGTCGGGCAGCATGCCCACTTGGTCGGAGCCGGAGGCCTGCATGCCGAATCGCTGCATATCGGCGCCGTCCACGATGGGGAAGATGGAGCGGGAGACGGACGCGCGCGGGGCCCAGTCGTGGCCCGCTTCCTTCCAGGCAGCACGGTAGCGGCTGATCTGGTCTGCCTGGATCTCACCTAAGGTCGCGGCGGTGGTCTCGGAAACCAAGGTGGAAGACATCAGGTTCAGTCCGTCCCTGGCGGTCTGCTCTGCCGAAGTATGAGTACCGGAGCCGTAGAAGATGTGCTTGCGTAGATCAGGGGCAATGGGGAAGACAGGGAGGGCGGAGCCGGGCTGGAACATATTCGGGTACTGGCGGTCTAGAGGTGCGGCGGTGGCAAACCCGTTGCCGTCCACCGCAGCCATGAACGCCTCGAGGTGAGCTCGTGCCACGTCCGCGCCGTTGGGGGCCTCGCCCTTGTAGCCGAAAGCCTCCCAACCACGCTCGGCAACCTCCGGGGTGCCGCGCGAGACGCCCAAGGCCACGCGGCCGCCGGAGATTTGGTAGAGGGATGCGGCCTCTTCGGCGAGGTAGAGTGGGTTTTCGTAGCGCATGTCGATCACGCCGGTGCCCACCTCAATGTTCTTGGTGGTGGCGGCGACTGCGCCGAGCAGCGGCATCGGGGCTGAGGCTTGCGGTACGAAGTGGTGGACGCGGAAAGACGCGTTGTTCACGCCGATCTCATCTGCAGCCTGGGCGATTTCCAGGTGGATCTTCGCGACTTTTTCGGCGGACGGTCCACGCTGGCCGCCGAAGGCGTAGTGTCCGAAGCTTAAGAATCCGAATGCTTTCATTGGCTAAACACTCCTATTGGTGACGTATCAACAACCAGGGTAGCGCCCCATCAGCAGATTGTCACGGTCTAAGGCTGCTCCGCCAAAATCCCCAGTTAGAAAGCGTTCTATCTGGGGTCTCTTCGTGTGTGGAGCCGCCGGGAATTGAACCCGGGTCCCAGATGCTCGTCCGTGCTCATAGGGCCTGCTTTAGGATGGCCGCATGGATACCGAATCTCTCCGCATCGCTGTCGTCTTGTTTGAAGGCTTTGAGCTTCTCGACGTCTTCGGACCCGTCCAGCTGCTTCAAGCGGTGCCTGACATCACCGTGGTTTTCGCCGGGCCGACGGGCGAGCCAGTTGCAAGCTCGCAGGGCGTGGAAGTGGTGCCGACGATTTCTTATGGGCAGATTGGGCTGACCGACGCTCTCCTCGTTCCCGGCGGTAAAGGAACCCGGCAGCTCGTAGGGGACGAATCTTTTCTGTCGTGGCTTCGTGGGTTGGGCGCACAAGCACCGTGGGTTGCCTCCGTGTGCACGGGTTCTGCGGTCTTGGCGGCAGCGGGGCTTTTGGAAGGCTACGCCGCGACGAGCAACAAGCGTGCCTTTGCGTGGGCGAGCTCCTTCGGGGAGTCCGTGATTTGGAAGCCCAAGGCGCGGTGGGTGCAGGACCGTAATCGGTGGACTTCCTCAGGCGTGGCGGCGGGGATGGATATGACGGTCGCACTCATTGAGTACCTCAGCTCCGAAGCTGTTGCCATCGACGCTGCCAACTTTGCGGAATTCGAGCCGCATCGCGATTGCGAGTGGGATCCTTTCGCCCGGCTTTATGGGCTGGTGCCCTCGAGCGTTGACGACGCTGAATGCGGGGAGTGACGTCTGGGAAGCCGATGACGCTCACGGTAGATAAGGTGCTAAAAACGGTCGATTTTGGGCCACTATTTACCGTGAGTGTAGCGATGGGTGAAAAGCGCTCTTGGTGAGAGGGCGCTCGGAACTTCGTCGTCAGCAGAAGCGTTAATGTTCTAGTGACTGATCAAATCTTGCGTGGTGAACTATGGCGATAAAGATGCCTATCGACTTAAGGCCGCTTCGTGTCGAGGATGCTACCGAGATGGCTACTGTGCTTTCCAGCCGTGCCCTGTACACGTTTACGGGTGGTGAGCCGCCTTCTGCTGATGAGCTTGCGCGACGGTACGCGTTCCAAACCCGAGGCGGCTCGAGCGACGGTACCGAAGAATGGATCAATCTCATCGTCACCCTCGGTTCGAGTAAGCAACCGATAGGTTACGTCCAGGCGACTGTGCCCCGCAGCGGTGATGCGACGGAGATCGCATGGGTGATTGGGAAACAGTGGCAGGGGCATGGATACGCCAAGGAAGCCGTGAAACTGCTTAGCGCTTATCTTGCGGAGCGAGGCATTACGCATCTCATCGCTCATATCCATCCCGAGCACTTAGCCTCACAGCATGTCGCTGCCTATGCAGGGATGAGCCCCACGGCACAGGTCGTTGACGGCGAAGTCCGTTGGGAGCGCAGATAGTCTCCAACAAAATCGTGAAAAGCGAGCATCATTGCCAACTCAGGGCTAATGGACACCTCTCAGTGTTGTTCACGGTAGATAAGGGGCTAAAAACGGCGTCGATTTTGGGGCGCTATTTGCAGTGAGCGTAATGAGAATCCCGTGAGGGGTGTAGGGGCGCGGGGCGAAAGCGGAGGACGGCTGGCCGGGAAAATGTGACGAAGAAGGAAAATATTTGTTACCCAAGTTACATTCCCGTGGTAGCCTTTCCCCAACAGTGTGACGTGGAGCACTGGGACTGACCCCTACGACAGGAGTACCCATGAACAGCCCATCCAATGCAGCGCCACAAGGCGGCGCTGGTACCGCGGAAAAGCCGAAGTCGCATCCCGCAAAGGCTGAGCAAAAGCAGAGCCAACAATCCAGCGGGGGAATGCTGGATAAGTTCCTCAATGGTGTCGAATACATCGGCAACAAGCTGCCGGAGCCCTTCACCATCTTCCTGATCCTCTTCCTGATCACAGGTGTGCTTTCCACCATCATGGCGAAGATGGGCGTGGAAATTAAGATTCCCGGTAGCGATGAAATTCAGCCAGTTAAAGGCCTGTTCACCGGTGAGGGGCTGACCTGGTTCACCACGACAATGGGGGAGAACTATATCAACTTTCCGCCGCTGGTGACGGTACTTCCCATCATGCTGGCGGTAGGTGTGGCGGAGCGCTCCGGCATGCTCTCGGCGCTCATCCGTAAGCTCTTCGGTTCTGCGAAGCCGTGGCTGCTGCCCTATGCGGTCGGCGTCATCGGCGTGACCGCTTCGGTCATGGCGGATGCCGCCTTCGTTATCGTCCCGCCGCTGGCGGCGATGGTCTTCAAGGCCGCGGGCCGCCACCCAGTGGCTGGCCTGATTGGTGGCTTCGCCGCCGTGGGCGCTGGCTATTCCACATCCTTGGTGCCGACTTCCTTGGATGCGCTCTTTGCCGGTATTACGACCGCGGTCATGGAGACGCTGCCGAATACCGACTTCGCGCCGGTTAACGCCATGTCGAATTACTACTTCAACGTGGCCTCCTCCATCGTGCTGGGTGTGCTGGCTGGTTTCATCATCGACAAGGTCATCGAGCCGCGCATGTGGCAGCAGGAAGTTCCCACTGAGGAAGATATTGATCCCGAGGACGCCGCTGAGCGTGGTGACCGCGATGAAAACGGCGAGGAGCTCACCGCTGAACTGCGCCCGGCCGAATCCAAGGGCCTCATCTGGTCCGGTGTGGCCACGGTCATCCTCACCGCTATCATCCTCTTCGCGGTCCTTCTACCAGAATCGCCGTGGCGCAATGAGGAGGGCAGCTTCTTGCCCAAGTCCCCGCTACTGAATTCCATCGTCTTCATCGTTTTCGCCTACTTCTTGGTGCTCGGCGTTGTCTACGGCAAGGTTGTGGGCACGGTCAAGGGGATCACCGACGTCGTGAACATGATGATCGGTGCTCTCAAAGACATGATGAGCTTCCTTATTCTGGCCTTCATCCTGGGCCAGTTCGTGGCGCTCTTTGCGTGGACCGGTATCGGTACCTTTACTGCCGTGAAGGGTGCGGCCTTCCTCGAATCCATCGGGCTTACCGGCTTCCCAGCCATTTTCGCCTTCATCGCGCTCGCGTCGTGCCTGAACCTGCTGATCATTTCCGGTTCCTCCATGTGGACGCTCATGGCAGCGGTCTTCGTTCCGATGTTTGCCCTGCTGGGTTATGAGCCGGCCTTCATTCAGGGTGCGTTCCGCGTTGGTGATTCCGCGACCCAGATCATCACCCCGCTGAACCCGTACATGATCGTCATGCTTGGCTTCCTCCAGCGCTATGAGCGCGGGGCAGGCCTGGGAACACTGATGTCGCGCCTTGTGCCCTTCGTTATCCCGTTCTTTACCGCTTGGGCAATTCTGCTGGCCATCTGGTTCTATGTGGACCTTCCGCTGGGACCGGGCAACAACGTCATGATTGGTTAATCGAATGGGCGAACGTAACAATCCGTCGACAGCGTATTTGGAAGCGATGGAGGAGGGCGTCGCCAAGCGCGTGGCGTCCGCCGCCCCACCGGAAAAGCACGGAGAGGACTACCCGGGCCAATCGCGGC
This sequence comes from Corynebacterium sp. MSK004, assembly GCF_030232515.1. Taxonomy (NCBI): domain Bacteria; kingdom Bacillati; phylum Actinomycetota; class Actinomycetes; order Mycobacteriales; family Corynebacteriaceae; genus Corynebacterium; species Corynebacterium sp. MSK004. The sequence goes on along the minus strand of NZ_JASPKB010000012.1, from coordinate 5,708 downwards.
TCTGGGACGCTGCTGCCGCACAGGCAGATGCCCTGCGGGAGCAGGCAGCGCACATCGTTGCGGATCTGCACGCCCACCCCGAAACCGCTTTTGAGGAGCATCGCTCCATGGCGGTACTCGCGGATCTCGTGGAGGAGCATGGTTTTTCCACGCGCCGCGGGGCCTATGGTGTGGAGACCGCGTTCGAAGCCTCGTGGCAGAGCGCAGATTTCGATCCCGAGCAGCATCCCACCGTGGCCATCCTGGCGGAATATGATGCCCTGCCACATATTGGGCACGCGTGCGGGCACAATGTCATCGCCGCGGCAGGTGTTACTGGTTTTCTCGCTGCAGTAGCCGCGCTTGACTCTGCTCCTTCCTTATCCGGCCGCGTCCTTCTCCAGGGCACCCCAGCGGAGGAAGGCCATTCCGGCAAGGAATACATGATTCGCGGCGGCAGCCTCGACGGCGTGGATGCCGCGGTGATGATCCATGGCTTTGGTTATGACATCGGCGCGCACGCCTGGGTAGGCCGCCGCATCTTGCGTGTGACATTTCGTGGTGTGGCTGCACATGCGAGCTCCCAGCCGTTTATGGGTCGCAATGCCCTCGACGCTGCGAGCTTGGCCTACCAGGGCATTGGTCTGATGCGGCAGCAGATGCCGCCTTCGGATCGTGTGCACGCCATCATGAGCGGTGGTGACCGCCCTTCCATTATTCCGAGCGAGGCGGAGATGACTATTTACGTGCGCTCGTTGGGAACGTGCACGCTCATGGATTTGTCCGCCAGGGTGGAAGATATCGTCCAGGGTGCAGCGCTCATGGCCGGCGTTGAGGTGGATGTGGATTGGGACGAGCATCCGATGACGCTGCCCGTGCGCAACAATGCGGCGCTGGTGGACCGCTGGACGGCGACGCAAGTGCGCCGGGGGCGCACCGCGCTGCCCGCTGGGACGGTGCCGGATACGGTGGCTGCCTCGACGGACTTCGGCAACGTGTCCCACCTAGTTCCGGGGCTACACCCGATGGTGCAGGTTTCACCCACCGACGTGGCCTTGCACACCGAGGACTTCGCCCGCTGGGCGGCCACGCCGCAGGCGGTGGATGCGGCTGTCGATTCGGCTGCCGGGTTGGCGCAAGTAGCGCTAGATTTCTTGGTGGACTCAGACTTTCGCCGTGCGGCGCAGGAAGACTTTGACAGGGAAGGGCCGGTATCGGTGGCCGACCTCATCGCGGAGAAGGGGTAGTGGGCCGCGTTCTTGTAATGGCACGTCACGGGGCGTCGCCCAGCGTATGCGTACCCCCGCGATGAATTAAGAAACAATTGTGTGCTTGAAAGGTAAGCCTTACATAGGTTAGGTTATGCGCTGACATTATTTGCCAGCTGTGGTTAGCCACACCTAATATGCAAGGAAGCTATGTTTACTCTTTCTCGCCGTGCCGCAGGCGCGACCGTCACCAAAGTTGCCGCCACCCTCTCCGTGGCTGCGCTCGCTCTAACGGGTTGCTCCGCAAACCAGTCCCAGGATTCTGCTGAGCCGACCAACTCCGCAGCCGCGGACTCCTCCACGATCACGCTGGAGGATAACTTTGGTTCGAAGGAGGTCGCGCTACCGGTAGAGAACCCCGCGGTGACGGATAACCGCGCCTTCTCCGTTCTGGCTCAGTGGGATATCGACCTTGCCGCCGCGCCGCTTCCGCTGGTGCCGAAGTCCCTGCGTGATACCTACAACAAGGACACCGTCGAGGTTGATCTGGGCTCCCATAAGGAACCGGACCTTGAAGGACTCGTGGCGGCGGAGCCGGACGTGGTGTGGAACGGTCAGCGTTTCGAGCAGCACCAGGAGGACATCGAGAAGCTGCTCGAAGATGTTCCAGTTGTTGACTTCGAACCGCGCGATGACAAGGACTTTTTCGAAGAGCTCAAGCGCCACACCGAGGCGCTGGGCCAGGTCTTTGGTCACGAGGAAGACGCTGAGAAGCTCATCGCGGACTTCGACGCTGCCGCTGAGCGCGCTAAGAAGGCCTATGACCCTGAGCAGAAGGTGATGGCCGTGAATACCTCCGGTGGTGAAATCGGCTACATCGCCCCTGGTATCGGGCGCGTGTATGGGCCGGTCTTCGATTTGCTCGGCCTGACCCCAGCCCTAGAGGTCGACAATGCTTCTGACGACCACGAGGGTGACGATATCTCCGTTGAGGCGATTGCTCAGTCCAACCCGGATTGGATCCTCGTTATGGACCGCGACGCTGCCATTTCCAAGGAAGGCGAGCAGGTCACCCCGGGTGAGAAGCTGGTCAAGGACAATGCGGCGCTGAAGAGCGTGAGCGCGGTAAAGGACGGCAACGTTTACGTGGCGCCGAATGACACCTACATTGATGAGTCCATCATTACCTACACCGAGATCTTGAACGCGCTTGCCGACGCCTTCGAGAAGGCCCAAGCCTAAACAGTTCTGCGTTAGCGAAGGAGAAGATTCACAACGTGACGGTGAAGAGTAGCGCTGCTGCACAGCGGCCAGCCGCGAACAAGCGCAGCTCGCGCGGTTCTGTGCTGACCTGGAAGCTGGGCCTTGGCGTACTTGGCGTCGTCGCGCTACTCCTCCTTTCCCTCATGGTGGGCGAGTACAGCATCCTCGATAACGAGGATGGCTGGGACATGTTCTTCACCACTCGCGTGCCGCGCACCGTAGCGCTCGTCTTGGCGGGCGCTGCGATGGCAATGAGCGGTTTGGTTATGCAGCTGCTGACTCAAAACCGCTTCGTGGAACCCACGACGACGGGTACCACCGAGTGGGCCGGGTTAGGCCTACTCTTTTCCCTTATCCTCTTCCCGCACGCATCGGTGTTGGTGAAGATGATCATTTCGGTGCTCTTCGCATTTGTGGGCACCATGGTGTTCTTCGCGTTCTTGCGCCGCGTGGCGTTGCGCTCTTCACTCATCGTGCCGATCATCGGCATCATGCTGGGCGCGGTCGTCAGTGCGGTATCGTCCTACGTGGCGCTAGCGACGGATACCTTGCAGCAGCTCGGCATCTGGTTCATGGGATCCTTTACCTCTGTCTATGAGGGGCAATACGAAGTCCTGTGGATCGTGCTGCTGGTTTTGCTGGCGGTGTATTTCTACGCGGATAAACTCACCGTCGCCGGGCTAGGGGAGGACATCGCCACCAATATCGGCCTGAATTACCAGCGGATGATCCTGCTGGGAACCGGCCTCATCGCGGTGGCGACGGGCGTGGTCACCGTCGTCGTTGGCGCCCTGCCTTTCCTGGGCCTCATCGTGCCCAATGTGGTGAGCATGGTGCGCGGCGATGATCTGCGCTCTAATCTTCCGTGGGTCTGCCTGCTCGGCATCGCCACGGTGACCTTGTGCGACCTGATTGGCCGCATCATCATTGCCCCGTTTGAGATGCCCGTATCGGTCATCCTGGGCGTTGTGGGTGCTATCGTTTTCGTCGTCTTGATCGTGAGGTCGACCAAGTGAGTGTGAGTATCTCTATCCCTGCGACGAAGGAAGCTGTGCAAGTTTCACGAGCCCGGCGAAACGTGGGCAGCTTCCAGTCTGCGGCTGCGGCGCGAAAGTACTGGATCATCCTCGGTGCTTTGATCTTCGCCGGGCTGCTCTTCGCCTTCGGCCTCTTGGCCTATGACAACCCCATGGACTTTGGGACCCGGAAGTGGTGGCTCATTGCGCGTCGCCGCGCTGATGCGGTGACCGCCATGGCGGTTGTCGCCGTGTGCCAAGCAGTCGCCACGGTGGCTTTCCACACGGTGACCAACAACCGAATCCTCACGCCCTCCATCATGGGCTTTGAATCCTTGTACGTGGCCATCAATACGGCTACGGTTTTCTTCCTCGGTGCTGCCGGCCTGACCCAGGCGCGGACCATGGGAACCTTTCTCATGCAGCTCGTGCTCATGGTGGCGCTGTCTGTGGTGCTGTATTCGTGGCTGCTGACTAGCCGCCGCAACAACATGCATGCGATGTTGCTCGTGGGCATCATTATCGGCGGCGGCCTCGGCTCGTTGGCAACGTTTATGCAGCGCATGCTCACCCCCAGCGAGTTCGACGTGCTCACCGCGCGGCTTTTTGGCTCCGTTAACAACGCGGAAAGTGAGTACTATCCCATCGCGATTCCGCTGGTCATTGCGGTGACACTGTTGATGTTCCTCAACTCCCGTCAGCTCAACGTGTTGGCATTAGGAAGAGATGCCGCCACAAACCTGGGCGTTAACCACAAGGTCAACGCCATCTACACGCTGATTTTGGTCTCCATCCTCATGGCCACGAGCACCGCGCTCGTTGGGCCCATGACCTTCCTCGGATTCCTCGTAGCAACGTTGGCCTACCAGGCGGCGGAGACTTATGACCACCGTTTCCTCTTCCCAATGGCTATTGCCACCGCCTTCGCTGTACTCACCGGCGCCTACTTCCTGATGGAGCACGTCTTTTATGCACAGGGCGTGGTCTCCATCATCATTGAGTTGGTGGGCGGCAGCGTCTTCCTCCTGGTCATTCTGCGAAAGGGCAAGCTGTGATCAAGCTTTCCAATGTCTCGAAGTCCTACTCCGGCGAGGCCAACATCGGTCCCATCGATCTGGAGATCCCCTCCGGTGGCATCACGGCCCTCATCGGTCCGAATGGCGCGGGCAAATCTACGATGCTGACGATGATTGGTCGGCTTCTCGACGTCGACGAGGGCACCATCGAGGTCGCCGGCTACGACGTCGCTTCCACGAAGTCGCAGGATCTGGCAAAGATCCTCTCCATCCTGCGCCAAGAAAACCACTTCATTACCAAGCTGACCGTGCGCCAGCTGGTGAGCTTCGGCCGGTTCCCTTACTCAAAGGGGCGACTGACTGCAGAAGACGAAGAGGTAGTCTCGCGCTACATTGACTTCTTCCGCCTTGGCGAACTGGAGAACCGCTACCTCGATGAACTCTCCGGCGGCCAGCGACAGCGCGCCTACGTGGCGATGGTGCTGTGCCAGGAGACGGACTACGTGCTTCTCGACGAACCCCTCAATAACCTCGACATTTCTCATTCGGTCGAGATGATGAAGCACCTGCGAAAGGCCGCCAAGGAATTCGGCCGCACGATCATCATCGTGTTGCACGACATCAACTTCGCTGCCCGCTACGCCGACTATATCTGTGCGGCCAAGGACGGTAGCATCGTTGCCTTCGGTGGGCCGGAGGACATCATGCGCGATGACATCCTGACTCCAATCTTTGAAACTCCCATCACAGTCATCGACGGACCGGATGGGCTCTTGGCCTGCTACCACTAGCTATTAACATTCGGGTGGACTGCCCGACAGTCAGAAAACCGCCCCAGGAAGAGCGCCAAAATGCGTATTTTCCTGGGGATTTGTTGTTTGTTGGGGGTGTGCGTATATTTATCCGAGTCGCCGCGAGGTAGCCGGGAGGTTAACTGGTGGTAGATGTTCGGACAATGTTTGTTCGGCGGGTTTGACTTTGGTTGAGCTTGTTGGGTAAGGTTGTTCGGGCCGCTGCAGAGAGGTTAACGTTTGGTTAATTTTGTTTGTGGTGTGCGAACGATGTTTGAGAACTCAATAGTGTGCCAATGTACTTTTTGTGTTGGTTGATTTTATTCATGCTGGCCGTGATGCATTGTATGTGTGTTGTGGTTGGTGTATGCCGGATGGCGCTTTTCCTTTAGCGGCGTCATTGTAAATAACATAAGTTGTTTGGGCGTAAATGAT
>NZ_JASPKB010000011.1:0-89915 GCF_030232515.1 Corynebacterium sp. MSK004 | reverse complement strand
CGAAGCACTCACATCAGCTACACTGACCCGAGCAGCATAGCTAACCCCCGACGTGTCTACTTTCCGGGGGTCAGGCCTCTTCAGGATTCACTTTGGCTCCTCAGTGAAATGGAGATTGGGAGAGCAACTCTGAACGTGAGCTACGTAGTAGATCGTATCTATCGACGAGTTGTTGTAGCAAGCGTTAGCGTGAGTTGCGTAACGGTCTCAATGAATATGTTCCTACCGGGGATGTGGAGGGGCGAATTGCTACCTGTGGAGCAAGCAGGGGCTAGGGGCATTCCGCGGCCGACAAGGGATCTTACCGTGTTGTAATTGGGTGTACCCCAGGTGCCCCTACCAGCGCCCGCAGTTGAAGGCTTCACCTACCAAATGGTAAAGTTAGCTATATGCGAACCAGTCAGCGCTCCGAGATCCTGGAAGCTGCCCTCCGCGTCATGAACGCAGCGGAGGGTGGCGACATTACCCTTGACGCAGTGGCCCACGAGGCCGGGCTCACCAAACCGGGATTGCTATATCACTTCCGCAACCGCGACGTACTGCTCGCCGCGATCGTCGACCACGCTGCGGCCAACGTCGAGAACGACATGACTGCCACCCTTGGCAAGCCCCTCGAGAACGCCAACGCCACCGAGCGGCTCCTGAGCTACGTTCACGTCGCCGCCCACGGGGCCGCCAAGCGCGCCGAGTTCATCATCTGGGGCCAAGCGACGTATCGGCCCGAACTCACCGAACCGTGGACTACGCGGATGGGCCGCTGGCTCGAACTCCCGGACGATCTCGACGCCGCCACCCGAGCCAGGCTGACCACCGCCCGACTCGCCGCCGACGGACTCTGGGGCGCCCAGGCCACAGGTGTGTCCACCCTCCACGGCGCGGATCTCGAAGCCGTCGTCTCCAGCATTCGCTCCCTGATCGAAGGAACAACCCCATGAAGCAGTGGTTCCTGCTCGCTGGCGCCATCACTACCGAAGTGGCGGCGACGCTGTCTCTCAAGGCGGCGCTCAATCACCCATCCTGGTACATCGTGGTTGCTGCCGGATACATCGGCACTTTCGTCTTCCTCACCTTCTGCCTGCGCGAAGGAATGCAGATCGGCGTCGCCTATGGCATCTGGGGAGCCAGCGGGGTCGTGCTCGCCGCCGTGCTATCCGCCGCGATTTTCGGTGAACCTCTGACCGCTGTGATGGGTCTTGGAATGGTTGCGATCATCAGCGGTGTCCTCACCGTCGAACTCGGCTCCCAGAAAGCTCAGCAAACCGCAGCCCAGGAAGCAGGAGTCAACTCATGAGATGGATCTTCCTCGCAGGCGCCATCTTGTCCGAAGTCGTCGCGACCATGTCGCTACGAGCCTCCGACGGTGGCCGGGTGAAGAAATGGTTCATCGGCGTCATCGCGGGGTATCTCGTGGCGTTCGTCGCCTTAAGTCTCGCCTTGGCCGACGGCATGGCCCTTGGCGTCGCCTACGGCATCTGGGCAGCATCCGGCGTAGCTCTCACCGCGATCCTCGCCCGGGTCATCTTCCACGAACCCCTCACCCGAACCATGGCCCTCGGCATCCTCCTCATCGCCGTCGGAGTTCTCACCGTTGAAATCGGCGCCAACTTGGCGAACTGACGCATTTCCGCAGGTAAACCAGGCAGATTGGTGTGCCCCAGGTGCACCACGAGGCGCACAGACAAAGGCTCCCCAATGAGCGCCTGTGGGCCTAGCGTTGTGGATGTGATCACCTGTGTCGTCCACTACACCATCGACCCCGACCAGATCGCGGCCTTTGAACAGTTCGCCCGCGCTTGGATGCGGCATGTCGACGAACACGGCGGCACCCACCACGGGTACTACCTACCCGCGGAAGGTGTGAGTGACCGTGCGGAATCCCTGTTCAGCTTCCCCAGCCTGGCTGCCTACGAGCAGTACCGCACCTTGTTCGGCACCCACCCGGACTTCATCGCCGCTGACCGGATTCGAGACGAGTCCGAGTGCGTCCTGCGGTACGAGCGCACCTTCATGCGGCCGCTCCTACCCCAGGGACACTGAAAGGGACTCCGGCAGCACGCTCGGCACAACCCACAACGCCGCAGGTCAGCGCGTACAGATGGGTATACCCAAATGAGACCGTTGGTGGTCGAAAAATTGTGTCTCACTAGGGTTCGAATTGCCGGTAATGTCCTATTTATGAACACACTTCTAGAATCTAATGAGAATTCGGCAGTCAACGGTCAGATAGTTGGGTATGCCAGGGTAAGTAGCACGAGCCAACACCTCGATAGGCAGCTCCAAGCACTTCTCGATGCCGGCTGTGAAAAGATCTTCCAAGAGAAGGTATCCGGTGCCTCACGGGAGAGACCTGAGCTTATCAATGTGCTTGACTATCTGCGCGACGGCGACAAACTAGTCTGCGTTTCCATGGACCGGCTGGCGCGTAGTCTTGGCGACCTTCACAACATCGTTAGCGAGTTAACTCAGCGCGGTGTGACAGTTCAATTTCTGAAGGAAGCGCAAACGTACAGTCGGGATTCCAGCCCTGTGTCGAAACTGATGCTGGGACTCCTGGGCTCCATTGCGGAATTTGAAAGATCTTTAATTCGGGAAAGGCAAGCGGAGGGTATTGCCAAGGCGAAAGAGCGCGGGGTCTACAAGGGGCGCAGTAAGTCGCTCACGGAGTCTGAAGCTCAAGCATTGGTGGATGCTGCCAGTCGCGGAGTTTCAAAGTCACGGATAGCACGTGACTTTGGTGTGTCCCGTGCAACGGTTTATCGATACCTAGCACAAACGGATAGAAAGTCTGCATAGGATATCGTTATGACCGAACAGGAGCAGTTTACTTCTGCAGCTGCGGCTGGCCGCTATCTTGGTCGTAGCCGCAATAGAATTTCACGTTTGATTGCTGACGGCACTCTTCCGCCGTTGCCGCTATCGAGAGACGATCTAGATTCCATCAGAGACGTGCTGTTGGAAAAAGGTCACGTCGGCGCTACATCGCCTCACGGATCCATGTCCCGTTGGGCCTATGGGTGTCGATGTGAAGAATGCACAGCAGCAAAAAGTCGCGAGTCGGATGAATATATTCGACAGAGGCGCGAAGAATTTTGGGCTGGCAAAGAGGCTCCTCTCATCGAAAAGCTGATGGTTTCGAGTGAGTACCAGCAAATCTTAGGAGAGGTGGGGGTTACGTGGCAGGCCATTCGTGAGCGCCAGAGAGTCGACAAGCAGTTCTCAGAAGCTGTTGAATCTGCGTTAATGTCTGGTCGCCCGAGTTTGCATCAACATGGAACAGCAACCAGCTATCGGACGGGTTGCCGTTGCACTGAATGCGCAGACTGGAAACGAGCACACCGGTAGCTAGCTGTTCAGCCCGTTGACGATCTGCACGGTCTCCACGGCCACGCGCACCACTTTCCCAATGAGGTCCACGATGTAACGCGGGTTGCCCACCTCGTCGGCCCAATCATTCGGGTCGTTGACGATGCCAGAAGCCTTATCTTTTTTAACCTGGTAGCGGTCAATCAGCCAGGCGACAGCTGAGCGCGAACCCAACATGTACTCGTCGGCTTCTTCCGGAATACCGGATATGGTCACGCGCTTGTTGTAGATCAGCTTGGTCACGTCATTGACATTCTTGCCCGTCTCCGAGTCCTTGCGCTTGGCCCACTTCATTTTGAGCACCCGCCAGGTCTCACGGTCGGATTCATCGCCCTTGACCTGAACATCCAGCGACCACGGCTCCACGTCCTCGTAGCCCACGTGCAGGTCCATCAGTTCTTTACCAGCAGCGGCAAACTTGTCGAACTCCGCACGCGACGTTGGCGTTTCAATATGCGGCAGCATCTTCTTCAGGTCAGCCGCGTACTTCGTGCGGTAGACGGGGTCATGCAGCTTGCCGTAGACAAAGTGGAAGATGTCATCACCCGTGATGTCTGACCCCAGAGCATCGCGGTAGAGAGCCTTAATTTCATCAGTGATGTTGTCCACGCGCACGTAGCCGTCAACGACCTCACCCACCTTGCCATAGATGCTGTCCTCGCCCTGCTTGGCGACGCTCCCCTCACCAAACAGCGCACCATCATCGGCCTCGGCTGCAATCCAAGTATAGCGGGAGAAATATTGGCCAGGGTTTCCCGCTCCAGCAACCGATACCAAATCGGGTACAAGGTCCGTTGCTAAGCAGGTAAAAGGTGCGGACGCCGCTGCCGCAGATACTAGGAAACCAATGTTGGAGTGAGATGCTGTCGGAAACATCGATGGCAGCTGATACGTCATATCGTTCAACTTTTGTTCAAAGTAGACTTTCTGAGAAGTAAAAGGACGGTAAAGCGACCTGTAGACGCGTCGTGAATCAACCCCAATTTCAGTTCCCTTAGCCGCATAATTCTTCAGAGTACGATTCCAGGAAACTCTTGTAGTGTCAGCGAATTGTGGATGGTGCTGCAGGAACTTAGTGACGTCGGCTTCCTTTGGTTTCGTGATGCCTTCATCGACCAACCAAGTCTCGAGAGCTGCTGTAGCCTCGGTATACGTATCGACGAGCGTGGATAATTGGGAAAGGAGTTGTTCCTCCGTTTGGGCGTATGCCCACGCATCGCGAGCGGTAGAAAGACCACGTGAATAATTCTCAAAGAAATTGGTATCGTTGGCCTTCTTTTCACCAATTACTGGCCAAGTGCCAAAGGCATCCGAGCGCTGGTTTACCCAGTCGCCGTAGGCGTTAGGAGTGATGGGTTCCCATTCGATGGACTCCACTGTCTCTGAATCCACAATCCGCAGCTTCTCTGCCGCTGTCAGGTAGTCTCCAATATCGCGGTAGTGCAGATCGAAACTGGACTTATTGGGGTCTTTAATCCCGATGGTTATGGCTACCGTATTCCGCGAACCGGAGCCAAAAACCTTTCCGCCTTCCTTACGAGACTGTTCTCCTGCCGTTCGCTGGTTGCCACGAAGGTTAAACACATACAGGTCAGTGAAATCTTCGGCCATGGATAACCGCACACCGTCGCCGGTGTTTCCGTCGATCCAGCCGCCATTGGAAACGAACGCGACCACACCCTGGTCACCAATGCGGTCAGTGGCCCAGCGGAAAGCTCTTAGATAAGAGTCATAGAGCGAGTTTTTGTTTGTTGCGGTGGACTTGGCGGCGTACGTCTCCGCAATACGCTTGTCCAGGCTCGGATATTTCTGGTTGGCGTTCAGGTCGTTGGCGGACTTTTGCCCCGCGGAGTACGGCGGGTTACCAATCACCACGTTGATGGGCGCATTCTTCTGGCGCTCGATGGTCTCGTTGTTCTCGCGGAAAGTGTTGAGGTCAGGGATGTCGCCTTCCTCGTGGATCTGGAAGGTATCAGCTAGCGCGATGTTGGTGAATGGGACGTACTCAGGTGCGGGTTCGCCGTTGCGCAGAGCTGCCTCTTCGCGCAGGGCGTTATAAGTGGTCTCGATGTTCACCGCTGAAACGTAGTACGCAAGCAGCATGATCTCGGTGGCGAAGAGTTCGTTGGCGTATTTGCGGGCGAGGTCTTCCGGTTTGATGAGGCCGGACTGTAGGAGGCGAACCGTGAAGGTGGAGGTGCCGGCGAAGGGGTCGAGGATGCACACGCCCTCGTCAGTAAGTCCCCTACCAAAGTGCTTCTTGGATACGTCATCGGCCGCGCGAAGGATGAAGTCAACAATTTCGACTGGGGTGTAGACAATGCCGAGAGCTTCTGATTGCTTCTTGAAGGCCTTGCGGAAGAAGCGCTCATAAAGCTCCTTAATGACCTGCTGCTTACCGGAAGCAGAGTTCACCTCAGAAGCGCGGACGCGAACAGACTCGTAGAACTTCTCCAGAGACTCGGTTTCGGTATCGAGGTTGGCCTTGGATAGGGCCTTGACCATCTTCTCCATAACTTGAGCCACGGGGTTGTGGGTGATGAAGTCATGGTTCTCAAAGAGCGCGTTGAAGACCGGTGCCGTAATCAAGTGCTGCGAGAGCATCGAGATGGCGTCCTCTTCACTAATGCCATCGTTGAGGTTGTTGCGCAGGCCTTCGACGAAGCTGTCGAATTCGGTGCGAAGGGCACCATCGGCGCCGTCGAGAAGCGCCTTGATACGAGTGATTTGGTTCTCCGCGATGGTGGCGACGTCGTCGGCCCAATCCTCCCAATAGGTGCGGGTGCCGACCTTGTCCACCAGCTTGGTGTAGATAGCTTCTTGCCACTGCTCCAGAGAGAACAAAGCAATCTGCTGGGTCACGGTTGAGTTATCGGCGAGCGGTTCTGGCGACTTGGTTTTATCCGCTTCCGTGAGCTTCTCAGTGTCGCTCTTTTCGTCATCTCCAGGGACATGAACGACGTCGATGGGCAGGTCTTCCTGTCCCGTCGTACCGTTAAGCGCAATGGAATTAATCTTCGCGTTGAAGCGGTCATCGTGAGCGCGCAGAGCATTGAGGATCTGCCAGACCACCTTGAAGCGCTGGTTGTCGTCGAGCGCTTTTGCCGGGGAGACGTTGCTGGCAACGGCCACGGGCAGGATGATATAGCCGTAATCCTTGCCCTCGGCCTTGCGCATGACACGGCCGACGGACTGGACCACGTCCACCATGGAGTTGCGGGGGTTGAAGAAGATGACGGCGTCCAGCGCCGGGACGTCTACGCCTTCAGACAGGCAGCGCGCATTGGTAAGCATGCGCGACTGCTGCACCCCTGAAGGAGCTTCGAGCCACGAGAGCTTGGTGCCGCGCTCCATGGCGTTCATGCCGCCGTCGACGTGCTGGGCGGCGACGTTAAGGTCGATATTGGTCAAGGAGACATCGTTAAGAACTGCCTTTTCTTTAAGCAGTTCTTGGTGGGTGCCGATGAGTGAGGGGTAGGTTTCCGCTATGAGTTGGGAGGTCTTGATGTCCTTGGCAAAGGCCACCGCGCGCTGCATGGGCTGGGCATCTTCCTCGAAGCCACCCTTCTTGCCCTGCAATTCGCCGGAGCGCTTGGCCAGGCCGTTCCAGGCGCCAATCATGGCAGACGCCAGAGAAAGGTTGACCTGGTTGTTCTCACTGTGAGCCATGGCTTGGGCAGCTACGGATTCGTCCACGGTCATGACAAGCACCTTGTAGTCCGTGAGCAGACCCTTGTCCACGGCCTCACCGAAGCCGAGGCGATAGAACTCCGGGCCGTAGATGGCTTCATCGTCCATGGAGGCCAGTTCCGCAGAGTGTTCCTCGGCTTTGCCTTTGACGGCTTCGTCGTAGAGGCGCGGGGTGGCTGTCATGAAAAGGCGCTTGGAAGCCTTGATGTAGTCGGCATCGTGGACGCGGACGAAGTTGCTGGCGTCCTCACCGGCCAAGGTGATGCCGGTGGTGCGGTGGGCTTCATCGCAAATGACGAGATCGAAATCGTCGAGTCCCACCTGCTGGGCCTCATGCACTGCCTGGATGGACTGGTAGGTGGAGAAGACGATGTTAAGGCCCTTGGCACGCTTGCCGGATTCAAAGCGCGTCGTGATGTCCTTGCCTTCAGTGGAGACTGGCACCTCAAGGTCATAGACAGCGATGTCCTCGGCCTTCTTGGAGACCTTGCTATCGGAGCACACCGCGAAGGCGCGCATGTCGAGGCGGCCTTGGGCAGTCCATTCCTTCAGGGTTTGGGAGAGCAAGGAAATAGACGGCACGAGAAAAAGGATGCGGGCCTTGCCGCCGTTGTCCTCAGCGACGCGCTCCGCAAGGCGCAGGGCGGTAAAGGTTTTGCCGGTGCCGCACGCCATGATGAGCTTGCCGCGGTCGTGGGTCTTGAACCCTTCGATGGCTTTGTCGATTGCGGCCTGCTGGTGTGGGCGGGGCTCAAAAGTCTCGCGCTGGGAGAGGTTGATCTGGATGGTCTTATCGCGCACCTCCGAGCCAGGGAATGCTACGTCCCAGTTAATGGGTGACTCCGCAATGGCAGAGATACCAATGCGGCTGGTCGGAATAATCTGGTCAGCCAGCGCATCCTCCGCATGGGAAGACCAGTGATCCGTCGTCGAAATGATCAACCGGCTGCCGAAGTGCTGGCGGCCTTCTTCCGTTTCAAAGGAATGACCGGAGGCCTCGAAGAAGGAATCCAGGTGGGATTTCTGGATACGTGCCTTGGAGTCATAGAACTTACACTGGATGGCGGTCCACGTGCCGTCATCCACGCGACGAGCCACCAGGTCAATGCCGGTATCCGCCTTGCCACCGTTGTAGCGCCAATCCGTCCAGCGGCAGACCTCATCAAATTGGTTCTTCAAGGTCGGGTCGGTCTTGAAATAGTTGACCATCAGCTTCTCAAAGGCAATGCCATATTTAGCCTTTGGTTGGTTTTCACGCAGCTGTTCAAGGACCTCAGAGAACTTCGACATGACAACATTGTGCCTGACGAGCCAATGCGCATGTGCAATTTAGAGGCGGAAGTTTCGCCCTACAGCTCGGAAAAATTGTCCTAGGTGAGGGTGTTTATTCCACAGCGGCGTGAGCTGGCTGAGCCTGGGGGGAGGTATCCAAATCCACGATTTTGGCCCCTGTTTGGCTCATCTGATGGTGATCTCGGCACGTAATCCACAACTACCTGATGGAATCCCAGCCCTACGGAACAAGGGTTTGTTGGACTCGACTTCCTGCGCGTAGGAGGAAACTTCCCAGTCGTAGGAGCCGGCTTCCATGTTTGAAAGGCGGGGCTTGTCACGGAGCGAAATTAGTAATGCAAAGCGCCGGTGGTAGAAGCGTGAAGGTGCTCGAATACGCGGTCTAAGTTGGCGGTGATGTCACCTTCGAGACCATAGCGGTCCAGGGTTGCCGGTACGTCGATATGTACTACCGGATCGGCCATTTGCCTTATTCCTAGAGGTACCAGGTTGAAGTTGTAATCCATGATGCTGAGCAATTCCATGAGATTTCTAGCCGGAGCGGGCAAAGGAATATAGAGCATTCGCCCCCCGGAAACGATGCCGTATACGCCTAGAGGCAAGTCGAAGTTGCGGCCCTCTGTACCAAAACTGATAGGCATTATTGCGCTGTATTCGACGCGATCGTACGGGAGATTCAAGGCGTCAGCGGCATTGGAAATAATGTTTGAATGAATGGAATTCATGATTGTCACCAATCTTTATAAAGTACTTTTCAACTCTAATTTTAATTGATTCAATCATTGCTAGGAGAAAAAGTTTAGAACGCAAGATCTATAAATAGTGATTGGTGAGCGCGTCATATCAACGCACTCACCAGGTTCTGAGAGGGCAAGAAGTTGAGCTTGCCCTAGCTACTTCCATTGAATGTGTTCGCCACGGCATGCGCGCAGCCAATCGCCGCCGTAAGCGAGAGCCACTACTACGTCGAACTTCGTTGCCGTCACACGTAGCGGAAGAATTGCCTGTGGCTCGAACTTCCGTTGTTGCTGATCTACGTAAGCCGAGATCTCGGGAGGGAAACTTTCTCGTGGGCCTGTTGCAGTCGGTATGGCTCGAAGACTGAAGCGACAGTGTTCGTCGTGTGCTGTGAGTTGGTAACCGCCGCCGCTCGTGCGAGATTCCCACAAGCTACAGGCAGGATTGCTGCACTCGGATGCCGCTGCTGACTTTTCAAAGCCGAATCGGCTCAAGATCAATTTCCAATCATGGCGTGAAGACCATTCCTGAAGGGAGCGAGCTCGGATTGGATTCGGGGATGCGTTTGCGCGATCTTCTGCAGTCATAAAGCCTCGCGCGATTGATTGTGACTTCCTTAAATCATCGGAGCCAGTTGCTAGTGCAGACATGATGACTTCTGGAATTGGAAGCGGCAGTAGGGAGTTTGCCGCCCCCCACTGTGCCGGAGGGTATTGCTTTTGCCCTGGTGCGGCATGTGTCAATCGGGAGCCAGGAAGCGGGATGCAGCAGCCGTGAAGCATCAAGTTGATGCTGCCTTGCCTACCGTTCGACCACAGTGATATTTGCTCGGGTAGATCGGAAATCTTGAGGTCGCCAGGTGCTTTCAGAAGGAAATACGATGCGAGTCCCGCGACTCCTTCTCCGATGATGTTGGGCTTCGCGTGCTGCATCTTCGTGAGAATTTGTACATGTTCGTTCCAAGCTTTGTGAGCCTCAGCCCCTGTGATAGCAAGAGCGATGAGCCCACCACGACCTGCGCACATGACTGCATCAATTTCAGGGTGCATTGGATGCTGACGCCCGAGATAGGTTTCGAAGTTATCGATTAGTACGTCGGAGCATGAAGCTGACTGCGGATGTGATGTGCCGATTGGAGAAGCAGCTCGGCGGCGGAGATCTCGGTTGAAAGAATCTAATGTGGAAGTGTCGTGAAGGAATTGAATTGCACCACCGAGCTCGAGGATCCACACTGCTGAGATGATGGCAGCGAGGTTGTCTGGGGAAGTGAGGTTGTACTGATTCGAAACTGCGGCGGCTCGCTGAGCAACAGTCTCAGGAAGAGTTATTTTCATGGGGTATTGGCTTTCTGTTTAACGGAGAGTCGGGCAAATCGGGCAAATCGGGGAGAATTTCTCCCTTAGCCGTTAGCGTTTCGAACTCTTCTATTTTTATTGGCGGGGGTCGAGATTCTTGCCGAGAATCCCGACCACACCGCTGTAATTGTCTAGATGGAGGTGAGCTCTTGACTCTTGGAGGCCGCTATCTCGGCGGAGAATAGCTTTGTGAGATCCCGTGCCCAGGCTGTGTATTCCGAGGCGTTGTAGACAGCTTGCAAGCCGGTCTCTGTGAGCGTGAGATCAAATACTCGCGCCGGGTTTGCGCCATTCTGATTGGGTGCGTACTCAGCATTGAATTCCGCGGCTAGCTCTCGAATTCCCTTGACCGAAGTTGGTGCCAGGGTCTTAAGCGAAGAGTTGTTTGCCCTGTATTCTTCCCAGAATTTGAAGATCGTGCTAGCGGGAATCTCTTTGCCAGTGACCCGATCAACGCGGAACATCTCGTGCATGAACTGCACCGCGAGGTTGGAGTCGCGTCGAGCCTCGGCAGCGGCAGCTTTCATGCGGTCGGTACGCTCCAGACCTTCAGCGTTGTAGAGCCGTGCGCCTTCGAAGAGCCATGCAAGGATCGCGGCTTGCTCGCTGGGGGTCTTCAGTTTTGCCAAGAGGTTGGGGTCTTGAACCTTTTCTCCTGGCTTGAGGGGCTCGCCTGCAGGTCTGAAGGTAGTGCTGAAATCAATCTGGTCGTAGCGTCGCCAGAAGCTCGGCTCGTTGATATCAATGATGGGACGATGGTTCGTGGCGAGGATCAGTGAGTGCGACGGCGTGAATGTCACATAGTCCTTACCCATATAGCGAGCCGTGATTTCATCCGAGCCAGAGAGGTTCTTCAGCACTGCTGTCCGCCACTTCTGACCTCGCTGAGTTTCTTGGCCGAATGCGAACCGTAGCCCACGGAAGATCATCTTCTCGGTCGGGTGTTCATCCCGGCTGGACTGGAAGATGGAAGGGGGCACCACCCCGGCGTATGGACCGAGGGCCGCTAGGAGAGCCTCGATCAAGATTGACTTACCATTGGAGCCCTCGCCTACAAACACCAGGATCCGCTGGAGCCGGGCGTCGCCGTAGAAAGAGGCACCGAGGTACTTCTGTACGTACCCCCGCTCCTCCTCCGGCAGGACCTCCTCCAGGAACCGGGCAAACCGTGATTCACGGAGATCGGACGCTGACGGCTTGGCGGGGTCGCCAGGAAGGCACTTGGTGAGCAGGAGCTCTGGGTCTGGCTCACCGAACTCAAACGTGTCAAGGTTGAATGTCCACGACGGTGCAGCCACGATCTCGGGATGCTGGTCCAGCGAAGCGGCCGGGGTAATGAGAGAATCTTGGAGTGGGAGTAGTTTCACGATTGAGTTCAGCTTCGACGCCGATTGATAGCGGGTGTCCTCTTCGACGGGTACGAATTTCTCTTGCAATTCGTTATCCCAGAAGGTGCCGTCCTCTGTGATAGTCACTGGCGTGAATCCTTGAAGCGTGGGGCGCATGAAAGGTTGTGCAAGGCTTGCTAGCTCTTCATGCTTGTATTCAATGGTGACGTACGGGCGGACCTTGGGAGGCACCTCAGCCCCGTCGTCGGTGAGGTCTGCTTGAAGTAGCTTTCGTGCGCCGTAAGCTAAGGCATCGGTGTATTCGAACCAGGAACCATCCTTGAAAGCAATGGGGCCAAGCTCGGTTACATACCGGACGACCGGCCGGAGGATGTGAGCAGTGGTAGCCGCGACGAGTGCATCTGTAGAGCGTGGGGTTGCCGTTCGCACGAGGAAGCCGGTTTGGCCCAGGTATTCGCTCATTCCCATGCCTGTGGAGTACTCAAGCACCTCTGAGGGCTTGGTGGCCGTCTTCTTGAACTCGTTCATCGGTTCACCTCCTCAGCGGCTACAGAGTGGTCAGCAATGCTAGCCCAGATGAAGGATGCTGCGGGTGTGCCGGTACCGGAGACGATAGCTTCGAGGCGACCGATGAACCCTGGGTCCTCCTTAAAAGAGGTTGTGGTGACCCTGACTAGCCGGGGGTTAAGTGTCGCGATGCAGGCGATCAGTAAGGTCTGAAGGTCATATCGTTGTGAGGATGTCAGGTCGGAGCTCTGGAGCAGCAGGCCAATCGAGTGACACATCCGGAACAGGAACTCATCGGCTGAGCTCGGGGGAGCTTGCAGAGTGTGCTCCCAACGAGCGGTCAGTTGCTCGCCGTAGTCCTCGCGAACAACAACATGGCGAGGGCCGGTTGCACGAGCTCTGACGATCAGACGGGCTTCGGTGTTGAGTACCAGTGCTCGCACGTCAACGAAGCTTGCAAGTCGTAGAGCTGCGGTATCGGCAGCAGCAATATCAAGAAGGTAAAGCTGGGCGCTTTCTTGGGGGTAGCCTGCAAAGATGCTCATCACATTACCTCCTTGGAGGGGCGGTAGGTGGCAATGCGACTCTTCTCCATCATGGCGATGACGTCACGCTGACGCACCCGCACTACACGGGGAGAAGGGGAGAAAGAGGGGAGCAGTCCCGAATTGCGGTATCGATCAATTGTTCGAGTCGATACGGACAGCATCTCTGCTGCTTCACGGGTTGTAATAAAGCGCTCAAAGTCGCTCTTTGGAGAGTTAGGCATTTGAAGTCCTTTAAGTAGCAACAGCCCGGAGGCTGCCATCCTCGGCAGCGGAGCGCGCGCTGCGAATCTGTGAGTTTAGATTTCGGAGTCACCCGAGGGGATGCGCTACCAATGTGGTGGCGACTACGGAGGCTATCCCGCGATTCTCCGGCTTAAATAGCCGGTCCAGCTCTGGACTTCTACACTTCAATGCCTAATCGCTGAAACGCTCGATTCAAGGCGTGTAAGAAGAATTATAGCACGATATGTCTATACTTGTCAATCATTGGCGTGAATTGAAGGATTAATACTGGTAGATGCAAGTTTTTGCAATTCAGAACTCTAGATAAAGTACTCAATTTCGCCGTCTGATTTGAGCGCTCGCTCGAAGGCAGAGTCCAGAGCGTTCAGGAGTGTCATTGGCCGGTCTGCGGCGACGTGCTGGTAGATTGCAGCGGCCTCAGAGGTGCTGTGGCCGAGCCGATCCATGATTTCCCTCTGCGTAGCTCCGGTCTGAGCGTAGAGAGTTCCTGCTAGGTGGCGGAGAGAATGAGGGGTGATACCTGGCGAAAGGTTTGCCGAATCGCGAGCGGCGGCAAAGTGCCTTCTGAGTCGCTGAGGTTGGGTTTGTGTGCCCTTAGAATTTGGGAAAACTATGCCTTCATCTCCGGGTAGAGCATAGGTTTCAAGCTGGCGTTTGATTAGAGAGTTTAGGGAGGGTGGAGCGACGGTCGTCCGCGTCTTGCCGCCCTTCGGGAGAACAACCTGGGTGGAACCCTTGACGCGCTGCACTTGGCGGTCGATGTGAATCGTCCACAGATTAGAGGTGCCGTCGAAGATGAAATCCTTCCGCCGCAGCTCGAGAAGCTCGCCCATTCTGAGACCGCAGGCGCCGAGGAGCCAAATTGCCGCTTCGTAACGGTCGGGCATGTTTTCGGCGAGCTTTGAGAGCTCCCCGAGCGTGGGAATCGCTTTTTCTTTGGTGATTGGCCGATCTGCCTTCTCGATGTGAATTTGTGCGGCGGGGTTGGAAGGAAGCAGGCCGCGTTCGATTCCCTCGGTGAGTGTCGATTTTAAAAGGTCAAGCGCGGCCTTATTCCGTTTCTTGGTGGTGGGGAACTCATTGCGAATCTCCCGCCACCACTGCTTGCACCGCTCAGGAGAGAGGTCTGTGAGGGTAACGCCTGCAAGCGAAGCTTCGTGCCGGTTCTTGAAGACACTTTCGTAGTGGGCGCGTGTGGTCTCGGTGAGTCCGGGGTTGCTGGCGATCCACTCTTGAATGAAGTCGGTAATGAGGATCTGGCCGCGTTTTTCTTCGGCTCGCATTTCGTCTTGCCGTTGCTTCCAGGGTGTCCAATGTCCGAGCCGGATCAGTTCCTCTTCATGATCTAGCCATGCTTGGGCAGCGCCGAGGCGCTGAAAAGTTGGACTTGTTTGGAAGGAAGTTAGCCCGTGGATGCGATACTTGGCTCGCCAACGGATCGGCTTTCCATTCTTGTCTCGTCGTCGCACTTCGATGGTGCCGAAGGATGAACGGTTTCGCTGGGGCATAGTGGCTGACTTTGCGGGGTATCAAATAAGGGAACAAGTGAGGGGAAAACTGTCTTTTGGTGTCATCCCGTGTCATCAATGATACCGCTTTTTACCAGCAGAAAAAGAAAAATCCCCTGGATAATGATATCCAGGGGATTTCCCAGTGGCGGAGGATAGGGGATTTGAACCCCTGAGGGATGTGACTCCCGCACGCGTTCCAGGCGTGTGACATAGGCCGCTAGTCGAATCCTCCGTTGGAAAACATTACATGAGCCCCCTAATGAAGCAAAATCGCCAGGTCAGGGGCGAAAACTTAAGAATCTAGTGGCTTGAGGCGGGGAGTGCGCTTGGAAGCGGAGTGGGGAGCTGGGTGGCGGGGGAGCGGTTTGGCGTCGGCAAGCAAGGCGCGCTAGGCTAGACCGCAGGATTCCGCGTGGCGTCCATCCTCTGAACTCCCCCAGGGCAGGAATGCAGCAAGGGTCAGGAGGCTCTGGCGGGTGCGCGGGGTCCCCTTTTTGTATGTATGCCTTCACACGGGGGATGTGACGGGGCGTTAGTATGGTTGCCATATGCCCGCACTACGTCCCGGAAGGAAGACGGATGTCTCTTCTTAATCTTGAAAAGTCCGAGCTTGATGAGCTTGCCGCGCAGGTGCGCAAGGACTACGAGGCCCTCAAGGCTGAGGGGTTGGATCTTGACTTGACCCGCGGTAAGCCGTCCAAGGCCCAGCTGGATCTGTCTAATGACCTGCTCGTCCTGCCGGGCCGTGGTCACTACACCGACGCTGCCGGCAATGACCTGCGCAACTACGGCAACCAGAAGGGCATCAAGGAGCTGCGCGATCTCTGGGGCAAGCTCACCAACATGGACCCAGAGCTCCTCGTCGCGGCGGATTCTTCCTCCCTGAACATCATGTATGACCTCATCCTGTGGGCCTACACCTTTGGCACTAACAGCTCTGAGAAGCCGTGGTCCAAGGAAGAGACCATCAAGTGGATTTGCCCCACCCCGGGTTATGACCGCCACTTCGCCATCACGGAATCCTTCGGCTTCGAGCTGATTTCGGTGCCGATGGAAGAAGATGGCCCGGACATCGAAGCAGTCGAGGAGCTTGCCAAGGACCCGCAGGTTAAGGGCATGTGGGTTGTGCCGATGTTCTCCAACCCCACGGGTGCCGTCATCTCGGAAGAGAAGACCCGCCGCCTCGCTGCGATGGAGACCGGCGCACCGGACTTCCGCATCGTGTGGGACAACGCTTATGCCGTGCACACGCTGACCGAGGACTTCCCGGAGGTTCTGCCGATTCTGGAGATCGCGGAACAGGAAGGAAACCCGGACCGCTTCTGGGCTATGTCCTCGTCATCGAAGATCACCTTCGCCGGTTCCGGTGTGAGCTTCTTCGGTTCCTCCGAAGACAACCTCGAGTGGTACCTGGAGCACGCCGGTATCCGCGGCATTGGCCCGAACAAGATCAACCAGCTCGCGCACTACGAGTTCTTCGGTTCCGCTGAGGGCGTGCGCGCAATCATGCGCCGCCATGCTGCGCTGCTGGCGCCGAAGTTCGAGGCGGTTCTTCGCATCCTGGATAAGAACCTCACCCACCATGAGATCGCGGACTGGACCCACCCCAAGGGCGGCTACTTCATCTCCCTCAACGTGATGGAGGGTACCGCCACCCGCGTGTGGGAGCTGGCCCGTGACGCGGGCATTCTCCTGACCCAGGCTGGCTCTGCCTTCCCGTACGGCGAGGACGCCAAGGACCACAACATTCGCTTGGCACCGTCCCTGCCGCCGCAGGAAGAAGTCGAGGCAGCAATGGATGGCGTGGCCACCTGCGTGCTGCTCGCCGCACTAGAGAAGCTGGGGGCATAAGGCAATCAACTCCGACGAGACGGCCTACTGGCTCGACCAGATCATCCCGGCTGACCTCGAGTTCAAAAATGTCGAGGGGCAGCGCTTGGGCTTAGCCTCGCTGGAGGGTGAGCAGTCCCTCGCGGTCACGTGTGGCTTCGCCGATGTCGATACCGGGCTGGCGCATGCCGAGCAGGGGATCGATGTGCGCTGCGAACTGCTCACCGTTGCACGCACCGGCCAACCGGAGGTTGCTGCCGCGGTGAGCGCGGCAGCGGCATTGCTTAAACAAGCCGCAGGGCTGCTGCCCGCGCAGCCGGGCTTGCTCTTGCCCAAGCTTTTTGCGGAGGATGACGAGCGCTTCGCTCATTTCAGCGTGCGCCATGGCATGCTCATCGCCCCATACCTGTGGGGCGGACAGACCCCGCAGCTGGCGGAAAAGGAGCGCCTGACGCTGGTGTGCCAATTGCTCATGCTAAGCGATGCCGAGTATGCCTACGCCGTTGAGGAAGGCGTGCCGGCGCTGCAACAAGCGGTGGCTGAACAAGGCATCGATCTGCTGGATTGGAAGCGCTCAGAGTGACGTGTCGGGTTGAGACGCTACACTGACTAACCGTGGCTCTTTACCGGAAATATCGTCCAGCAACCTTCGCGGAAGTGGTAGGCCAAGAGCAGGTCACCACGCCTTTATCCGCCGCCCTCGACGCAGGGCGCATTAACCATGCGTACCTCTTTTCCGGCCCGCGTGGCTGCGGAAAGACGTCGTCGGCGCGCATCATGGCCCGCTCGCTGAATTGTGAGCAGGGGCCAACCTCAACGCCGTGCGGTGTGTGCGATTCGTGTGTCTCGCTGGCCCCGGGTGGTCCGGGCAACCTCGACGTCACGGAGCTCGACGCCGCCTCCCACAACGGTGTGGAGGATATGCGCGAGTTGCGTGACCGCGCCTACTACGCGCCGGCGGAGTCGCGCTACCGCATCTTCATCATCGATGAGGCCCACATGATTTCTGCCTCCGGTGCGAATGCCTTGCTCAAGGTTGTCGAGGAGCCGCCGGAGCACGTCATCTTCATCTTCGCCACGACGGAGCCGGAGAAGATCATCGGCACCATCCGCTCGCGTACCCACCACTATCCCTTCCGTCTGCTGACCCCGCCGGCGATGAAGGGGCTGCTGGAGCGCACCGTGGCCTCGGAGAACGTCCACGTGGATGACACCGTGTACCCCATGGTCATCCAGGCTGGCGGGGGTTCGCCGCGTGATACCTTGTCCATCCTTGACCAGCTGTTGGCGGGTGCGGGCCCCGATGGCTTGACCTACGAGGTAGCCCGCCCGCTTCTGGGTGTCACGGACGTGGGGTTGCTGGATAATACGGTGGATGCCCTGGCTAGTCAGGACAAGGCGGGGCTTTTCCGGCTTGTCGACGATGTCATTGAAGCCGGCCACGAACCTCGCCGTTTTGCCATCGACCTGTTGGATCGCTTGCGGGATCTGATGATCCTGCAAGCCGTGCCCTCAGCATTGGAGGAAGGTCTGGTCTCGGCGCCGACTGATCGCGGGGAAGTCCTTACCGCCCAAGCGCAGCGTTTCTCCGGACCGCAGCTGGCCTACTTGGCGGAAACCGTCAACGAGCGCGTGTCCTCCCTGCGGGGTGCAACGTCCCCGCGCCTACTTCTAGAAATCCTCTGTGCCCACTTGATCGTTGGCTCCGCCCCCGCTGCGGCAGCTGCCGGTCAGGTACCCAGTTCCTTGCCGCAAGGTGCGGGGGCACAGCCTTCCGCACCCGCTGTGCAGGGCTCCGCGCCTGCGCAGCGCCAGCAATCTGCAGTCGCCAGCGCGCAGGATCCCGCTGCCGCCGCCGCGGCCATCATCGCGCAGCGCCGCAGCCGTCAGGCAGCGAAGCAGGAGGCCCAGCAACAGCAACCACAGCAGGCCGAGCGGCCCCAAGAACCAGCCCGGCCTCAAGAACCAGCCCGGCCTCAAGAGGCGAAGCAACAGGCGCCGCAGCAACAGGAGGCTCAGGAGCAGCAACCTTCAGCCCCCGAGGCCTCGCAGTCTCAGGCGCCGGAGCGTCCTGCACAACCGGAAGTGCAGCCTGAGCCGCAGCAGGAGCAGCCGGAACAGCCGCAGCCATCGGAACAGCCTGAACAACAGGAACAGCAACCTGAGCCTGAGCAGCCCCAGGACCTCGCCGCGGAGATTCGCGGGCGATGGTCTGATCTGCGCGCCACGATTGGGCGGCGTAATAAGGTCGCTGAAATCATGCTCGCCGAAGCCCGTGTCCTCGGCGTGCGGGATGAGACTCTCGTCCTTGGACACACCACGGGCGCGTTGGCTGAACGCATCAATTCACCAGGCACCAATGAGGTCATCGTGACTGTCCTCAAGGAAGAGCTCAGCCGAGAACTGAAGGTCACGTGTGTTATCGGTACCGACCCGAAGGCGCACGGTTTCACGGTGCCAGAGCCCACCCAGCGCACCCAGTGGAACCCCAACCAACCGCAACGTGAGGCCTCCGAGCCCGACGAGGAGGCAGAGAGTCCGGCAGCGAAGGAACCCAATAACGCCAGCGATGATCCATGGGGCGCGCCGCGCCAAATCGGGCAGCAGGCTCCGTCGTCTGAAACGACGAGGGAGCAACCTCAGCCCCAGCACGGTGTGCGCGAGAAGGCAGACTCGCGCCCGCCGGCAGAACCACAGCGGTCGGAGGCCGCCCCGCGCGGGGCGGCGGTGCCCCCAAAGAGGGAGGCCCGTGGCAGCCAATGGCGATCACGCATCGCGCAGGCGACCCAGGTCGCGGCCCAACGCGATGAAGAGTTTTCCAAGGTTCCCAAGTTCGGCAACGGCGTTCCGCTGCCGCCGGAGCCGGGTCCGGACGAAGGCGAGTTCGAGGTCCCACCGGAGGAGTACGGCCCGCCGGCGGGGGCGAATGGGGCGTCGGAAAGCGCAGGCCACGCGTCTGTTTCGTCGCAGCAGTCAGCGCCCCAGCATGCGCCCGCACCGCAGCCGGAGTACACCCGCGCGGATGAGGAACGCGAGATGATGGAGGCCGCGCAGAGCGCCGGAGAGATGGACCACCGCAACGCCACGGAGGTCGCCATGGAGCTCCTCGCGCAGGAGTTGGGAGCGCGGCGACTGTAGCGCGGCATCTGTACACTTGGCGCGTAGTGAAAATAACCGCACGAAAGGACTTTTAGCATGACTGAGAACGATCCGATGCAGCAGGCAAATGACATGAACGAGATCCTGGCGCAGGCCGCTCGCGTCCAGGCTGAACTAGAAAAGGCACAGAAGGAAATCCTGGCCGCCACCGTCGAGGGCAGCGCAGGCAATGGCCTGGTGAAGGTCACCATGACCGGTGGCGCTGAGCTGCAGAGCATCTCCATTGATAAGTCCGTGGTGGACCCGGAGGACATCGATACCCTCCAGGACCTCATCGTCGGCGCCTTCAAGGAGGCCCACGCCGCAGCTGGCCGCCTGGCACAGGAGAAGATTGGCCCGCTGTCCCAGGGTATGGGCCAGTCCCAGCAAAACTATGATGGTCCGTCCATCCAGGATGTCTTCGGCGGTAACCAGTAAGCCGCGCGTTAGACTTAAAGGCCGTTGTTGCTCTCTTTGTGGAGGGCGGCGCGGCCTTTTGTTGTGTCTCCGGCCGTCAAGGTCGTGGGGATTGTTAAGTGAGGGGAGCATTGCGTGTTTGAAGGACCACTGCAGGATCTCATCGATGAGTTCTCGCGCCTGCCGGGTATTGGCCCGAAGTCAGCGCAACGCATCGCCTTCCACGTTCTGCATCAAGATCCGGAGGAGATCGACCGCCTCCAGAAGGCGCTGGGAGCGGTGCGTGATGGTGTGACTTTCTGCCGCATCTGCTGCAATATTTCCCGCGAGGAAGTCTGCCGCATTTGTGTGAACTCGCAGCGCGATGTCTCTACCATCTGCGTGGTGGAAGAGCCCAAGGACATCCAGGTCATCGAGCGCACCGGCGAATATAACGGCCGCTACCACGTACTGGGCGGCGCGCTCGACCCGCTGGCCAACGTGGGCCCGAAAGACCTCAACATCTCGCAACTGCTGCAGCGCCTCGGCGGCGTACTACCGGACCGAGAGCTTGCTGATTCCACCCCCGAGGAGCCGCTGTACGACGACTCCCCGGACATCACCGAAGTCATCCTCGCCACCGATCCCAACACCGAAGGCGAGGCCACTGCGGCTTACCTCGTGCGCTTGCTACGAGACTTCCCGGGGCTGAAGATCACGCGCCTAGCTTCCGGCATGCCGCTGGGAGGCGACCTTGAGTTCGTCGATGAGCTCACGCTCTCGCGTGCGTTGAGCGGCCGCCTGACGGTCTAGCGGCGCGGTGCCTCCGAGCGCCCCTAGCGTTGCGAGCGCGGCGGCTCCGAGGCATTAAAACGCTCGGTGCGCAGCTGATCAATGGCGGGGATGTTCAAGGGCTCGAGTTCGCTGAGCGCGACTCCCATGGCCTTGGCCAGCAGCAAATCCGCCAGCTGCGGGTTGCGCGCCAAGACAGGGCCGTGCATGTAGGTGGCGATGACGCTGCCCTGTACCGCGCCCTCGGCACTGCGCTGGACGGCCTTGTCGGAGAGGTCCAGGATGGCGGCGGTGTCCGCATTGCCGGTTCCGCGCGTGAGCGTTCCCAGTGGTTGGGCGGCAGGGCCCAGGATGGTGGCACCCATGTGGTTCTCAAAACCGGTGAGCGGTTCGGTGAGCTCAGCGGTGATGCCGGCCTTGGTGGGGTCGGCGGCTACCTCACCGATGGCGCGCTCGGTCATGGAGGCAGTGGTGGCGTCGATAAGCCCCACGCCATCCACCACGCGACCGGACGCACGGAAGGACTCGCCGAGTACCTGCAGGCCCGCGCAAATCGCCAGAATCGGGCGACCTGCGGAGGCAGCGCGGGTGAGGCCACCGTCAGCGATGAGGTGCTCTGCCGCGAGAATCTGCGCGGTGTCCTCGCCGCCGCCGAGGGTGTAGACATCAAAGGATTCCGGCACCGGCTCACCCAGCTTGATGGGGACAATCTCCGCCTCGTGGCCGCGCATGCGGGCGCGCTGGCGCAGGACTAGGGCGTTGCCGTCATCGCCGTAGGTGCCCAGGATGTCAGGGAGGATGAGGCCAATCTGCAGGCTAGTCATTCGAATGCTCCTTTGCTGCTGCGGCGGTGAGTGCCTTCTTCAGATCGCGGAAGGCGGTGTAGTTGGCCAAAACCTCGATGCGGCCTTCCGGACAGGATTGAATAGCGGTGAGCGGGTCCGCAATGAGCTCGTGCGAGATATCCGCGTAGACCAAACGCACGGCTAGATCCGTGCCGCGCTCGCCGGCTGCCTTGACAGGGATGCCTTCGAAATCCTCGAAGCGCACGTCCCAGAGCCAGGACATATCAATACCGTCGGCCACGTGGCCGTTAGTGGCGATGACCAAGCCATCGGCGTCACGGTCCACCATGGACAGCGCCTCCTGCCAGCCGGCCGGATTCTTAGCCAAGAGCAGGCGGATCTCGCGCTTGCCCAGCGTGATGGTGGAGTAGCGTCCGGCCACGTCGTTGACGCCTTCGGCAGCGGCGATAGCCTTGTGGCGGACCACGCCGAAGGCCTCCACGGCAGCAGCGACGGCCTGGGCGGCGTTACCGCGGTTGGCCCGTCCCGGTAGAGCAAGCTTGAGCTTGTCGACGCCCTCCGGGCTCACAATGCCTTCCTCCGTCACCGCCCAGGTGGGGGTGGGGCGGCGGAACTCGCGGCCGTCGGCAAGCACTTTGACCGCGCGCCAGTCCTCACCGTCACGCACAATGTGGCCGCCGGTGCGCGGACAGGTGACGGATTCGCCCATCCAGCCGGCACCCGCGGACACCCAAATGACATTCTTTGCGTCATAGGCCACGGAGGTCATGAGGACGTCATCACAGTTGGCGATGACGAGCATGTCCGGGTGGGCCTCGACGGCGCCGCGCAGGGCGCGCTCAATCTTGTTGATCTCACCGACGCGATCCAGCTGGTCGCGGGAGAGATTCAGCAGCACGAGCGCTGTGGGGTTGAGGTTATCCGCAACGTGGGGGACATGGAGCTCGTCTACTTCTAAGACAAGATGGCTTGCATCTTTGCCAGCTAAGAGCGCGGAGATGATTCCTGCATCCATGTTGTCGCCGCCATCGTTGGTGGCCACGGTGTGCGTAGTGCGCACGGCTGCGGCGAGCATCCGCGTGGTCGTGGACTTGCCGTTGGTTCCGGTGACCAAGACGGCTGGGCGCTGCTTGGCCAGGTTTTGCATGATAGTGGGGTCAATGGCGTTAGCGATGAGCCCGCCGATCATGCCGCCCGCACCGCGGCCCGTGGCGCGCGAGGCGGTGGTGGCCAACGCCGCGGCGGAGGTTGCAACCGCGGTGCGCGCGGAAGAAAACGCGCTTCGGAAGTTAAAATTCATGCTCCCCAGAGTAGTCGGGGGATGCTAGCTATCGGTGTTGTGGGAGCGGTTGTGTCCCGAGTTTTGCTGGTTCTGCTGGTTGCCATTGCTGCGACGGCCGCGTCCGCCGCGGCGGCGACGCCGACGCCCTTTGTTGCCGCCCTTGTTCCGGTTGTTCGAGTTGGAGTCCGACTGAGCAGGCTTGTCGCTTGCGGATCCGTCGGCCGGGGAGCCCTGGTGTTTCTTCTGCCCTTGTCCCTGTTTAGGGGAGTGCTGGGCGTTGGAGGACTTGCGGCGCGAGCGGCGGCGGTTCTTGTTCGTGGAACGATTGCGGTTGGGCTGCCCACTGCTGTGGCGCTTACCCGAATTGCTCGTTGCGCCGGAGGTGGATTGCTCCTCAGGTTCGGTCGGTTCCTCGATACGCTCAAGGGCCGCGAGGAAGGCAACATCGGACATCAGCGGGATGTCCTTGCGGTGAGCATGCATGGGCTTGCCCACGAGGTTGGTGGTGATGTTGCAGACCACGAGGGACGTCTCGCGGGAGAGCTTCTCCGAGTAGTTCAGCTCCTCACGGGCCAACGCCGCGATGATGGTGTCGGGGTCCTCGGTGATCTCCGGGGCAACGACGATCTCCATGCCACGGATGAGTTCCTTGCCGGGCACATAGGGGCCGGGGTTGTGGTGCTGACGGGGAGCTTCGGCAGCGTCGACGCGGACGTGGGAACGCTGTAGCCCAAAGCGATCAGCTCGCAGCTCATCCGGTGCCGCGCTGCTGAGCGGGCCCGCGGCTTGCGCACGGTAGAGGTCCACGAGCAGACGGGTTGCCTCGCGGGAGGTGTCCTTTTCCGGTCGGTGCGCACGGGCGACGCTGGCGGTGGGGTCGGGCGCGGGAAGACCGGTATCCCGCGCGACGGCCGCTAGGCGGATATCGGTGTTCCACACGCTTTGGCGGCGAGCGGTGGCAAGCGTATCCACGATGGTTACTGGGGTGGGAACGTGTCCCACCTTGAAGCGACGGCGCCGGCCTTTACCGCGGTTGCGGTTGCGCGCACGGTTTTGGCGGGCGGCGGCAGTCATCGCGCGGCGCGCTTCGGCGACGATGAAACCCCAGGTATAGGGGGCATCGTGAACGATGAGCGTGCGGCCATCGATGAGCCGATCCAGCGGCTTGAGCAACATGGAAAAGGACTGACCCGCCTGGATTTCCTCAGCGCTCAAGCCGTGAAGATGCCGGGGGCCAGGGTCTTCGCCGGGGTTGAGGACGGCGTGGAACTCTTGGCCGGTTTCACCCGCGGTGTTGAGTGTCAGCGCATCCACGGTAAGCAACCGACCTGTGGAGGGGTGAATGCCAGTGGTCTGGATGGTCAGCGCAACAAAGGGGAAGGCAGCGAGGGCTGCTTCGCGGGCCGACGCCCTATCTTCTTTGCTGTTCTGCTTGTTCTCAGCTGGGTGAGGGCGCGGTCCTGGTTTCGGGGCGCTGGATTGTGGCGACGCCGCGGCCGGCGTCTCTGCTGCGCTGAGCTGCGCTGCAGGTTCGGTGGGGCCGGGTGTCGTAGTCATTGTTCACAGTTTAGTACCCAACCGCGAGGAAGCTGGAAAGGGCACACGTGAAGCTGCCGTATCCCCCGAATTGGCAGCGAGGCAGGGCGTGTTGCGGACTAGTCGGTCTCGATGATGATGACCCAGCCGTCGTGGTCTGGCGTGGGCTCGGGGGTCGGTTCGGGCTCACGGCTCGGCTCAGGAGTGCGGTCCGGTGTGGGCTCAGAAGTCTGTTCCGGCTTCGGCGTGGTGCTGGGCTTAGGTGTGGTGCTCGGTTTAGACGAGGTGCTGGGCTTAGTCGTGGTGCTTGGTTGAGACGAGGTGCTGGGCTTGGGCTGCTGAGTCTTTGTCGTGGTTGGCGTAGCAGTCGTGGATGCAGCGGGCTTGGAGGTCGTCGGTGCAGGAGTAGTCGACTCCGCTGGCGTAGTCGTGGGCGGAGTGCTGACAGGTGTGGTGGTGCGGGACGTTGGCGTCGTAGCAGTCGTCTTCGGCGCCGAAGTTGATGAGGTCGGTGTCGTCGAAGAAGTTGGGGTCGCCGAAGGCGATGACGTCGGCACGCTCCGCGTGGAGCTGGGTGCGCTCGTAGTTGTGGTGGTGGAGGTGGAATCCTCCTGGCGGGGCCGTGACGTGCGCGACGTGGACTCTTCTGTGGCTTCGGTTTCCCGCGGTGCTGGCGGTGTGACTTCAGCGTGGTGCGTGTTGCGCGGGGAAGGGATTGCCTCTCCGGGCGTGACGAGCTCTGCACGTTGCGTGGGCTCGGCCAGCTTAATCGGCTCCGTCGGCTCAGACAGTTCCGTTGGCTCCGCCGGAGTCGAGGAAGTGGTTCGGTCGAGGGCGCGTGGTGCTACCGAGTGCCCCTGGTTATCGGGGCGGTGGGCGCCTGCAGCCGTGTCCTCGGTTGCGTCAGCTTCGCTGGAAAGCGCGGCGTCAGCTTCTGCATTATTGGCCGGGCTGGGGGCAAGGAGCGAAGTGGTGTGCTCCTCTAAAGCCGAGTCAGCAACCTGATTGGGGGCGGAGTGAAGTGCGTGCACAGAGGATACAAAGCTAGCGGTTCCGCCGATGATGACGGCAACGCTTGCCGCGCACACCAGCTTGACACCAGTACTAGCAGCGGCGATCTTTGAGCCAACTGTTGCGGCGGTCCCGAAGGATTTCAAGGAGAGGACTTGTGCGCCCTGTGTGGCAGCGGAACTTGCGGTGTGTGCCGTGCCCGTTGCCTGGAACCCGCCTACCGGAGCGGTTGCTGCATGAGCCCTATCGGTGTTTGTGGCCGTCGCGGCAACCGCGCCAGCGGCGGCAGCGATGACGCCGGCGGTCCCCACGGCGACGTGAGCGTCTGGTGTTCCTTCTTCGGAGTAGACGGTCAGGGCTGGGGATTTATCATCCGGTGTGAAGTAGGCGCGCGCAATGGCAATGAGACCCTCGTGCTTGAAACCCGCGATGGTATCGCTCAGCCACGTGGCCTGATCGCGCGGAACGGTGGCGATGAGCTTGTCATCGAGATGAACCTCGATGGCGCGGTGGAAGAAGCGCCGGCTGTTAGTCAAGCGCACGAGTAGATGCGCAGGGTGCTTCGGCAGGGAACGGGTGGGGGCCGAAAAGTCAGTGATGCGAAGGGCGCGGTCGCCGTCGAGCATGCCCCATCGCTGAGCCGGGGGAACATTGATCGGGACGCACAGGCCTGGCTCCGGGAGGAGAACTTCGAATGCCGGAACGGTTTCTTCCACCGCGTCCTCGCGGAGCGAAATTTCTGCAGTGGCCTGTGGGGTCAAACCCGCGCTAATGATCCAATCCAATTCCGTGTAATCGGCGGATTGGGAAGCGGGGATGACGCCAACGATGTCATCTTCATACCGGACGCGGAAGCCGGAGCTTGAGTGCCCACACAGGGTGACGTTGAGGTGATTGTTATTCGCCAGGGAGAGCAGCTGCAGGAACATCTCCGGGTTAACGGCGTCAACCGTGAGGCGGCGAGGTTCACCAAACCCAGAGTGGGGGACCACGTAGTTAGTGACCGTCATAGTGTTCGCCTTCGCCTGCAGAACTGCAACAAATGCGCGCAGTTGCAAAACTGAGCGCAGTAGGGAATGCCGAAGTTCGGACTGAAATTCTTATTGGGTGCACAAGGTGTTCAATGCCTTTGTGCAATTGTGTCGCGTATTTATTCTATAGCTCTCCGTGCTGGCCTACAACAATGTGTAGCCAGCGCGATGTTACGGTCAGTAGCTTTAGCGAGGGGAGTGCGCGTGCGAGAGACTGCGCAAGGAGGAGGCGCGCGGAACAGCTCGCCTTCTCCTTGTGTCGCCCTGTGCCGCGGCGGAGGATTAGTCCGCGCGATTGACCGCTGAAGTAATGGCGTTGATGGACGCACGGGTGGTGGATCCGGCGATGCCGGCACCCCACACTTGTGCTCCATTGACTTCGGCGGCGATGTAACAGGCGGCTTCGGCATCGTCGCCGGCCGTACGGGACTGCTGGGAGTAGTCGATGACCTCGAAGTCGATTCCGACGTCTTCCAGCGCGTTGGCGTATGCGGCGATGGGGCCGTTGCCCATGCCGGAGATAATGCGCTTCTCGCCGTTAAAGACGATGGTTGCGGTTACCTTGGCGTCTTCGTCCTCCGTGGTTGAGTTATCAACCTGGAAGGTGACGAGTTCCAGCGGGGAGGTGCGCTCTAAGAACTCGTTGGCAAAGATATCCCACATGTTCTTGGAGTTGACTTCGCCACCTTCGGCGTCAGTCACCGCCTGCACGACGGAGGAGAACTCCGCTTGCATGGCGCGCGGCATATTGATGCCATGATCGGTCTTCATGATGTAGGCCACGCCGCCCTTGCCGGACTGCGAGTTGACGCGGATGACCGCCTGGTAATCGCGGCCGACGTCCTTCGGATCGATGGGCAGGTAGGGAACTTCCCAGGTGGTTTCCTGCAGTTCTTCCCACGACACCTCGGTGTTGTTCGCGCCTGGGCGCACCTCCTGCGCCAGGGCGTCCAGGCCCTTGTTGATGGCATCCTGGTGTGAACCGGAGAAGGCGGTAAATACCAGCTCGCCGCCGTAGGGGTGGCGCTCCGGCACGCGCAGCTGGTTGCAATACTCCACCGTCTCGCGGATCTTAGGCAGATCGGAGAAGTCGATCTGCGGGTCCACGCCCTGGGTCAGCATGTTCAGGCCCAGGGTAATGATGTCCACGTTGCCGGTGCGCTCACCGTTGCCAAACAGGCAGCCTTCGATGCGGTCTGCGCCGGCCATGTAACCCAGCTCGGCGGCGGCGATTCCCTCGCCGCGGTCATTGTGCGGGTGCAGCGACATGATGATGGAATCCCGCTTCGCAAAATTGCGGTGCATCCACTCGATCTGGTCGGCGTAGACGTTGGGGCTGATCATCTCCACCGTGGAGGGCAGGTTGATGATCATGGGGTTCTCCGGAGTTGCCTCCATGATGTCAACAACGGCATCGCAGACCTCGACGGCGAAGTCCAGTTCGGTGCCCGTAAAGGATTCCGGCGAGTACTCCCAGCGCCAGTTGGTATCGGGGTAATCCTTGGCAATGCCCTTGATGAGCTCCGCAGCGTCCGTGGCCAGCTTCTTAATGGCCGGGCGGTCCTTGCGGAAGACTACGCGGCGCTGCAGCTTCGAGGTGGAATTGTAGAAGTGAACGATGACGTTCTTCGCGCCCTGGCAAGCCTCAAAAGTACGGCGGATCAGGTGCTCGCGCGCCTGGACCAGGACTTGGATGGTGACGTCATCCGGGATCTTATTGCCCTCGATGATTTCGCGAACGAAGTCGAAATCCGTCTGGGAGGCGGAGGGGAAGCCTACCTCAATCTCCTTGTAGCCCATCTTGACCAGCAGGTCGAACATGCGGTGCTTGCGCTCAGGGCTCATTGGATCGATGAGAGCCTGGTTGCCGTCGCGCAGGTCCACGGCGCACCACTGTGGCGCCACGGTGATTTTCTTGTCCGGCCACGTGCGGTCAGGCAGCGAGACCGGTTCTACCTCTTCGGCGAAGCTTTGGTAGCGGTTTACTGGCATCGAGGAACCGCGCTGCTTGTTCCACGCGGGCTGGTTTTCGTTGCGCGGGCCAGCCGGGGTGGTGATTTCGCGGGGAGCGGAGATGAAAGAATCGTTGGGGGACATGGTGGTTGTTCTCTTCCTTGTCTGGGGCCTATGGGTCTGGGGCCAAAGGCGTTTTACTGTGCTGCGTTGTTTCGATGCGCAGCTACGGCGTGAATCGTGGGGGGCGGCCAGCTGCGGTGTGTTGGCATCACCGCGCTCCGCGGCGGGGCGCTGGCCGTGAAGCTAGAAACCTAAAACCCGCCGCGGCTACTAAGGAGGAGAGTGTGCCGCAAAGTCATGTGAGCCACAATACAGCTTTTCTCATTCTATGGCAACTGATTCCACATATTGGGATGGGTGATGTGGGTGGCTAGGATGTTGTGGCGTGCATGAAGAAAACTCCACGAAGATTATTCAGGATCCGGGGGAAGAGCCCACGGCGGATAGCGGGCGCGCGGCAGACGCCTCCCCTGCTGGCACGCAGGGGGCGCTGTCACTGGTGCCGCTTGCCACGTTGGTCGCGGTTGTTGGAACCGCGGTGCGCATTGCCGTTCTGAACGTCATCGCCGCCGTCAATGACCAGGAGCTGTGGGATCGGCTCACGTCGTGGGATTCCAAGTACTACCTGGAAATTGCTCGAGTGGGATATTTTGACGCGGATACCCACACTGATGGCCCAGTCTATGAGACGACAATGGCCTTCTTCCCGGGCTTTCCCATGCTGTTGCGGGTCCTGGGATGGACCGGGATCAGCCTCGAAGTAGCCGCGCTCATCGTTAACACCCTCCTCACCGTGGCCATGGCTGCCGGCGTTATGGTCTTGGCGCAGCGCTTGGGGGCGGGGCGCCGTGGGCAATGCGCCGCTGCCATCGTGGTGAGCAGCGCTCCGATGTCCATCGTGTTCTCGATGCCTTATACCGAAGCTCTCTTCGGGGCCCTCCTGGTGTGGGGACTCGTCGCGCTGGATGATCGCGCCTGGTGGCGCGCGGCGGCGTTCGGCTTTGCCTTATCGTTTGTGCGGCTGACCTCCGTGGACTTCCTTGCTGTCTTTGCCTTGTGGGTGCTCATCTATGGGCGGCGCTCGTGGCAGGCCTGGCTCAGCCTCATCGTGGCAGCGCTTCCGCTGCCAGCGTATTTATTGTGGACGCAGCGCTACCTCGCAGAGGCCGGCGGCTACTTTGGCATCCAGACCGAGCACTGGCATTCCACCTTCGACTGGGGTGCTGCCACCGTACGGTTCGTGTGGGAAGTTCTGACGGAGAAGAACGATGTGGGCTACCTGCTTAGCGTTCTGGTGATCCTGGGCGTCCCCGTGCTGCTGGTGGCGGCGTGGGGAAGGCTGAATCCGGTGGCGTGGTGGTTTAGCGCCGCGCTGTGTGCGAATGTGCTGCTTTCCGATGGCCTCATGCACTCGCGCCCGCGTCTCCTCCTGCCCGCGATTATCTTGGCGCTTCCCTGGGCCGTGCGCGCGTCTGAGGTGCTGCGACCCCGCGAGCTCTGGCTCGCATGTAGCGCCTGGGTCCTGTGGTCGGCGTGGTTCTCCGCTTATATGCTGGTGGTCTTTGAGTGGGCCATCTAGCGCGGAAGCTCGTCCTAGCGTGGGCTTTGCTCCGCGCGCTGAGCGCTTCCCGGGTTGACCGGCACGCGGGATAGGACGATTGTGGCAACGATCATGATGATGAGCGAAACCCCCATCACGCACCAACCCGCAACGCTACTGACCTGGAATTTTTCGCCCAAGACCCAGTAGCCCAAACCGAAGGCCACGATGGGCTCCATGATGGTCATCGCAGGCAAAGAGTGCGCAAGCGCGCCAGCGTGGAAGGAATATTGCTGGATCACCGTTCCGGCAGCCGCCAGCCCAATGAGCACGTACAGCTCCCAGCTGGCCAGCAAGGCTGTGATGCCCTCGTGGGAGAGGACGTCCACCACTGCCTTGGCTACGAGCGCCACGTAGCCATACAGGATGCCGCACGCGCTCCCGAGCGCTAGGGCGGACTCCTCCGGCCGGTTATAGGCCGCCACGAACAGAGCGGTGAGGGCAAGCGCGCCGAGGGCGAAGGCGGGCCACCATTGGGACCAGGTGGGCGTCGTCAAGCCTGCGGTGGGGCGCCCATAGACCACCATGATGCTCACCGCGATGGTCAGCGTGAGGCACCAGAACACCTCCCGTGCCGGCATCGGCCGCCGGGAATACCAGGCGGCGAGCGGCAGCGTGAACATGAGGGACAGGATGAGGATTGGCTGCACGATGAGCAGCGTGCCGAAGTGGAGAGCGACGAGCTGTAGCGCGTAGGCAATAACGGCGGCGCTGGTCCCCACCCACCACAAGGGAGTCCGAATAGCGGTGCGCATGACGCTCCTGGAGCTAGCGTCCAACACGATGCGGTGGCGTATGACTGTGCCCCAGGCCACGACTAGCGCGGAGGCCAGTGCAAAAGTAATGGCAACCAGGTTTGAAAGCATCGTTTCTACCCTACCTGGAATTAATATCCAGCACGTGTTTCGATGGGAACCAAAGGGCGGTAGTCTAAAGGAGTTGACTGCCGGTCTATAGGTATTGGGCGGTGAACAGGTAATGGCCCTCACAAACAGGAAAGGTGGGACCGTCAGTGGCCCTAGTCGTACAGAAATACGGGGGATCCTCCCTCGAAAGCGCAGAGCGCATTCGCGCGGTGGCGGAGCGCATTGTGGCGACGAAGAAGCAGGGCAACGACGTCGTTGTTGTGTGCTCCGCCATGGGAGATACCACCGATAACCTGCTTGATCTTGCAGCGCAGGTCAACCCCGTCCCGCCGCAGCGTGAGATGGACATGCTGTTGACCGCCGGCGAGCGCATCTCCAACGCACTCGTTGCCATGGCCGTGGAGTCCCTTGGTGCCAAGGCTCAGTCCTTCACTGGTTCCCAGGCCGGCGTGCTCACCACCGAGCGCCACGGAAACGCCCGCATCGTCGACGTCACCCCGGGCCGTCTAACCGAAGCCTTGGAGAAAGGCCGGATCTGCATCGTTGCGGGTTTCCAGGGCGTGAACAAGGAATCGCGTGATGTGACCACCCTCGGCCGCGGCGGCTCGGACACCACCGCGGTGGCGCTGGCGGCAGCGCTCAAGGCCGATGTGTGTGAGATTTACTCCGATGTCGACGGCGTTTATACCGCCGACCCACGCATCGTCCACAACGCCCAGAAACTCGACCAGCTGTCCTTCGAGGAGATGCTGGAGATGGCAGCTGTGGGCTCCAAGATTCTGGTCCTGCGCAGCGTCGAGTACGCCCGCGCGTTCAACGTTCCCCTTCGAGTCCGCTCATCTTATTCAAACGACCCCGGCACGCTCATCGCCGGTTCAATGGAGGATATCCCCGTGGAAGAAGCAGTACTTACTGGTATCGCAACCGACCGTTCCGAGGCTAAGGTCACCGTCCTGGGCATACCGGACCGCCCAGGTGAGGCGGCCAAGTTGTTCCGCGCCATCGCGGACGCCGAGATCAACATCGACATGGTCCTGCAAAACGTCTCCTCGCTGGACTCCGGTACCACCGACATCACCTTCACCTGCCCGCGCTCGGACGGCCCAAAGGCCATGGAGATCCTGGCCAAGCTCAAGGAAGAGGGGCACTGGACCAACGTGCTTTACGACGACCAGGTGGGCAAGGTCTCCCTCGTCGGTGCCGGCATGAAGTCCCACCCGGGCGTTACCGCAGATTTCACGGAGGCATTGCGTGACGCCGGGGTCAACATGGAGCTCATTTCAACCTCCGAAATCCGAATTTCCGTGCTTACCCGCGAGGCCGATCTGGAGAAGGCCGCCGTGGCCCTGCACGATAAGTTCCAGCTAGGTGGCGAGGAAGAGGCCACCGTTTATGCTGGTACCGGACGCTAAAAATTAAGGAGTAAAGGTCATGACCACTGTTGCAGTTGTAGGCGCTACCGGGCAGGTTGGCCGCGTGATGCGCACCCTCTTGGAGGAGCGCAACTTCCCGGCCGATACGGTCCGCTTCTTTGCCTCCGCACGCTCAGCAGGCCAGGAGCTCACCTTCCGCGAGGACAAGGTCGTCGTCGAAGATTTGGCAGAGCAGACTGTGGAGAGCCTTGCAGGAATCGACATCGCCGTGTTCTCCGCCGGCGGTTCGACGTCCAAGCAGTATGCACCGCTCTTCGCCGAGGCCGGCGCCACCGTGGTGGATAACTCTTCTGCGTGGCGCCGGGATCCGGACGTGCCGCTCATCGTGTCAGAGGTGAACCCGCAGGATAAAGACAACGTCACCAAGGGCATCATCGCCAACCCGAACTGCACAACCATGGCGATCATGCCGGTGACGAAGGCGCTTCACGACGCCGCCGGTCTCACCACCATGCGCGTCGCCTCCTACCAGGCCGTGTCCGGTTCCGGATTGGCCGGCGTGGAAACCTTGGTCAAGCAGGTGGCCTCAATCGGTGACCGCAACGTTGAGCTCGTCCACGACGGCTCTGCGCTTGAGGTCTCCGAGGAGGATTTGGGCCCCTATGTCGCTCCGATTGCGTATAACGCGCTGCCGTTGGCGGGCAACCTCGTGGATGACGGAACCGAAGAGACCGACGAGGAACAGAAGCTGCGCAACGAGTCCCGCAAGATTCTGGGCATCTCAGAGCTGAAGGTGTCCGGCACGTGCGTGCGCATCCCGGTGTTTACTGGCCACACCATGGTCGTACACGCGGAGTTTGAGAAGCCGATTACCCCGGAGCAGGCTCGCGAGGTGCTCTCGGCCGCGCCGGGTGTCAAGGTCGTCGATGTGCCGACGCCCCTGGCGGCAGCCGGCATCGACCTTTCCTTGGTCGGGCGCATCCGCCAGGACCAGACGGTCGAGGACAACAAGGGCCTCGTCTTCGTCGTGTCTGGCGATAACCTGCGCAAGGGCGCAGCGCTCAACGCTATTCAGATTGCGGAGTTGCTGGTCTAGCGTG
The DNA here is from genome assembly GCF_030232515.1 of Corynebacterium sp. MSK004. Classification (NCBI taxonomy): domain Bacteria; kingdom Bacillati; phylum Actinomycetota; class Actinomycetes; order Mycobacteriales; family Corynebacteriaceae; genus Corynebacterium; species Corynebacterium sp. MSK004. The sequence goes on along the minus strand of NZ_JASPKB010000011.1, from coordinate 56,541 downwards.
TGGCGCACGACAGTGCCGCACTGTTCTCCTCAATAAAAGAAGTCCGCCGCCAGAGTGAATTCTGGGGCGGACTTCTTTCTAATTGTGGCTATGTGTAGCGGGACGCGCGGCCCGCTACACATGCGGGAAACGCTAGTCCTTCGGGACCTCGGGCTTGGTGTGCTCCACGAAGGTCACGGAGGGGTCTGGATCCTCGCGGTCGTATTCAATCTCATCGTCGGCTTCGAGTTCCTCGTGGATTTCCTCGGCGACGACTTCGACGAACTCCTCCGTTTCCATGTTGGAGGCAGCGGCCAGCTTACGCAGCTCGCGCTCGTTCTTCTTGGTGAAGTGCTCGCGCGGGTCGAGGCGGCGCTTGACCAAGGTGCGGGCGCGCACGCGGCGGTCAGACTCGGAGGTGATCTTGTCACGCTGGGTAATCCAGCTGATGACCATGACTGCAATCATGAGCAGGCCAATCCAACCCAGAATCGGGTAAACGCTGGAGACCAGCTGCTTGAAGCCAATGAAGGAGAGGATGAAGCCCACGACACAGGCGCCCGCGTAGACGGGGTAGAAGAGCTTCGGCTTCTTGCGGGTTAGGCGCTTGCCCATGGCATAGAACATGCCGATGGCGGTGTTGAAGACCATGCCGTAAATAATGAAGGTCATGAAGTAACCCAGGATCGGGTTCACGTTGTTGATCAACGTGAGCACCGGCAGGTCCTGCTTGTGCACATCCGGCGCCACCATGTAGAGGGAGACCACGAGCAGGGCGAGCAGGAGCAGGTAGAAGAAGCCGCCGATGAGGCCACCAACGCCCACTGCGCGGTTATCCAGGATGTTGCCGCCGATGACGATGGACATCGACACCGCGCACATGACATTCAGACCGGTGTAGTTCAACGCGGCCAGCCACCAGTTGCTCAGAGGGCTTTCGACGTTGTTGACCGCGAAATCATTGGCGCTGGACCAGTCAACATCCGTCACGATGATGGTGTAGCCGGTGGCCAGGACGACGAAGATAATGATGAAGGGTGTAATCGCACCGATAACGGAGCTCACCTTGTCCACGTCGAGGAGGCCCACCAGGAGCACCAGAACGAGCATAATGGCGCCGCCTACCCAGACGGGGACGCTCTCGAACTGCTGGTTGAGGGTGGAACCGCCACCGGCGAACATGACGAAGCCGATGGAGAACAACGTGGCTAGGGTGCCCCAGTCCAGCACTCGGGAGACGATGGGGCCACTAATCTTGTCGTAGACGGCCGTGTGCTCGTCCGCTTGGAAGTAGGAGCCGAGCTGCAAAATGGCTACACCAGTAATGATCATGAGGGCGGAGGCGAGGAGTACACCCCACAGTCCCATGTTTCCGAAAGCCACGAAGTACTGGATTGCTTCCTGTCCGGAGGCAAAGCCGGCGCCGACGACGACACCAATGAAGGCCATGGAAATGGCCACTGCGCGTTTCCACATAAGGTAAAGAGGTCTCTCAATCTCACACGCGCCGGGGAATGTCATCACAACCCAAGGTGTGGTGCGGGCAATCGGGAAAGCCTCGCGGGCCCGGTTCGACTATCGATTTATCACGTGTGCCTCGAAAAAGATTAGGTGTGGTCGATAGGTATTTTCCAGCTGACACTACGATTTCTCGCTGAGCTGGCACCGGACGGGCCGCCAGGACCTGTCAGTTGCCGCACGTCTGCGCAGGTGCTGTGACTCCCGACGCCCATTTATAACGGCTCGATAACGATTATCCGCGCTGGTCGATGAGGTCCTTGCGGGCGCGGGCGACGCGGGAGCGAATTGTGCCCACACGAACCCCGGCGATTTTCGCGGCCTCCTCATAGGTGTAGCCCAAGACTTGGGTCAGGATGAGGGCTTCGCGGCGGTCTTCTGGGAGGGCGTCGATAAGCGCGCGGGCGTCGATCCACTCGCTCCACGTGCCCGAGCTTTCCGGGGTCGCGGCAAGGGCGGCGGCGTCTTCATACTCGGTGGCGGACTTACGTGGGCGGGCCATGTCGTGGCGGATGTTGTCCACCCACACGCGGCGGGCGAGGGAGAGCAGCCACGTGCGTGCTGAAGAACGGGCGGCAAAGCGGGGGAGCGCGCCGATGACGCGCAAGTAAGTTTCTTGGGTGAGGTCGTCCGCGATGTCTGGGCCGCCGAGGTGGGCGAGCAGGCGCCAGACATCATCTTGGGTGGACTTGATGAACTCCGTGAGGGCTGCGCGGTCGCCGCGGCCCGCCTTGAGGGCGAGATCGGTGACGCGCGCATCGTCGCGCTCGGAGTGTCGTTTCACCTCCCATAATTTACCAGTCGGGGGCGTGGGCCTTGGGAACCGCTGGGGCTCCTCTGTGGGCGTCTACGTTTGGGAAAAATTCTGTTGCGTAGGTCATTTTTAATGGGTAGGCTATGAAAGGTCCGAGATTGATAACGAATCACAAATTATCAACAACTGTAGGAGGCATTAACCCCATGACTAACGCTTCAAACGAGTTCGTTGCAGACAAGGTTCTGGATAAGGGCCAGCGCGCCCCGGGCGGCGAGAACACCACCCGCCCTTCCGGTCAGCCCATTGCAACTGAAAACACCAGCATCACTGCTGGCGAAAACGGCCCGGTCGTGCTCAATGACATCCACCTTATTGAGAAGCTCGCACACTTCAACCGCGAGCGCGTGCCGGAGCGCACCCCGCACGCTAAGGGCCACGGTGCCTTCGGCGAGCTGCACGTTACCGAGGACGTATCCGCTTATACCAAGGCCAAGCTCTTCCAGAAGGGCACCGTGACCCCGATGATGGGTCGCTTCTCCACCGTCGCCGGCGAGCAGGGTTCCCCGGATACCTGGCGTGACGTCCACGGCTTCGCGCTGCGTTTCTACACCGAGGATGGCAACTACGACATCGTGGGCAACAACACCCCGGTGTTCTTCCTGCGTGATGGTATTAAGTTCCCGGACTTTATCCACTCCCAGAAGCGTCTGGGAGCCAATGGTTTGCGCGATGCTGACATGCAGTGGGATTTCTGGACCCGTAACCCGGAGACCACCCACCAGGTCACCTACCTCATGGGTGACCGCGGTACCCCGAAGACCACCCGCCACCAGAACGGCTACGGCTCCCACACCTTCCAGTGGGTCAACGAGTCCGGTGACGCCTTCTGGGTGAAGTACCACTTCAAGACCCGCCAGGGCGTGGAGAACTTCACCGACGCCGAGGCGACTGAGATGGCCGGCCAGAACGCTGACTACCACCGCGAAGACCTCTACAACGCCATCGAGGAAGGCAACTTCCCGGTCTGGGACGTCAAGGTTCAGATCATGCCGGTGGCAGAGGCCGAGGAATACCGCTTCAACCCGTTCGACCTCACCAAGACCTGGTCCAAGAAGGACTACCCGCTGGTGGATGTCGGATACTTCGTGCTCAACCGCAACCCGCGTAACTTCTTCGCGCAGATTGAGCAGGTTGCCCTGGATCCGTCCAACATCGTCCCGGGCATTGGCCTGTCCCCGGACAAGATGCTGCAGGCACGCGTCTTCGCATACGCCGACCAGCAGCGCTACCGCATCGGACCGAACTACAAGCAGCTGCCGGTGAACCAGCCGCTCAACCAGGTCAACACCTACGAGCACGAGGGCTCGATGCAGTACCTGTTCAATGCCCCGGAGGATCCGGTCTACTCGCCGAACCGCCACGCCAAGGGCGGCGGCTACATGGACGGCGATGAGAACCTGCGCTTCAAGGAGCAGGAGACCACCACCGCTCCGGACCTCTACGTGAACCCGGATCCGGCCGGCATCGACTTGGTTCGTGCGCCCTACGTCCGCCACGCCGAGGATAATGACACCGTTCAGGCCACTGACCTGTACGAGAACGTCTACGACGACGGTGCCAAGGAGCGCCTCGCAGACAACATCACCAACGCTATGGCTGGCGTGTCCCCGGAGACCGAGGAGCGCGTCTACGCCTACTGGGATGCTGTCTCCCCGCAGCTGGGCAAGCGCGTGCGCGAGCTCTTCGCGGAGAAGAAGTAATTAACGCATACGCGTTAATTACGTAACCTCAGTAGCCCCGCTAGTGACCGAAGAACACGGTACTGGCGGGGCTTTTCCGCGCGCCTGACCGCTTTTTCCCAGCGTGAACGATAGTTTCTTTTACATGACCTCACGCCTAGCCAGTCCTGCTGACGCCAACCGGAAGGTTGGCACCCGCGCTCTTATTCTCACCCTCGTGCTCATCGTGCCGCTCATTGTCGGTGCGGTCGTCGCCGCCGTGTCCGAGTGGCAGCCGGCCGAAACCTGGTCGCAGGAACAGGCCGGGGCTCCCAGCGATGGCACCATCGATCCGGCTGAGCTTTACGACGTCTCCCGTGCCCTCTCGGAAGCCAATGCCCAAGCCGGCTTTTTGGCCAACGGCACGAAGCAACTCGCTGACGGCACAGGGGAGCTGCAGGATGGCGCCGGTGAGCTCGGCGGTGGAGTAGACAAGCTGGCCGGCGGCTCGCAAGAGCTGTATGACGGGCTCGTGCAGCTGCAGTCCGGCACCGCCCAGCTGGGCAACGGTGCTACCGAGCTGGCCGACGGCGTCGGCGGGGCCGTTGACCAAGTCGTGGGCCTCGGCGTGGTTCGCGGACAGCTCTTGCAGGCAATCGACGGCACCTTAAAGGACCTAGAAGGAAACAACTCGGCGGAGGCGAAGAACATCCGCTCGCAGCTTGGTGATCTGCGCGGCCAGGTGGAGAACTTCCAATTCGACCAATCCGTTCAGGATCAATTGACGCAACTCAAGGATGGTTCGCGCGACCTTTCTAATCAGCTGGCCGTCAATGGTTATGCCTATCACGATGGCGTCTACCAAGCCACCGAGGGGGCGAAGCAGCTCAACGCCGGTATCGGTGAGCTCAACGCGAAGGTCGATGAAGCCTTGAAGGGCGTGGACCAGCTCGTTGCCGGTGCGGAGAAGGTCGATGGCATGGCCAAGCAGAACCGGACCAAGGTGCAGGGCGCGCAGCGTGCGATGCCGACCGTCGCCGGGCCCGCCGAGGGTGGCAGCGAGCCCGCCCAGCTGCTGAGCCCCATCGTCGCTATGTTGCTAGCAGCCATCGCTGCTCTTGGCGGCGGTGTTATCGGCGCGCTGTTGACGCGCGTGGAGCGCCGCATCCTCACGCTTCTCGGCGGGGCGGTGCTGATTGGTGTCGTCGTGGGCTTGCTCGTGGCCCTCCTGGCTACTGGCGTGACCGCAGCCGCGGTGGCCTGGGCGGGGCTCGCGGCGGCGGGGGCCGGGGTGGCGTCGGCAAGCATTGCGTACGCGCTTGCGCGTGGCCTTGGCGCGGGCGGCTGGGTCCTGGGCAGCGTGCTCGCCGTGGCGCAGGTTGGCATCGTGGGCTGGGCGTGGAAGGCGGCGTCGACCGGCACCGATCTCAACAACGCGATGAGCGCGCTCGTGCATCTCTTCCCCATGCAGTGGGCCACCTCCGCCATCACCGTGGCAGGTAATGGCGGACAGTCCCCACAGTTGTGGACTGCTTTGGCCATTTTGGGGGTAATCACCATTGCGGCCTTCGTGCTCGTGGGGGCACCTGCAGGGCGGGCCGAAAAGGAAAAAGCCTAGCTCACGGCCCTGCGTCCGACACATCGCAGAAGTGCCACGATATGTTACTCGGTTTTCCAGATTTTGCTACCGCTGTGAATGGAAAGAGTGCTAGAGTGAAAGTCGCTCACAAAGCCTACTTAGGGGGTAGGCAAACGGTTTCTCCAATCCGTTGTGAGTGATAGGGAATAGGGGCGACGCGGCTGCTGTAGGGGCACCGCGTCGTTTCCAATTGTGGGGGTAAAGTTGGCGGCACCGACTGCCCAGGAATTGGAGAAACACCGTGACCGACTCCCGCGATATCAAACCTTTCGCTGCCAGCCGTGGCCCTAAAGTGGCCCTTCCGGTTTTAGAGTGCGTTGATTTTGTCCTGTAGTTGTCCGGAGTGGATTAGGCATCGCAAGATGTAGTGGTTGAGGTTTTTAAATCCTAGGGCGATGCCGCGTAGGTGTTCGAGTCTGCCGTTGATTGCCTCAACGGGGCCGTTGGATGCGCCGATATCAAAGTAGGCGAGCACATCTTTGCGTCGACGCCACAGGGTGCGTCCCAGTTGGGCGAGCTCTTCTAAGCCTTTTGGTAGTCCTTTACGCAGGGTGTGGATGATGCGTTCCATGAGCTTTTTGCCTTCCGATTTCTTCGGATGCGCGTACGCTGCGATCATGTCTTGGTAGAGCAGCCACGTTACTTCTAGGGCCACGTAGTCGTCATCGGTGGCCCACAGCATTTCTAAGCGTTGCTTTTGCCGCTCGGTGAGGTAGTTCGTCCTGGTCAACAGGGTGCGCCGGTGCTTGTACAGCGGGTCATCTTTGCGTCCGCGGCGCCCGGTGGTCTCACGTTGGAGTCTTTGTCGGCAACTGGTGAGCTTGTCGGCTGCTAGATGCACCACATGGAAAGGGTCCATGACTTTGTCCGCCTGTGGTAGTTGCTCTTCGACTGCGGTGGCATAACCGGTGAACCCATCCATGGTCACCACCTGTATCTGCTCCCGGAAGCTGGGGGCACGCTCTTTAAGCCACCCGCTGAGCACGTCGGCGGATCTGCCCGGTCGCATGTCTAACAAACGAGCAGGACCACGCCCGTCTACCAGCGGGGTGAGGTCAACGAGTATGGTCACCAGGTTTGATGCCTGGCCTGGTTTGCGGGTGTGTTTCCATACATGTTCATCGACTCCAAGGATACGAACCCCGTCTAGGTGACAGGGGTCGCCGTAGACAAGCTGGCGGCAGGCATCCAGTGCGACCTGATTGACCAGATCCCAGCCCACACCGAGTGCTTTGGCGGTAGCCGACACACTCATCCGGTCAATAGCAAGGCGCTGCAAGATCCAGCGGGTGACCCGGTCAGTGAGCTTGGCACCGTCATCTGCGCAGGTTAAAGATTCTTGGAAGATCTTCCTCTTACATGAGGCGGCTGTACACAGGAACCTGGGGACTGTTACATGCAACCTGGTGGGGAATCCGACGACAGGAAGATCAACGAGTCGACGGGTGGTGTGGTCGCGCAGCTTTCCTGGCTGTCCGCAGTCCGGGCACACGCCGATAACGGCTACTGGCGTGGCCTCAATGATGGTCAACGCTCCGGCATCAGCGGCACCGGTGATAGCAAGTCCGATTTCCGCGGTACGGCAGATAGTGTCAGCAACGAGGTTTCCAGTAGGCTTCACAGTACGGGTCCCTGGTGGGTTTAGATGGTTGTGTAGGAACTTTCATCTTCACACCAGGGACCCCTACATGTTGTGGTGACCCGCTGAACCCGTCGATTTCTACCTCACCCCGCTACGCACCCCGAAACCGGAAGAGCCCCTAAAGTGACCTCTGTTGGGGCCATCATCGGTGCGGCGCTGGTGGGTGGTCTGTTGCTCGGGGGAATCGGCGCGGGTGCGAGCCTGGCGGCCTTCGATGAGCCCGAGCGCTCCGACTACGTCATGCAGCCCGCACAGCGTGAGGTGCAGGCTGACATCATGGACCCAGACGATGTGCTTACCCAGGGGGAAGAAGAGCGCATGCTTAGCGATGTCTCCCGGATTGCCGCCCCCGACGTGGTCCAGGGGCTGCACTACATGGTCTTTGCCAAGAACAAAGAAAACGTTAACGACTCCGTGGAGGAGTACCTGCGCGATAATCACCCGGAGCTCATCGGCAAGGATAAGTTCGCTGATGGCCAGGTCTTCGTCGGCGTGGGACTCGATCCGCGCCAGGCCTTCGTCTTTGCGGGTGAGGACGTGTCCGGGCCGATGAAGCTGCGCAAAGGTGACAGCCATTTGGAGCAGTCCATCGAAGCCATTAAGCCGGGCGTGCGGGATGGCAACATTCCTGCTGGCCTTTTTGCTGGCGCGGCGGCAGCGATCGATGTGGACCGTGCTGCGGACGCCCAGTACGAGAGCGCGAAAGATGGGCGCATTGGGGCGGCCATTGGCCTCGGGGCGGCGGGCCTGGGCGTCGGTGGCGCGAGCGCGGGCATCGTCGGCGGTACTCGGCGCAGCCGACAGAAGAAGGCGCAGCAGGCGCGCGAGGACTGGGACTACGTATCGCAGACCTATACCGATGTGGCGCAGCGCCTGAGGGAGATCGATATTCGGGCGCACTCGCTGCAATCGGGTCTGGTGGATGAGCGTTTGCGTGAGGACTGGGAGGGCCTGCGCGATGACTTCCTCGCCATCGATGCCCAGGTGGGATCCCTTATGTCGATTTCGGCCGATGCGCCGGATGAACAGTTCCGCTCGCATGCCGAGCCCATCGCCCACGCGCGCGAGCTGTGTGAGCGCGTGGAAACCGCCGAAGTCAACATTGAAAAGCTGCGCCGTATCGAAGACGCTGATGCCGATGCTCGCCGCTTCGAGCTCTACGAGTTGGGTAAAGACCTGGCCCAGGCGGGCTACTTGGCGGCGGATATCGACTCGGCGCTTGAGCGTCACGCCAAGGAGCTGGAAGGTGCCGCCGTTGCACTCTCCAATGAGCCCAATCACCCGCAGTTCATGGAACGCTACTTGGAGCTCTTGGACCGCACCGCGCTACTCTCTGAGCACCTGCAGGCGCAGCTGCAGAAGCGCAACGAGGCCGACGAGCGCCCAGAGCGCACGCGCATCTATGACTCCAACTTCTTTGCCGGTTCCGGCTACCACGGCTACGTGCCCTTCTACGTTGTGAGCACCTGGGACAGCGACGCCACCGCCGCCAATAGCAGCTCCTCCTCCAGCGGCGGCGTCAACAGCGGGTTTAGCTCGGGCTTTTCCGGTTCGGGTGGATCTTCGAGCTTCTAGGGCTGGTTAAAAGCCCTTAACCGTGAAACGCAAGAGAACTCGAAGCTGCCTACCGCTTGGTTCCCGTTGGCAAAACCTCTCACAGGGAATTGGCTTCCTGCAGGAGATTTGTGGCAACCATGCATTTACCTGAGTGTGGCTTTCCTGACCCGTTCTAGTTTTTCCCGGTTTTCCTGACTCACATTTAGGAAGTCGATAACTGGCCTCTCGGCATAGATAATCTCTGAATGGTGGAGATCTGAGATGGATCGCCCGCATAGGTGGAGTTTCGATTCATAGGTGAAAGCTCCTCGCGCAGCCGATAACTGACTCGCAAAGGGGATCCATGAATAGCGAGAATCTTCTACTAGTTGATATTCGACAGCTCGTTTTACTAAAGCGCATACCCAATCAGCAAACTGGATATTAGAAGAGAGTTTACTGTCGATGTGCATGGGCGGTTCAATTAATCGCCGCATTTCCTTATGCTCGGTAGCTCGACCCAGAATATGGGCGTACATCACAGGTAAGCGCTGGATTCGGGATTTTTCATTGATTTGATCCATTAGCACGAGCATCGATTGGTCTAACGAATGTGCATGATTCGCCAGCCTATTTAAGGATTCCCTCATTGAGGTTTCTTCTCGCTGGCGAAATTCATTTGGACCACAGTTAGTCTCTTTGGGAGTGCCTATTGGCTTTTCTTCAGCATAGTAGAAAAGGTTTCCATTCAATTGCCTAAGTTTGGAAATCAGACTTCCAAGCAGTCTTAAATTTTGGGGACGTTCATCGTATGCCTTGGCGAACAGTAAATCTGCGCCTTTTCTTTCCCATCGACCAGGATCGACGTTGTCTGGAATATCATTTTGGAAGAATTGCTTCTTTCGTTCCGCGAAGAAGGCGCCAAATTGCCGAGCATTATCTTCGGGAATTACAAAGCCGCCATAACCAAAAGCGGGGCTATCAGAGAACTTCTTGTGTGAAGGATGGACAAAGGCCCCAGGGGAACCAATTTCGTCAAGGTATGCGAGCAGCAAATTGAACTCCGTGACTCCGGAAAATGGCACGAGAGCCGATGCTAAGCATCGGCTCTCGGAGTTGTTGCCCGGGGTATTCTTGCCTCGCGGCTCAACGCCTGGCGTACTTCTGTGAGTATATATGTGTATTTACGCGTCGGCAATTGGTGGCTTTCTACTGATGCGGTACCTTCAATCGCGGAAGAGGGGGATGTGCCCTCGGCATTTGCCCTGAGGAGGTCTAGGCTGACCTAACTGTGACCCGGTGCTTCAACTGCTGCACTGTTCGTCTTGGTCCTGGTGCGGTGCGCTCTCAGTACGAAGAATAAACCTGGTCATGTTTGCAGAGCTAGCCGAACTTACCAATCTCATTGGCTTCGGTCACGATGTTGGTCAGGGAAGAAATCTCGGACGCGGTATGTCCCGGTCGATGGGGTGCAGCGCGTCACGTTGTTTACGCTTCTCCCTTAACCCCTCTTTTAGAGGTGAAAACGAAAAAGAACCCGCAGTTTCCTGCGGGTTGAGTCTTTTGCGAAACTACCCACCCACCTGCAACGACCCGAACCACAGCTATGGTTTCCGTCGGTTTCCGTTCCCGGTTCCGTCGGCAGGTGGGCCGGGGCGGTGTCGGAGGTGGGGGCACACCACGTGGTTCGTCCCCAGTCCTAGCCCCTATCCGCGAGAGGGACAGGATAACGCCACGACCGGAGACACACCCCGCCGCCAAAGTCACAAGCAAGTTTATGTTGCTGGAGGTCTACGCGACGTGCTTAGCGCATACGCTGTGACAGCCCATAGCGCGGAGCCAAAACCACCGCGCCCCTTGTTTAAGGAAGAGCCTGATTACTCGGGGATCTCGCTGAGTTGGGCCTCAATCCGATCCAACCGCTCGGTGATGTTGCGTAGATGCTCCACGATGAGTTGGTTGGAACCATCGATCGCCGTCGCCGTTTCGCGTCGTGCGCTGGTGACGGTGCGTACCACCCAGACGGTAAGAGCAACGAAGATCGCGAGTGGTAATGCGGCGGCGAGGATGACAAGAAATACGGTAGCGGTAAGTGTCACGAAGATTCCCTTTTCTGTTCTTGATTAATCAGGTGCCTAATGTGGTCTGGAGTTACTTCAAGCTGAAACGGAGCGACCCAGTAGTGCTTCCTCACTCGGCTCTCTCCGAGCTGTTCCAGGCCACTCTCGATGAGTCCAGCAGCTTCCAAGCGGTTGAGGTGCTGGTAGAGCAGTGGCCGAGACATCCCAAGTCGGCGGGCCAGCTCACTGACATGGGTCGAATCCGTCTCTAGGGAGGCGATAATTCGCAACCGAGGCTCACTTCCAAGAGCACTGAGCATCTGAGCGAGCCGTGCTGCGTCCATCATCCCTCCGTATCGTAATCGAACGATGTCAGGTGTAAGTATATGCTTACAGTCAGCGGTGCGCAAGTTCTGCCGGGTCTGGCGGAGACGCTGCCCGACTTAAGACGTGGCCGGTGTCCCATCACGTCCCCTCTTCACCCTCCCCAAGAAGAAACCCAGCCGCAGCACACACCACAGCTGGGTTCCTTCATGGCTTACAGCGTAGCCAGCAGCTACAGCCGCTCGATGTCTACATCGCCATCGAGAATCCTCGGCTCTACCTCCATGTGGATCCCGCGGTAGGGAAGTAGTGCGCGGATAATGTCGTGGGTGATGTCGATGCCTGGAGATGGTTCGTCCCGCAAAAGGTGGTACAGGCTAGGGCAGTAGTCCACGCCGGGAAACTCGTCCTTTGCTTCGGGAACGCACCCGTCCGGGTCAAAAGTCGTGCAGCGAATGATCAGGTCGTCGTGGACACTATTGGGCAGATTGATGGTGAGTCCTGGTGTGGTGGCAGACATGTCTGCAACCGTGGCCTCGTTTACAGACCGGGTAAGCGGGATTAGGCCGCGGGCGGACTCACCGCCTTGGATGCGGGTGAGTCCCGCACGGTTTCCGTAAGTGTCGGCCAGGGTGACAAACGTGACGCGCACCGGGGCAGTGGCCACCGACATGGAGTTAAACGCGGTGAGGACGTTGATTTCGCGCTCGGTGATAAGCCCCTGCGGGCCTGTGAAGCTAATGACGTGGTTGTAGAGCGCGGCGGTGGACATGGACAAGATGGTGTCGGCCACCTGTTTTCCCTGTTTCAGGGTTTCGGTGACTTGGGCGAGGTCGTCTACCTCAAGCTCGGCGGTGAAGTACTGGCAGTACAGTGGTGTGCTCATGTCGAGTGTGGACATGGTTCGTCCCTTTCCTTTGAGGGGGGTGAGCAGTGGAAATGTCAAGTGTCGGGCACGGTAACAGGTAGAAATTTGCGGATACGCAAACTGTCCGCGCGGTGAGTTGCCGATGTGCGAGGTATGGCAACAAGCCGCGTGAGTTAAGACAAAATTGCGGATACGCAATCGCGCTCGACGGTGGTCACGCTAGTCGGTGCGGGGTGTGGTTGAGGCTCCGCGCAGGTCGCGCACGTATCGGTTAGCCACAACCGGGGGCAGCGGATCTACATGTTGTGGTGGACATAGCTGTGGGCCACAAAGTGGGGCCTTGAAGGACTTGGTGGGTAGGATTAAGGCCGTGTCCGAGGCTCGCGCGGGGGTACTAAATATGGCATGTCCCTTTTTTGATCTCCACAACATGATGTGGTGGTTCGTCTGGTAGATGTTTGCGGAACCGCAAACATGCAGGCCATATAAGAAATTCCTGCGAAGTTGGCGGTGTGAGGCCACCTGCTTGCCAGATTGCAGATCGGCAAACAAGACTATGTGTAGCGGAGTGCACTGCGTGGCCTAGCTACGTAGCATCCACTACACCGCCCCATTCCACTGCGATCGTGCCGACGAAGGAAAGGCCCATGTCCAGTAACTACACCACCGCCGACTATGAGGCGATCATCGCCAACTACACACCACACGCCGTGCGCTCTGAGCCGTGGAGCCACGTTGCCGACTTCACCCGCGAGTGCGTGCGCGCACTTAACATCACCCCGGATAACACCAGCCGCGACGCACTGCGCAACACGCTCAACTGCGTGTCCAAGCTCGCCGCCTGGGTCTGGGTGAGCTACGGCGTGGTGACTGTCGAGACCGTCTTCCACCCCGACATCATCGGAAACTACTTCCTTGCCGGAGATGGTGCAAAGCTCAGCCCGTCCACCGCAGGAACCCAGCGCTCGCTGCTGTGTCGTGTGGCGGAGGTGATCAACGACGACTGGAACCCTGACTACCAGCACCCGATTAGCTACGAGCCAACCCTTGAACCCTACGACTCTTATGCCTGTGACAGGATGTGGGATTGGGCCGAGTCGCAACCCACAGCTGCCCGCCGCCGCAACTTCACTACGGTGCTAGCACTCACGCTTGGTGCGGGCTTGCGCGCAGGAGAAATCTGCACGCTGCGCGGCAAAGACGTGCGTGTTGACGGCGACGGGGTGCTGCTGTTTCCGCACGGCTACCGCGGGGCTGGCCCGCGCGAGGTGCCACTGCTCAAGTCTCATATCGAGGTACTTCAGCCGGTCATTATGGCTACCGGCCCGGAGGACTACCTGTTCAGGCCAGGCCGCGACAACGAGAACGTCAGCCAGCTCTCGGCGTATCTCCGCCGGGTAACACCTAGTACATCGCCGGATATGGTGCCGGATACCCGCAGGCTGCGCAATACGTGGATTATCGACCGCATTGCAGCCGGAGTTCCCGCTGATGTGCTGTGTGCTGCGGCAGGACTGAAGTCCTTGCACCAGTTTGAGGACTACGTGGTCGAGGCCGGAGCTAACCGCCGCCATGCCTACCGGATTCTTTTGGCCGGAGGATCGACTCATGGCACCCCAGGTGGAGGCCTGTACGTGCTGTAGCTCGGCTCACGGAGACTTCCTGAGCTATCCCTAGCGATTGCGGATACGCAAAGTTGGATTGCGGATACGCAAAACTCGTCTCATGGCGCACAGACCGCACCAGGGACGAACCACCCTGTGACCTGCGGGTTTACTCATGGTCTGAGGTAAGAAGGCACCGCCACCTATTTCGTGGTGTAGGTGTGCTCACCTCGTGAGCCATGAACGACACCCATGTAACTCACACCCGCCTTACCAGTGTCGGAAACATGCAGTTTCCAACCCTCGGGTCACTGACTGCCGTATCGGTTGCTGCGATGGCGCGGCCACAAGGGCTTGCCTGTGGTGACCTCGATATTGGCAATGACACGTCCCGTCGGGATCATCTCGCCGCGGATGATTCGGGTGATGGTGGAGGTGGGGATACCGCAGGCCTCGGCCAAGTCTTTGGCACTGGGGTAGCTCCCGTCCAGGGTGAGTTTCTGGACGTTGCGGGCGAAGTCCTGCAATTTCCGCATGACCGGATCGTGGGCCTCGATATGGGCATTAGGCCAGTTGGCGTAACGCCTGACCGGAGCCTCGGCGGGAATGTCGGAAGCCACGAGCCACCTTTTCAGACAACAGAACTAAAGGACGAACCACTTAAGTCTAAATACAGTGAGGTCTACGCTGTGATCGACACACTGACGACACGCGGATTACTGCCCGCCACCACGCCTGCGGTAGCGACAAACCGCAAGCGCCAACTCGCTGCATATTTTTGCTACGTGCGAGACCGCTGGTACGTGGATTTAACCGTGGACAACTGCATCATGCTGCTTAAAGACGGCGGCTCCATTCACAACTACCTGCAATACCGCACAGATTTATCCACAACTAGCCTCGATGCCACCCGCCGCCTCCTTAACCGCTGCGCGCGCCACGTCATTAAGCACCACGGCGCGCTGGATTGGGTAGAAGATCTACCCGAAGTTATTCATCCTGCGGCGAAGTCGAAGCGCCGCGCCTACACCTCCCACGAGCTGATCCGTATTACGGATTGGCTGCGCTCTAGACCCCGCCGCGAATCGCGGCGTGTGGCCTACATCCTTGTGGCCTTAGGCCTTGGTGCTGGTATGACCACAGAGGAGATTTATCACTGCGTCTATGGTGACTTCACTGACTTCGGCACCGTGCTAGCAGTACATGCCCGCGGTGGCCGAGGCCTTACGTCGCGAACCATTCCGTTGACCGCGCCTTATAGCGATGTCATGCGTCAAGTCCTGCGCGGTGTGAGCGCAGACCGTAAGGACGAACCACTGGTGAAGCCAAACTCAGCGCGCCGCCGCAACGATGCCACAGGCCCGCACCTCATATCTGACTTTATCCACAAGACCAGCCAAAACCCGTCGAGTACTGGGCTTGCACCCAACATCAACAGGCTGCGCTACACCTGGATTGCTCATCATGCCGCCGCGCGTGTGGACTTTAACCAGCTGGTCTATGCCACTGGCACCATACAGCCATTCCACGACACCTTCCACCGGATGATCGTCGAGGCCGGGGCACTAACTGAGGCCGAGTACTGGGTGTGGACTACAGGCAACAGGGACGAACCGGCTTATCCGCCGCTGCGGCTGGTTACACCTACAGGGGAGGAGAGCTAAATGGCCCGCATATCGGTTACTCCCACCCCGCTTCTGCGCCTGGACGGAGCTAGTGTGTCCTGGGCACTAAACATCATCGACCGTACTGACATCTGCGAAAGCCTTGATACGTGGCGGCGCGAGGAGGGATACGACCCGCAGAAAGGTGGGCGACCAAAGACTGTCAGTGACCGCGCCATCCTTGCGCTGTATCTGATTCTGGCGCGCTCTGGTCAACCCATGCATTTGACCACCATGGTTGCCCTGCTAGCTAGTAAAGACACCACCGAAAAAGCTCTGGAACTTCTTGAGCTACCCAGCCGCGATAAGGCACGTCGCGTGGGCGATAATTACTTTGTTCAGCACGGCCTGTGGTATCACCGCCTGTGGCGTGCATTGCACAGGTTCCTAGAACTGGTTGACCCTTTCGACAACATCCCACACCATGTACGGCTAACCCGTGCCGAGTTCAACCGGCTGATGGACGAACAAGATCCTGAGCGCCGCGAAGAAAAATGGCAGCGCGCCACCTATGTGTTCAACCAGCTGGTCATGGCCAGCACCAAAGACATGCCGGAGGAATACCGCAACAACTGGCAGGGAGACCTCACTCTAGACGGAACACTGATTCCAGGGGTTCGCCGTGGAAATAACCGATGGACGAACCGACCAGATGATCTTATGTCCTCTGAGCCGGAGGCAGGTTGGTATTCCCGTGATGAGCGACAGGAAACACACGGTGAAAACAAGCGCACAAGGAACGCTAAGCACGTGTGGGGCTGGGAGGCCACCCTTGTGGCTGGAGTTATCCGTGAACAAGGCCCATATGCACAGCCTCACCTGATTATGGGCATGGCCTTTGACCGGCCCAGCCACAACCCTGCGATTCGTGGGCTGCAAGCCATGCGCCATTTAACTGATGATCCGTCTACGCCTAAAGGCGTGGTGGTTGGTGACCGTGCGTATTTCGCTGTGGCCAAGACCAAAGACTTCCACGAGCCACTACGTAAAAAGGGATACACCCTGGTTGGCGACTACAAATCCAACCAGTTAGGCCAACGTGGCAGCTTTGAAACCATGAGCTTGGTCGAAGGCCACTGGTATTGCCCGGCCATGCCGAAGTCACTGATTGAGGCCACCGAGCAGTTTAGGGCTGGTCTTATTGATGAGGACACCTACAAGGCCCGTATTAACGAGCGCCGCGCTTATGCCATGCGTCGTAAAGGTTGCTGATGATACCGGCGAGAGTCAAATGTTTATTTGTCCTGGTCGCGGTAAAGGAAAGACACTGGTATGTCCCTTGGTGCAAAAGGCCGAGAGGCAGGACGCTCGGGCTAAAGGTCTGCCTATTATCCCAACACCTAGTCTTGAAGCCCCGCGCAGCCAAATGGGAAAGTGCTGTACCAATAAGTCCTCTTTGACCATCCCTCACACAGAGGGTATTCGCTACCGCCAGACTGGCCCGGCCTACAAGACACCTGAGTGGCAGAAAATTTACGGTACCTGGCGCAATGTGATTGAAACGCGCAACGACTATGTGAAGAACAATCGCGGCGGTGCTGCTATTGGTGACCATACGAGAAGACCTGTACGCGGTTTTGCTGCGGCCTTCTTCTATACAGCTCTTGGTGTGGTTGCGGCCAATGTATCTATGATTCGGCGTTTTCTTGGCCGGGTGGATCGGGATGAAAAGACTCCGCCACCTGGCACGCGAGATCCGCACCCGCCGCGCGATCCGGCGCGCGAGAAGGCAAGCCCGAACGCGCCGCCTGCGCGCGAGGCTGCTTAAAGACCAACTGAATAGCTTTATCCATCTAGCTCGGAAAACCGATTTGAGGTTCCGGGCTATTAGTCGTTTTAGAGGGGACGAACCATGTGGGGACTCTTATTGTTTAAGGCCCGGATTGCCGCGAAAACGACTAAACCCACCGCCCGAAGGAGGTGGGTTTATCTCACGGAGGCAGTTTCGCAAACGATTTAAGGTCGTTTCACGAAACCGTCGGGTTTAATGGTCGGGATAACAGGATTTGAACCTGCGACCTCTTCGTCCCGAACGAAGCGCGCTACCAAGCTGCGCCATATCCCGGTGTCTCGCTCTAAGCGGTACCGGAATACTGTAACTCACCCCGGTCTGAAAGGACAAAACGGCAGCGTGGAGGGGGTATCCCTAGGCGGCCTTCTCAGTGATACGCAGAAGCGTGGCCGACGGGCGGCAGAACACCCGGAAGGGAACGAACTTCGAGGTGCCCAACCCGTTGGAGACATGCATGTACATCTCTCCGAACAGGTGCAGGCCCTGGGCGCGGGCGCGATCGATGCCGCAGTTGGTCACGATGGAGCGCGAGCCCGCCACCTTGAAAGGCAGGCAGAGCTGGCCGCCGTGCGTGTGTCCAGACAGGGACAGCTGGTAGCCGTCGGCGGCGAATTTCTCCAGGACGCGGGGCTCCGGGGAGTGCAGGAGCGCCAAGGAAAGGTCGGCATCCTCGTTCGGGGCGCCGGCGATTTCCGAGTAGTCATCCAGATCATGGTGTGGGTCGTCCACACCGGCGGCAGCCAGGCGAACATCGCCCACCTTGAATTCCACGCGAGCCTGGTTGGCATCGTGCCAGCCGTGCTCAAGGAAGGCCGCGCGCATGCCCTTCCACGGCAGGTTCACATAAGAGGGCTCGTTCTTCTTCCCAATCAGGTAGTTGAAGGGATTCGGGATGCGCGGCGCCCAGTAATCATTGGTGCCAAAGCAGAACATTCCCGGGCGGCTCAGCAGCGGGCCAAGCGCGCGGAGGACCTCGGGGACGCCGCGCTCGTCGGAAAGATTGTCACCGGTGTTGACCACCAGGTGCGGGTCGAGGGTGTCGAGGCCTGAGACCCACTCGATTTTGGCGCGTTGGCCCGGAATCATGTGGAGGTCGGACACGTGCAGGATACGGAACTCGGACTCCTCGCGCAGCGTGCCGGGCTCCAGCAGCGGCAGGGTGTACTCCTTGAGCTCGAACTTGGTGAGCTCTGAGTGCGCCCATGCGGCGGTGCCCAGGCCGGCGGCGGCGAGTCCGCCAAGGACAGGGAAAATCTTCACCCTCACCACACTACCTGGCCGGCTGGCGTAGATTGAAGGGCATGAGTGAGTTGAAAGAAACTATCCGCGCTGACCTTAAGACCTCGATGAAGGCCAAGGACAAGGCCCGTACGAGCGCCATCCGTTCTCTACTGTCTGCCATCCAGGCGGAGGAAACTTCCGGTTCTCGCCACGAGATCACCGATGAGGACATCCTCAAGGTCATCGCCCGTGAGATTAAAAAGCGCCGCGAGTCCGCAGAGGTTTACGCGGAGAATGGCCGCCCGGAGTTGGCGGAGGCGGAGCTTGTCGACGTCCCCTTCTTCGAGGCCTACCAGCCGGAGCAGCTTGACGACGACTCCCTGAACGCCCTCGTTAAAGAATCCATCGCCGAGGTTGAGAAGGACTCCGGTGAGCCGGCGACCATCAAGCAGATGGGTAACGTCATGAAGGTGGCCACCGCCAAGGCTGCCGGACGCGCGGACGGCAAGCGCCTGTCCACGGCCGTGAAGGCCGCCCTGAACTAACGCGCTAGAGCCCGAAGAAGCTCCGCACATCATTCGTGAAGCGGTCAACGTCTTCTTGAGTGAATAGTGGGTCGGACTGGCCGCCTCCCGGCTCGCCGCCGCTCGGTGCGGACGGGGAGCCCGAGTTGGAGTCCCAGGCTACTGGGCTCGTGCTCGCAGAATCGGAGGAGTCGCTCGCGGAGCCGTCGGAAAGCTGGAGCGTGACCTCCGCGCCCTTCTTCGCGCCGGATGGACCGGTGATGACGCGAACTACCTTGCCGTAGCCCACGCCGGGCGCGGGGACCTCGGTGGTCCTGACTTTATATCCGGCTTTCTCCAGCGTGGAACGGGCTTGGCTCTCGGACTTGCCCTTCACGCCGTCGATAAGCGGCGAAACCTTGCCAGAGTCGTAGGCCCGGTCATAATCGGGCACCGTGCCCTTCTGTGCTTCGGGGACACGCGCGGCCATCGTGTAGAACGTCGCCGCCGGCTCCTTGCCGCCGAAGAGGTTGCCGCTGGGGCACTGGCGTACCGGGCCGGTGCACAGCGGGCTTGTGGTGGTCCCGTCGTTGTAGATGTACGGTGCGGCAGCGACTGCCGAGTTGAATCCAAGGAAAGCCGAGGACTGGTTGGACTCGGTGGTACCGGTCTTGGCGGCGGCCTGGCCGCTGAAGCCGGCAGCGCGTGCCGAGTCGGAGGCGGTTCCCTTTTCGGTATCGGCGGTCATGTTGTTTTCCAGCGCCTTTGCCACTTCCTTGTCCACTGCGCGTTCGCACGGCGTGTGTTTGAGGTAGACCTCGTTGCCGTGGGAGTCCGTGACTTCCTCGATGGGGTTGGGCTCGCACCACATGCCTTGCGACGCCACCGTCGCGCCCACGTTAGACAGCTCCAGTGCATTCACTGCTGTCGGGCCGAGCGTGAAGGAGCCGAGGTTGGAGTCTTTAATGTGGTCGGCGATGGAGGACTCGCCGTCGTAGCTGCCGGGTTCTTCATAAGAACGCAGGCCGAGCTTGACGGCGATGTCGACCAGGCGCTCGACGCCAAGTTGCTCGGTGAGTTGGATGAAGGGGGTGTTGGGGGAGTAGGCCAGCGTGTCCTGCATGGTCATCGTGGAGGCGTAGCTGCCGGAGTTTTCCACGCAGTACTTGTTGGGCGGGCAGTTAGCTGCGCCGCCGTATCCCAGGCCTTCCGCTTCGTAGCGATTGGGCACGGCCAGCTTGTCCTTGATGCCGTAGCCCGCCTCCAGGGCGGCCGCGGCGGTAAAGAGTTTGAACACGGAGCCTGCGCCGTTGCCCACCAAAGAATTGGGCTGGGGCAGAAGGGTTTCATTGTTGTTCAGGTCGAGCCCATAGGTGCGCGACGACACCATGGCTAGGACCTTGCGGGAATCGGTGCCCGGCTTGATAACGTTCATGACCTCCGCCACGCCCGCCGCATCCGGGGCGGTGTTGCTTCGCACTGCGTTGAGCGCTTGGTCTTGGACGTCGGGGTCAAGCGTGGTCTTAACGGTCAGACCGCCACGCGCAAGGTGCTCGCGGTCGATGCCTTTTTCGTTGAGGTATTCCAGCACATAGTCGCAGAAGAAGCCGCGATCGCCCGCGCCGATGCAGCCGTTAGCCAGGGTTGCAGGGCTGTCCAACACGCCGAGTGGCTGCTGGGAAAAGGCGTCGGCGTCCTCCTGGGAAAGGGAGCCGTTATCAACCATGGCTTGGAGTACCACGTTGCGGCGCTCAGTTACGCCTTCTTCGTTGGTATAGGGGTTGAGGTATTCCGAGGATTGCACCATGCCGGCGAGCATCGCAGCCTGCGGCACGGTGAGGTGCGCGGCATCGGTTCCGAAGTAGGTGCGGCTAGCGGCCTCAACGCCGAAGGAGTGGTTTCCAAAGGGGACGAGGTTGAGATAGTTGGTGAGGATCTCATCCTTGGAGAGCCGGGCATCGATGTCCGTAGCCATGCGCATTTCGCGCAGCTTACGGGCCACGGATTGTTCGGTCGCGGCCTGACGTTCTTCGTCGGTAGTCGCGTTGACCAAAAGGAGGTAGTTCTTTACGTACTGCTGGTCAAGCGTGGATGCGCCCTGGGAGACACCGCCCGCAACCAGGTTGGTCCACAACGCACGGACATTGCCCTGCAAGTCGACGCCCTCGTGCTCATAGAAACGGCGGTCCTCGATAGCCACCACTGCCTTCTTCATGGCGTCCGAGATCTCATCCGGTTTCACTGGATGGCGGCGCTGCTCATAGATATACGCAAGGGGGTTGCCCTTGGCATCCAAGATGGTGCTCACGCCGGGGGTATCACCGTTGGTGAGATCCTGGACGTCTGATTGCATCGTCTCATTGGTCCTGGCCACGGCGACACCGCTGACGCCAGCGACGGGGGCGATGGCCAGCGCGATGAGGATGCCGACCAGTGCTGTGGACAGGACGAGCTTTCCCAGGGATTTGATCACAGTCACCCTCCACACACTAGTGGTTTAGGAGGATATCCGGGAGACCCCCCTAAAGTGTGACCTGTTAGACAGGTATACCGGTCTGTGAATAGACTTACCAAGGGTACATAATATTCCGTCGGGTAGAGGGTTATTCATGATCTTTGAGCTCGACGGGGGTGAGCTTGGAAGGAGTTACCTAGCCATGGCAGTCAGTGTCAAAGGTGCAGGACGGTCCGCAATGGTAAAGAATGCCTCGTTAACCACAGAGCGTGGTGAGTGGGTTACCCAAGCTAAGTGCCGCAACGGTGATCCTGATGCACTCTTTGTACGAGGAGCTGAGCAGCGTAAAGCTGCAGTAATCTGCCGCCATTGCCCGGTGCTCAATGAGTGCCGCGCGGATGCGCTTGATAATCGCGTGGAGTTCGGCGTGTGGGGCGGCCTCACGGAGCGTCAGCGCCGCGCCCTTCTGCGCAAGAACCCGCACATCACGAGCTGGGCCCATTACCTCGCTGAGGGTGGCGAACTCATCGGTATTTAGTAGCATTGAGCCCATGACTAAATGGGAATATGCCACCGCGCCGGTTCTTACGCACGCGACGAAACAAATCCTCGATTCCTGGGGTGAGGACGGCTGGGAGCTCGTCACCATCACCCCGGGTATGAACCCGGAGAATGTTGTCGCCTATTTCAAGCGTCCTGTGGAGGAGTCCTAATGGGTGCGCTTGCCCGCCTTGAAGAGCTCGGCGTCGAGCTGCCTTCTGTCGCTGTCCCCCTCGCGTCCTATATCCCAGCTACCCGCGTGGGAAACCAGGTGTGGACCTCTGGCCAGCTGCCCGTCGTGGGCGGTGAATTGCCGGCTTCCGGCAAGGTCGGCGCAGAGGTGAGCCTAGAAAAGGCGCAAGAATTGGCACGTGTGGCCGTGCTGAACGCTTTGGCTGCAATCGATGGTCTCGTAGGTCTTGATCACGTAACCCGCGTGGTGAAGGTGGTTGGATTCGTGGCTTCGGACCCCTCCTTTACTGAGCAAGCTGCGGTCATCAATGGTGCTTCCGACTTCTTGGGTGAGGTCTTCGGAGATGCCGGAATCCACGCGCGTTCTGCGGTGGGGGTAGCGGTCCTACCGAAAGATTCCCCCGTTGAGATCGAAGTCATCGTAGAAATCGCTGAGTAATCGGATAGGGTTAGAACCATGGAGCATCCTGCATATAGCCAACTGCGTCCCGTGAGCCAGTCCGTCGGTGTCGTGCTGTGCGATAATCCCAGTTACACCGCTTTGGAGGGCACCAATACGTGGATCATCCGCGCTGGAGAAGATTCCCGCGCCATTGTGGTTGATCCGGGCCCGGAGGATGAAGGTCATCTCAACGTCGTGACCGCGAAGGCGGGCGAGGTTGCGTTGATCCTTCTTACCCACCGCCACGATGATCACGCATCAGGCGCCCAGCGCCTGCGTCAGCTCACCGGCGCTCCCATTCGCTCTTTCGATCCGAATTACTGCAATGGGGGCGACGCGCTTGTCGACGGAGAAGTGATCACCGTCGACGGCATCACCCCGCAGCTTGAGGTCGTTCACACCCCGGGTCACACCGCAGATTCCACCTGCTTCTTTGTGTGGTCCGCGGAAGCGAAGAACTCCACCCTGGAGGGCATCCTGACCGGTGACACCATCGCAGGCCGCCACACCGTGCTGCTGTCTGAGACGGATGGCGACTTGGCTGATTACCTGAAGACCCTGGATCTTCTGGAAGAACGCGGCAAGGACGTGGCGCTCTTCCCGGGCCACGGCCCGGACTTGGAGGACACCTCCGCGGTTGCCCGCAAGTACATTGACCGCCGCCACCACCGCCTGGACCAGATCAAGGAGGTCCGTGGGCGCTTGGGTGAGGACGTCGACGTCAAGACTCTCGTTGATGAGATGTATGACGATGTCGATCCGGTCCTGCGTCACGCAGCTGAGCAGTCGACGCGCACCGCGCTGAAGTACCTCGCGGCTCAGAACTAAAGCACTACATAGGAAAATCCCCCGAGAAATTCTCGGGGGATTTTGCGTTAGGACAAGTCGAAGGCCGAGGGCCGCATAGGCGGGCTCGGCCTTTAAGACCTAGCGTGCGCGGCGGGCCAAGTGCTCGGTATCGACGATGAGCACCGACTTGCCCTCCAAGCGGATCCAGCCGCGGTGAGCGAAGGTGGCCAGAGCCTTGTTCACGGTCTCACGGGAAGCGCCAACGAGCTGGGCGATCTCTTCCTGGGTGAGGTCGTGGTTCACGCGCAGCGCGCCGCCCTCCTGCACACCGAAGCGGTTAGCCAGCTGCAGCAGGGTCTTGGCCACGCGGCCTGGCACGTCGGTGAAGATGAGGTCCGCCAGGTTGGCGTTCGTGCGGCGCAGACGGCGGGCCAGCACGCGCAGAAGCTGCTGAGCAATTGCCGGATGATCGGCTACCCACTGCTTGAGCATCTCAGAGTTCATCGTGGCTGCGGTGACCTCAGTGACGCAGACAGCGGAAGAGGTGCGCGGGCCCGGATCGAAGATGGAGAGCTCGCCGAACATATCGGACGGACCCATCACGGTCAGGAGGTTCTCGCGGCCATCCGGGGCGTGGCGGGCGAGCTTAATCTTGCCCGAGGTGATGATGTAGAGGCGGTCTCCCGGCTCACCTTCCTCGAAAATGGTGGTGCCGCGCGGGAAACGGACGGTTTCCATCTGCTCAATAAGGTTCTGTACTGCTACCGGATCGACGCCCTGGAAAATGCCAGCGCGGGAGAGAATGTCCTGTACGCCTTCCACTGTTACTCCTTAAAGCCTGCGCAGCCCGGAAAACACTGGGACACAAGCTGGTTTGGTTTGATTTGACGCACCTAGTCTCCAGTGCGCCACGAGGCACTGCACAATATCATACAGTGTAATTAGTCACTATTTCCACCAACGTGAAAAATAATCACACGCTTTGAATGGTCTATTTAGTTTTCGAAGGCCGTCGCCTCAAGTTTCTCCATGAGGATGGCAAACAGCGCGAGGCACAGCGGCACAAAGATGACGAGCGAAATCATGCTTCTCATTCTAGCCGCCGTCACTAAGATCTCTTTTATGTCCCCTGACCTTCCCGTGCACCACGATGACGCTGACGAGGCCGCTCGCATCGTTCATATTCGTACCGCCTTGGCGGATGAATATCCCGACGCCGATTGCGAGCTAGATTTCACCACGCCGCTCGAGCTACTTATTGCTACGGTGCTCTCGGCGCAGTGCACGGATGCCCGCGTCAACCAGGTCACTCCGGAGCTTTTTGCTCGGTATCCTTCCGCACCGGATTACGCGGCCGCGGACCGTGCTGACCTCGAGCGCATCCTCCGCCCGCTCGGATTCCAGCGCACGAAGGCCGGCCACCTGTTAGGCATCGGAGAAAAGCTCGTCGCGGACTTCGATGGGCAGGTGCCCCGCGGCATCGACGAGCTCACCTCCCTGCCCGGCGTCGGGCGCAAGACCGCGCTGGTGGTGCGCGGCAATGCCTTCGGCCTGCCGGGGATCACGGTGGATACCCACGTCACGCGCCTGAGCCAGCGTCTTGGGTTGACCGAGGCGAAGACTCCGAGGGCGATTGAGAGGGACGTCGCCAAGCGCGTGCCCGAAGAGGAGCAAACGGTGTTTTCGCACCGCCTCATCCTCCATGGACGGCGCGTGTGCACCGCGCGAAAGCCACAGTGCGCGGCCTGCGTCCTCGCCCCATGGTGCCCGTCGCGGGGTTAAGGTGGAGCAATGAGCCAATATTCTCGGTGGCCCGGATACGTGAAGGCGAGCATCGCTGCCATTGTCGCGCTGGCGGCGCTCGCGTTCGTCGGCGTGGTGAACCTGCTTGAGAATGATGAGCCGGAGGTTGCCCTCCCCGAGGCGCAGGAGCAAGAGGTGGCCAAGCGCCCCAAATGCCCCGAGGGACCGCTTGCGGGTGTGGATCTTCCGTGCTTGGGTGCGGCCGGTACTGCGGCGGCCAAGAACGTCCAGATCGTTACTGTGTGGGCGTGGTGGTGCGAACCGTGTCGCGCGGAGCTGCCCTTCTTCGAAGACCTTGCGCGAGCGCACCCGACGTGGAATGTCGTCGGCGTGCATGCGGACGCGAACGCTGCCAACGGGGCCGCTCTTCTCAGCGATCTGCAGGTAGATATCCCCAGCTACCAAGACGATGACGGCGCCTTCGCAGGTGAGCTCGGGTTGCCGGGCGTTATCCCCATCACCCTGGTGGTGCGCGATGGCACGGTGGAGGAGAAGTTTGTGAAGCCGTTCGACTCCGCAGAAGATTTGGAGGAGGCCGTCGAGGAGGTTCTCAAGTGAGCCGCCTCTTTCCTGCCCATGCCCCGGAGTGGCTGCGCCCGGCGCTCGGGGTTGATACAGACAAGGTCCAAGAACGCCTCATTCGGCATGTCCCGGCCGCCAAGCGCCGGCGTGAATCGGCAGTGTTGGTGCTGCTGAAGGGCACCAGTTTTGAGGATGGTGAGGTGCTGCTCACGCACCGCTCGCCGTCGATGCGCTCGCACTCCGGCCAGATTGCCTTTCCCGGCGGGCGTAGGGAGGAGGGGGACGCCTCGCTTGTCGACGTCGCCCTGCGCGAAGCCGAGGAAGAAACCGGCCTCGACCGCTCCACGGTCACCCCTCTTGAGCAGTGGGGCAAGCTGGACATCCGGGCTACCGGCAACACCGTGAGCCCGGTCCTGGCGTATTGGCATGAACCGGGCACCGTGTGGCCGGCGAGCCCGGCGGAGACCGACGATGTCTTCACCGTCCCGCTGCGGGAGCTGGCGGATCCGGCCAACCGCATGATGGTGGGGTTTAGCCGCTGGAAGGGGCCGGCCTTCCGGGCGCGGGGATACGTGGTGTGGGGTTTTACCGCGGGAGTGCTCTCCGGGCTGATGGACCATGCGGGCTGGAGCGTGGAATGGGATAAGAATATGGTTCATGATCTGCGTGACTCACTCAATCGCTCTTTGAATAATGAGAAGATAGGCTAGTTCTGCTCCTTTTAGCCTTTAAGAAAGTATTCCCCCTGTGTCCCTAGCTGTTGACATCCTGATCGTTATTGCCGTGCTCCTTGCCGTGCGCGTGGGCTGGCGGCAGGGCGCCTTAGCGGCGGTCCTCGCAGCGGTGGGAATCATTGCGGGGTTGGTTTTAGGAACCGTGGTTGCCCCGCTGGTGATGGGGCTGACGGACCAGGCGGCCGTGCGCTTTTTGCTGGCTGTCGGCGTGCTGATTTTGCTGGTGGGGCTGGGGCAGCTGGTGGGGACGTCGCTTGGCATGGCGCTGCGGGACCGCATGCGAACCCGCTCGGGGCAGCGCGTGGATTCGTCGATTGGCGCGGTCTTCCAAGCCGCGGCGGCCATCGTGGTGATTTGGCTGGTGTCCTTGCCCTTGGCCTCCAACCTGGGCGGCCAGCCGGGGCAGGCGCTGCGTGAATCGCGTGTGCTGAGCTCGCTGAATGCGGTGGCGCCTTCGCGCCTGGCGGCGCTGCCGAATGGCTTGGCTGCGCTCCTCAACGAGTCCGGGTTGCCGCCGTTGGTATCGCCCTGGCAGCGATCTGGCGCCGATGTCGAGGTGGATGCGCCGGCGGTGAACATTGGGGATCCCAAACTCGCAGAACGCGTGCGGCCTTCCGTCATTCATGTGCTGGGTGATGCCGAGGCATGTTCGCGCCGACTCATGGGCTCGGGCTTTGTGACGGAGCCGGACTACGTCATCACGAACGCCCACGTTGTGGCGGGCACGGATAAGGTTCGCCTCGATACGGTCCTTGGCCTCAAGGAAGCGGACGTGGTGTATTACAACTCGGATGTGGACATTGCTGTGCTGCATAGCCCGGGATTGGGCTTGGATCCTTTGCCGTGGGCGGAGCAAGCGGCTGCTACCGGGGACGATGCCATCGTCTTGGGCTTCCCGCAGTCGGGGCCGTTTACTGCGGAGCCGGCGCGCGTGCGCGACCGTCTCACCATCGCTGGTCCGGATATCTACTCCACGGGCCGCGTGGAGCGCGATGCCTACACGGTACGCGGTAGCATCCGGCAGGGCAATTCCGGCGGTCCGATGATCAACCCGGAAGGCCAGGTGCTCGGCGTTGTGTTTGGTGCTTCCGTGGAGGATTCCGATACGGGCTATGCGCTTACCGCGGACGAGGTGCGCGGCCACGTGGGTGACGTCACGCAGCTTGTCGACGCCACCCCAACCGGCTCCTGCGTCGGCTAAGACCAGGTAGTTTCTTCTTCCGGTTGCGGGGCCCACGGTGCTGTTTTAGTCTCTGTGCTCATGGGGGATATTGAAACCTACATCCGCCTACGCAATTCGGGGATTGCGCTGGTGGAAAACATTCCTGGCTCACCCGATGAGCTCCGCACGCTCGGTGCTTCCGCTTCCGATGCCACTGAGCTTGCAAACCTTAACCAGGTTTATTTCGGCCCCACCCGCTTCAGTGGCAAACAACGCAAAGCCCGTCAAGCAGCACTTCAACAACGCCACAGCCTGGGCACTCTTACCCTCATCGAGTCCTACACGTCCAAGGTGAAAAAGACCCTCGATGCCTGGAACCTGCGAGTCAAACTCGCCGCCACTCCCGCACACCGCATCCCCACCGTCGCCGCCACACGACTGAAAGAACTACGCTCCAAACGCATAGCCAAACCAGGCGTGCGCATCACCTACCGGGAACAAGGCCCCAACACACTCTCCATTACTGACGACGCCACCACGATCGCCAACATGCGCGGCGTCTTAGAGTCCACCAACACCACCGACCTGCTTCAAGCCGCCAACGACATCTTCTTCAAAGAGGGCACCGGTTCCAAGCCTGCGGTGCGCACCCAAGTCATCGTCACCCTCAACGAGCTCGACCAGATCATCAACGGTGACGGGGACTACATCGAACTCAACCTCACTAACGGCGGGCGCATGACCGGGGCAGAATTCCTCACCCACAAATTCGCCGAAATAGGGTATGCCACCATCGTGCACCCCATTGAAGGACCCATCGACACCTGGCGGCTATCACGAGGGGCAAACTTCAAACAACGCCTTACCCTGCATGCTGAATTCCACACGTGTTCTAGACCAGGCTGCAATAAGCCCGCTGATTACTGCCAAGTCCATCACCTCATCCCCTGGCAGGCAGGAGGCTACACCAACATCAAGAACCTGACGTTCTTGTGCGCCTACCACAACGGGATCAATGATGATGACCCACAAAGGCCTACCGGGCGCGGCTACATGTACCGGCTTAACACCGGGGTCAGCTTCATCCCACCCTGGGGCACACCAATCACCGCAATGCCCGAATACCAAGAAGCAGTAGCCAGACTCGCCGCCGAACAAGCAGGACAACCACCAGAGGAACCACCCGACAGCAGCTAACACCCACAGCCACTAAACACAGAGAGGACAACGCCAACTACCGATCCCGCCAACCCAAAGATGGTTGACGGGCACATCGGTGATCCCTGCAAACCGCAGCATGGTGCGCGGGGAAATCGGGGATCCTGGTCGCGATTCGACGGGTTAAGGGTCAGAAAGTGTGTCTGGAATCGGGGATTTCTGGGGTCTGAACTGTAGGTTCTCGCAGAATATACGCTTTGGGAGCATATATCTGGCTTTGGGATGCTAAATCCACGGTGTGGCTGCCTACCTGTGGTAGCCGGCGGTGGTGTGGTGATTCAATGCTAGAAATCGACCACACTAGCACTGCGGCGGAGATACAAAATGCAATGAATCGAACAGCTGAGGCTTCGACCGATGGCGGTATAAACCAGGTGATTCTTGGCCAACAAGATTCCCCCCGATGTCACCAATGCAGCACTATTTGCCCAGCCCATCGCCTGCTGCGCTGCGCCGAGAACCTGAACGGAACTGGCTTAATGAAATGGCTCTAGTGTCGCGCACGTTGGGACGGCGGCGTAGTAGTTGCTGCCTGTCCGGCGTTTCCTAGCGCACCGTCGGCCGTACCGGCTATCTCAACGATTAGGACTTCACTAACATCGTCTATGCCCAGTCAGCCGGCCTGGAAGTGGCCAAATCTAGCCCCGGTGACACGCCGAGCCAGACACACATTTTGACCCTTAAGCCGATTCGACTGCCGTCAGACGCAGTAGGAGCAACGGGACGCTTAGCCCTTAAAGAGCGAGCCCCCCTTAAAGGCGAAACCCGCCAGCCGGATGAAGGCTGACGGGTTAGGCGGCGTTGTAGGTTAGTGGCCGGTGCCGATTTCCAGGTGCATGCCCGGAACCGAGTTGATGAGGTTGCGGGTGTATTCCTGCTGGGCGTTGTCGAAGATGTCGTCGGCGGTGCCCTGCTCGACGGCCTGGCCCTTCTTCATGACCACGACGTCGTCGGCAGTCTGGCGGACCACCGCGAGGTCGTGGGTAATGAAGAGGTAGGACAGGCTGAGCTCCGATTGCAGCTCCGCGAGCAGCTGGATGATCTGGTTCTGCACCAACACGTCCAGGGCGGAGACAGCCTCATCGAGGACGATGACCTCCGGGCGCAGCGCCAGCGCACGGGCAATAGCGATACGCTGGCGCTGGCCGCCGGAGAGCTCGTTGGGGTAGCGGCGCATGGCGGAACGGGGCATGGAGACCATGTCGAGAAGCTCGGCAACGCGGGCCTCACGCTCCTTGCGCGAGCCCACCTTGTGCAGGGCCATGGGCTCTTCGATGCACTTGTAAATCGAGTACATCGGGTCCAGCGAACCGTAGGGGTTCTGGAAAACCACCTGCATCTTGCGGCGGAGTTTAAACAGCTCCTTCTTCGACAGCGTCGAGGTATCGCGGCCTTCGAACTCGATGGTGCCGGAGGTCGGCTCTAGCAGGCCCAACACCATGTTGGCCACCGTGGACTTGCCGGAGCCGGACTCGCCCACCAGCGCCAGGGTGGTGCCGCGGCGGATATCGAAGGAGACATCGTCGACGGCCTTCAACAGCTTCTTTCCGCCGCGCTGGCCACGGATATCGAATTCCTTGGTGAGGTTGCGCACCGAGATGACCGGGGCCTGAGCCGCGGAAGATGAATCTGCAGCGGTGGAGCCGATGGCCTCGCCCGACTTGAGTTCCTTGGCTTCGACGCCGGCTTCCTTAGCCGCGCGGATGCGGGAGGAAGCGAGAGAGGGGGCGGCGTCGACAAGCCGGCGCGTGTACGGGTGCTGCGGGGAGCGCAGAATCTCGCGCGAGGGACCGGACTCGACGATGCGGCCGCGGTGCATGACGACGAGGTGCTCCGCGCGCTCGGCGGCCAGGCCAAGATCGTGGGTAATGAAAAGCACCGCGTTACCCAGCTCCTCGGTAAGGTGCTCCAGGTGATCCAAGATGGTCTTTTGCACCGTCACGTCGAGGGCGGAGGTGGGCTCGTCGGCAATCAGCAGCTTCGGGCGTGCGGCCAGGCCGATCGCGATGAGCGCGCGCTGGCGCATACCGCCGGAGAACTCGTGGGGGTACTGCTTGGCGCGGCGTTCGGCGTCGGGAAGCCCGGCTTCCTCTAGAAGCTCCACGACGCGCTGGTGGCGCTCGGAGCCCTCCACCACGTGGTTGGCCTTGAGAGATTCCTCGACCTGGGTGCCGATGCGCCACACCGGGTTGAGGTTGGACATTGGATCCTGCGGGACCAGGCCAATCTTGTCACCGCGCAGCGACTCGAATTGCTTGTTGTCGTAGTGGGTGATGTCCTCGCCCTCGAAGAGGATCTGGCCGCCGGTGACCTTGCCGGTGCCCGGCAGCAGGCCCAGGATAGACATCGCCGTGGTGGACTTACCGGAGCCGGACTCGCCCACAATCGCCACGGACTGGCCCGGGTAGATGGACATGTTGACGCCACGCACCGCCTCAACCACACCGGTGGAGGTGGTGAAGGAGATGTGGACGTCCTTCATTTCAAGAAGTGGAGAGTTAGTCATTAGCGCTTCCTCGCCTTCGGATCGAGTGCATCGCGGACGACGTCACCCATCATGATGAAGCTCAACACGGTCAGGCCCAAAGCACCCGCCGGGTAGAACAGGACTGCCGGAGCAACGCGTAGTGAAGCCTGCGCGTCAGAGATATCGCCGCCCCAGGACACGAACGTCGACGGCAAGCCGATACCCAGGAAGGACAAGGTGGCTTCGGCGACGATGTAGGTGCCCAGCGCCACGGTGGCGTAGGAGATGATGGGCGCGGCCGCGTTTGGCAGGATGTGGCTGAACAGGATGCGCCAGTTCGACGCGCCGATGGAGCGGGCGGATTGGACGAACTCCTCGTTCTTGATGGAGACCACCGCGCCGCGCGTGATGCGGGCGATGGAGACCCAGCCGAAGAGCCCGAGCACCAAGACCACCGTGACGATGGTGCGGTGCTCCTTGAACATCTGCATGACCACGATGGCGGCGAGCACCAGCGGGATGGCGAAGAAGATGTCGGTGATGCGGGACAGGACGGAGTCAATCCAGCCGCCGAAGAAGCCGGCGATGGCGCCGATCAAGGAGCCCAGCACCACGACGAGGATGGTGGTCAGGACGCCGACGGCAACCGACGCGCGCGCACCGTAGATCACGCGGGCGTAAATGTCGCAGCCCTGGCGGTTGAAGCCGAAGGGGTGGCCCGGCTCGGCGGGGGCGAGGGACTTGGACAGCTCGCACAGGCGCGGGTCGGTGCTCGTGAAAAGACCCGGTGCGATGGCTAGGAGGATGGCCACGAGGATCATCACGGCCGCGATCCAGAACAGTGGGCGGCGGCGCAGGTAGCGCCAGGCCTCGCCCCACTGGGAGGACGGGGCGGACTCGTCCTTGACGGCGTCGACGGCGCCGAGGCCCGTTTCATCGGTTTCCGAGACGAAGTGCTCTTGGCCCGGGTAGGGGGTGTTTTTCTCGAAATTAGGCATAGCGGATCCTCGGATCAAGTACGGCGTACAGGAGGTCAACGAGCAGGTTGGCGATGATGTAGATGATCACCAGCACCGTGGTGAAGGAGACAATCGTGGTTGGCTCACCGCGCAGGATGGCCTGGTACATCGTGCCGCCGACGCCGTTGATACCGAAGATGCCTTCGGTCACGATGGCGCCGGTCATGAGCGCGCCGATATCAGCACCGATGAAGGTGGCTACGGGAATCAGCGAGTTGCGCAGCACGTGGCGGAGGGTCACCGCGCCGTTGGACAGGCCCTTCGCGCGAGCGGTGCGCACGTAGTCGGCGCGCAGGTTCTCAGCCACGGACTGGCGGGTCAGGCGAATGACGTAGGCCAGGGAGAGCGCGCCGAGCACCATGGCCGGCATGAGGAGGGACTTCACGGTGGCGTTCGCTCCGACGGTGACCGGCAGGACACCCCACTTGATGCCCACGAGGTACTGGAAGACGAAGCCGATGACGAAGGACGGCACTGCGATGACGAGCAGGGAGATGACCAACACGGTGGAATCGAAGAAGCCACCGCGGCGCATGCCGGCGAGGACGCCGAAGAGGATGCCGAAGACGGATTCAAAGATGATGGCCATGACGGTGAGCTTCACCGTGACCGGGAAGGCGTTGGCCATCACTTGGGTTACGGGGACGCCGGAGAAGGTCGTGCCGAAGTCCAGCATGAAGATGCCCTTGATGTAGAGCAGATACTGAATGATGAACGGCTTGTCTAGGTTGTATTCCGCCTCGATGCGGGCGCGGGCAGCCTCGGTAAGGCCGCGGTCACCGCCAAGGGCTTCGACGGGGTCGCCGGGCATCAAGAAGACGAGCGCATAGATGAGCAGGGTGGCTCCGAAGAACACCGGGATCATCTGGAGCACTCGGCGCCCGATATAGCGCAGCATAGTGTGGTCCTTTACTCGTTGTGGGCAGGTGCTTGTCGACGCCTTCTTAGCAGGCGCCTACGTAGCTCATAAGAATTTTAGTGTGTGATCCAAGTCTGCGAGAAATCTATAGCGCGTTTCGAATCACACTTATGAGTGAAAACGTGGGGCGACCCCCGCTCCACGGTGGCTGCGGGGGTCGTGGGAAGTAGCGGAAGTGGCGTTACTTCTTGGTGATGTTGTAGTACACCGGCTGGGACTTCCAGGAGAACACGACGTTGTCGACGTTCTCGGAGTAGCCGCCGGTGGCGTTGGAGTACCACAGCGGGATGGCCGGCAGATCCTTGAACAGGACTTCCTGGGCCTCGGTGTACTTCTTGTTGGCCTCTTCCTCGGAGGAGGAGGTCAGGGCTTCGTCGAGAAGCTTGTCAAACTCCGGGTTGCTGTAGTCGCCGTCGTTAGAAGAGCCGTCGGTCTTGTACAGCGGGGTAAGGAAGTTGGCCTGGCTCGGGTAGTCTGCCTGCCAGCCGGTGCGGAAGGCTGACTTGATGGTGCGGTTGGTCACCTCATCGCGCAGGGACTTGAAGTCCGGGTACGGGGCGCCGACTGCCTCGATGCCGAGGGTGTTCTTGATGGAGTTGGTGGTCGCGTCCACCCAGCTCTTGTGACCGCCGTCGGAGTTGTAGGCAATCTCCAGGGTTGGGTTATCCCACTTGTTGATCTTGTCAGCCTCGGCCCACAGCTTCTTGGCCTTCTCCGGGTCATACTTCAGGACCTCGTTGCCCTTGATGTCCTCGGAGTAGCCCGGCATAACCGGGGAGGTGAAGTCCTTGGCCGGGGTGCGAGTGCCCTTGAAGATGGTGTCCGTGATCTCCTCGCGGTTGATGGCGTAGGAGATGGCTTGGCGACGCAGCACGCCTTCCTCGCCGGAGTAGTGCTCGAGGTTCTCGCCCAAGGTGAAGGACTGGAAGATGGCGGTCGGCTGGTTTACGGCACGGTCGCCGAGGTCGGCCTCGTAGACATCGAAGGCGGAGTCCGGGACGGCGTCGAGGACGTCCAGGTTGCCTGCCAGCAGGTCGGCGTAGGCTGCGTCCTGACCGGCGTAGAAGACGAACTTGATGCCGTCATTCTGCGGGGTCTGGCCGCCCTTGTACTCTTCATTCGGGACGACGGTGGCGTCCTGGTTGTGGTTCCACTCGGTCAGCTTGTACGGACCGTTACCAATCGGGTTCTGGCCGAAGGCGTCCATGTCCTCCAGGGCGGACTCGTGCAGCGGGTAGAACGCGGAGTAACCCAGCTGCGCCGGGAAGTCCTGCTCAGGGCTGTTCAGGGCGATGGTAAAGGTGTGGTCGTCGACGACCTTGAGGCCCTCCATCTCCTTGACGCCTTCCTTGAAGCCCTTGATGTTGGCAAAGAAGGAAGCGTTGAGCTGGTCATTGGCCACGGCGTAGTTCCAGGCGTCCACGAAGTTCTTCGCGGTGACCGGGGAGCCGTCGGAGAACTTGGACTCCTTGAGTTTGACGGTGAACTCAGTGTTGTCCTCATTTGGCTCGATGGATTCAGCCAGCTCGTTCTGGGCTTCGCCATCGCCGTCGTAGTAGACCAGGCCGGCGTAGATGGAATCGACAATGCGTCCGCCGCCGACCTCGTTGGTGTTGGCCGGGATGAGCGGGTTCTGCGGCTCGGAGCCGTTGACGGTGACGATGCCATCGCCGGAGCCGGAAGCAGAGTCTGAACCGGAGTTGTCGCCACCACAAGCCGCGAGGGTGAGCGGCAGGGTAGCGACAGAGAGAGCAGCGAGCGTCTTCTTGAGCGTCATGTGGGTCTTAGACCTCCGTGGTGCGAAAGATGTAGAAAACCTGTGGTGTTGGTTTGATATGAAGCTACCGCGTGGCGCGCCTCATATACAAGGAATTGAAAAATATGTCCTGTGATAAAAGCTATAGAGCGGTAGGTATTCTTTCTTAACCTGCGGTTTTGTCAACGAGTTAAAAAAGTCCCATCCCCCTGAGAGGGGTGGGGCACGGAGGCATGGTGAATGTTACCTATCTCGCATCCAGTGAACGATGGTCTGAGTAAAACCATGCGGGTTCTCAAGATAGGGCAGGTTCTTGGACTCGGGGATAGTGGTGGCGGTGAAACCCGCACGGCAGCGCCGCGCCGCCCGCCGCGCAACTGGCCGCCAGAGCATCTGATCTGCGTGGATAAACAGGGTGGGGCAAGAAACTGTGAGTTCGAGCCAACTGAGCGGAACGACGGCGGTGCGCAGTCGGTGATTCCAGATGATTCCGCGGCGGACGTTTCCGATGTGCGAGGAAGCCACGCGCAGGCGCAGCGCCTCCTCCCGCTCGGCGCCGCTGAAGGAGCCGAGGGCGTCGAGATCCATCTCCCGGAGGTACGTGGACTCTCTCAGTAGGAGGCTCGGGGCGCCAGTCTTTCCCAGTCGGCACAAGGCCGCGCGCAGGAGAACCCACCCAAAATCCCAGGGGCGCGCGGCGATGGCGCGGCGGAGATCAGCTGGGTGTGCCGCCGAAACAGATACCAGCCCGCGTACCCGCTCGGGCCGCTCGGTAGCCAGCGCCCACGCCACCGCACCACCGGTATCCGCGCCCACCAGGTAGGCGTCGTCATGGCCTAATGCGCGGATGGCACCGCTGACATCACCAACCGCCACGCGGATATCCTGGCCGGGTTCGAGCGGTGGTTTATCGGACATGCCAAAACCGCGCATGTCGAGGGCGGCGACGTGGAAGCCTGCGGCGGCAAGCGGGGCAATGACATTCCGGAAGTCGAACCACCCGCCGAAAGATCCATGGAGGAGCAGCACCAGCGGGTCATCCGGGTTGCCGGCGGTAGCCGCGTGGAGGCGGATGCCGCGCGTGTGCAGGAACTCGTGCTCAAAGGGGCCGTCAAGCTCCACTACGGAGGGCGGTAGGGGATTCATGGGCGGGCCTTTCGTGAGAAGGGTACACAGACGAAATCCGCCCCGAACGCATGTGCTCGGGGCGGGAGAGTTAAAAGGACCTTAAAGGTTTAGGTGTAGAGGCCACGCTCGATGGACTTTTCAGCCTTACCCGGAACCAGCTTCTTGAGTTCCTTCGTGGACTCGATGGTCTTCTCCGGGGCCTTGACCTGCTTGACCTGCTTGAAACCGATAAAGGCCACGACGGCGGCGATGACCACCATGAGCAGGAAGACGATCAGGAAGGCTGCCCAGCGGTCGAGCCACTTGGACAGCAGCTCCGCCAGGAAGAAGAAAAAGAAGAAGGAGCTATACAGCGCCACGGTACCGGCAACGCCGAACATGCCCGCGCCGATGCCACCCTTCTTTGCGGAAGCGGCGAGCTCGGTCTTAGCCAACTCGACCTCGGAGCGAACCAGTTGGGACATCTGTTCGGTGGCGTTGGATACGAGCTGGCCGATGGATGCTTCGCCGCGGCGGGAGGTATCTGCATCGCTCAAGGGAATGCCGTCTACCTTCGGGGCGAACTTGTTGGACCCGTCAGTGAATAGTCCGTCGTTGCTCACGGTTAAAAACTCCTACTGTTTTGTCGCAATCTATATCGGCCATAGTAATGAACTTTCCAGAGTTCATGTGGTGCGGCCCGCAAAGTGGGTACGGCGTTATTGTAATGGGTATGCCGCATTCTGACCCGCTGACCCCGCTGATGGCCCTATCTGGGGTGGAGGATAAAGCCGGTTCTGCCGCCGCAGCGATTGCGCGCGTGCACCGCCGCCCCGCGGGCTTGCGCAAGTTTGACGTTATTTCTTCCGAGTCGCTGTTGCGCGGTGCGCGGGCGGCCGCGGCGATCGACGGCGCGCCGCTTGAGGCTGACGGTATCCCGCCCGCAGTCAGCGCTTATTCCCTCCTTGCTCCCGAAAAACAGGCGGCTACGGTGCGCACCTTCGCGCGGGCCCCGCTGCAGATCTTGGCCAGTATCGATGTGGCAGCGGGCGGTGTGGGTCATCCCGATCAGAACCCAGCGGTGGCACAGGCGCTGGCACAGCTCATCACGCGTGGAGCCGGCGTGGATTTCGACCGTTTATTGCCGGTGGTGCTGCACGCGGAGATTGCTGCGCGCTCGCTGTTCGGTGCGCGCAGCACCGCCGTGGCGCTCGTCGCCGCTCGCACTGCCGCTATCCATACGGGCTTCGATCCGCGGGGATTCGCCGTGCCTGAGACCTACCTCAACCGTCATCGCGCGGACTACCGCGCGGCACTGGACACCTACGACAAGGATCCGGCCGCACTTATCACGCTGCTTTTCGACGCCTGGGAGGCCGGCGCCCGCGAAGCCGACGGCATCGCGCAAGCGGCCTAATCGCGCAGCTGCTGCCGTGCAAATAAAATCCCGCCGACGACTAAGGCTGCGATGCCGGCCACGACCGCCGAGCCGATACCGAATTCGCGTGCGCTGGGTGCGGTGAAGAGCGGAACGGGGTGTTTAAACGTGCGAATTTTCCAGTCGTGGGTGATGGCGTGCTTCTTCAACAGGCGGTCTGGGTTCACGGCCACGGGGTGGCCAACCTGCTCCAGCATCGGGATGTCTGTGGCGGAATCGGAGTAGGCAAAGGATGCGTCGGGGTCGACGTTGAGCTCCTGAGCAATGCGCGCCAGTGCCTCAGCTTTTGCGGCACCTTTGCAATAAAACAGAATCTCCCCGGTGAACCGGCCGTCTTCCTCGGCGAGCTCGGTGGCCACGACGTGCTCGATGCCCAGCTCCTGCGCGATGGGCTCGACCAGTACGCTTGCCGACGCCGAGATGATCACCACCTCGTGGCCGGCGGCGCGGTGGGCGTCGATAAGCGCGCGTGCCTCCGCGTAAATGGCAGGGGTGACCACGGTGTGCATGGTCTCCACCGCGATGTCGTGGACCTCCTGGACGGACCAGCCGGCGGCCATGGCGGCGAGCTGATCGCGGGTGGTGTCCATGTGCTCGCTGCTGTGGCCGGCGAGCATATAGCTGGCCTTGGCTAAAGACAGCTGTAGTGCTTCTGCATGCGTGATGAGCCCGTTGTGCATGAATTCGCGGCCGAAGGCATATGCCGAGGATGTGGCAATAATCGTCTTGTCCAAGTCGAAGAACGCGGCTGCGCGAGTGGTGCCGTGAGAGGGAAAAGGGGTACCGGTCATCGAGGGCCTGCCGTTTGTGTGCGAGTTACCCTGCTCATCGTAGCCCCTTAGCAGGCAGAATCGGGAGTATCTAAAGAGATTGCCAGAAATCTCAAGGAATCTTGTCGTTCGCTGTTGTCATCTCTTCTTTCCCATGTCATAATGTCAGGTGCAAGGCCCCGATATACAGTGCGGCCTGCCCCGGCGCACCCCCCGATGCCGGGTTACCGATGGCCCGCGCACACCCCCCCGAGGCGCGGGCCATCACCTTTTTAAATACCGGGCTCGTCTGTGGCCATCGAGCTGAGACATATTTGATGTCCTAGCACGGCGATATACTCTCAGCTGTGACAAGCTATCGAGCAAATTCATTTTCTCACCAAAAGGGAGCAGGTCCTCCTCAGGTGAGTTTGCCGCTTGCTGCAGAAAGTGCCGTCTACTTTGTAGATGAAGCCGGAAGTAAAGGCACGTTAGGTAAGCATTTCGTTGTTGCGGCTGTGCGCACGAAGGATCCTGATTTCCTTTCGCGGGAGATTAAGGCGTGTCGTGAGCGCAATAACTTCACAAAGGCTGACGAGATTAAGTTCTCGAAAGTTACTAAGCACTCTGAGCCGATTTTGCTTGATGTTTTTCGAACAGCGATAAGCTCGGGGTGCACGTTCGGAGCTTTTGTTTTGGACAAGAGGCATTTCGATCCGTGGAGTAGTCGAGAACAGTGGCAGGGGCATTTGTTCGCGACAGATCGGCTGCTTCGGGGTCTGGTTACTCGCCGTGAAGTTGGGGTGGTGATGCTCGACCATATTGATGTCCCAGTAGGGGTTTCCTACGGAGACACTCTAGTGAACTCCCTCAACAATCGATTTGGAAATAAGCGGTTTGCAACGGCCGTTAGTCTGGATTCTCGGACTTGTCCGGCACTACAGGTGGCAGATCTGCTTGCTAGTTCGGTTTTCCATGCGCGAAAAAAGATCGAAGACGTGGGGTTGGAGGCTTTCTTGGAAGATCGTTCGCCAAAGGCTCGGCTTTCGAAGGGTATTGCGGCCGCATTAGGCGAGAGTCATTTTGGTCACTGCCGTACACCACTTTTGAAGATTGAGACAAGCCATGAGAGGTCATTGACAGAATTGAAGCGCCAACGATACTCTTAAGTGAGGCGCTGAACGCCATAGCCGCAGGCTAAAAGCAAGCGCCCCTCGGGCCGAGTCTCAGACTTACTACCCGAGTTTTATGGCTAACCAAGCCATTCTTTACCGCACTTATTGCGATACCCTCGAGCGTGGCTCGGGGGTATTTGCTTTTGACTCTTAATCCTCGGATTCTGAGGATCGTGGAAGCATGGTTTCCTGTGAGTTTTAGTACGTGAGCCCCGGTAATTTTGTTCAAGCGTCAGCAAAATAGGGGCGGAAGACACCATAATGGCGAAGTTATCCACAGGTGGCTAGGAAGCTCTAGCGCGCGGTGGAGGCGCTCGCGCATGCTTCAGGCATGAGCACGTTTCACCTAGTTATCGCCGTCGGGGATTCCACGCTGCGAGCAGAGGCAGCCTCCGCAGCAGCCGCCAGTACTGCGGAAGTGAGCACCGTGGAGGACCCGCGGGACTTCTCCCGGCACCTGCCCAAGGCGGATGCCGTCTTGGCTGATTCGCTGACGGCTCGTCTCGTGGCGGGGCATCCGAGGGTGTATTTCTTGGCGCTGGATCCGGGGCCCATCGATTATGAGGCCGCGCTGTGCTGCCGCGCGACGGCCGCCTTCATCGTGCCCGCCCAATCGAAAGAGCTCCTGGGCGCATTAGCCGCGGACGCTACCCCTGAGACCACCGTGTCCACTGGTTTAACCCTGGCGGTGACCGGGTCCGCTGGGGGCTTGGGTGCCTCGACCGTGGCGGTGGCTCTGGCCCGCGAGGCGGGCGCGGATCTCCTCGTCGATGCGAGCCCTTATTCCGGCGGCCTCGATTTGCTCACCGGAATTGAGAACAAGCCCGGCGCGCGGTGGCCGGATCTTGCCGCGGGGACTGGTTCGGTTGATGCAG
The DNA here is from genome assembly GCF_030232515.1 of Corynebacterium sp. MSK004. Lineage (NCBI taxonomy): Bacteria > Bacillati > Actinomycetota > Actinomycetes > Mycobacteriales > Corynebacteriaceae > Corynebacterium > Corynebacterium sp. MSK004. The sequence continues at coordinate 16,354 of NZ_JASPKB010000011.1, read as the reverse complement.
CAGACCTTGTCCGTGCTTTGCCCGCCACCTCGGATGGCATCGCGGTTCTTTCCGCGGCGAGGTCTGCCAGCGCAGAGGTGGTGCAGATGAGTGCTGCCCGGCGCGCGGCCATCATGCAAGCTGCGTGTTTATACCCAGGAACAGTGGTGGTGGATTGTCCGCCGTGGGATATCCCCGATGCGGCGGATCACGTGGTGGTGCTGACCGCTGCAGAGGTGCGGGCGGCCGCCGCCTGCGCGCAGCTGGTGGCAGAGCTTCGTGCCCGGCCGCAGGAGTGCTCCGTCGTCGTGCGCAACCGCCAGTGGGCGGGCCTGGATGCCAGCGATATTGCCACGGTGACTCACGCGGATCCCATCGCTGAGTTGCCCACCATCCGTGGTCTAACCCGCACGGTGGAAACTAGTGGGCTGCCGCGCCAGTTGCCCCGAGCTCTAGCTCGTGTCGCGCGCCAGATGTGGGAGGTCGTGGCATGAACCTGATCGATACGATGCGCACCATCGTGGCCTCCGAGCCACAGCTGGCCCATGACGCCTCGGCTTTGGCGCGGCGCATTCGCCAGGAAGCCGGAGTCATCAGCGATGTCGACGTGCTCGACCTCCTGCAACGCTTGCGCCACGATTCCGTGGGCTTGGGACTGCTGGAGCCGGTCCTGTCACTGCCGGGGTTGACCGATGTTGTTGTCAACGGCCCTGATTCCTGTTTCGTCGATTGCGGGCAGGGCCTGCAGCCACGCGATATTGGCTTTGCCGACGACGCCGAGGTTCGCCAGCTGGCCACCCGGCTGGCTGCGGTGGCGGGAGTGCGGCTGGATGATGCGCAACCTTTTGCCGATGGGCGCCTGACTCGCCCAGATGGCACGAGAATTCGCCTCCACGCGTTGCTTGCTCCTCCTTCGGCAAGTGGAACCTGTATCAGCCTCCGCGTGCTGCGCCAAGCGCAAACCAGCCTGGAGGAACTGATAGCTAATGGCAGCATTGATTCCAGCCTGGAGCACGTCCTGCGCGCCGTGGTTGAGCGGCGGGCATCCTTCCTGGTCACGGGAGGGACAGGCTCCGGCAAGACGACGTTGCTCGCCGCCTTGCTGGGGTGCGTGCCCGCCACCGAACGCTTGCTCATCATCGAGGACACCCCGGAGCTTTCGCCCAATCACCCGCACGTGGTGACCCTGGTATCGCGCCGGGCGAATGCGGAAGGACGCGGCGAGATCTCCATGTCGCTCCTGCTCCGCCAAGCGCTACGCATGCGCCCGGACCGCATCGTCGTCGGCGAAATCCGCGGCGCGGAGGTGGTGGAGCTGCTTGCCGCGCTCAACACCGGGCACGATGGTGGCGCGGGCACCGTGCACGCAAACTCTGTTGATGAAGTGCCCGCCCGCATGGAGGCCCTCTCCGCTCTCGGCGGACTCGACCGCGTAGCGCTGCATTCGCAGCTGGCGGCCGCCGTGCACGTGGTCCTCGGGATGGAGCGCACGCCGGAGGGGCGTCGGCTAGCGCACCTCGGCGTGCTGGAGGGAAACCCGGTTACACCGCAGCTGGTGTGGACGGCCGAAGACGGCCCGCTTCCCGGGTTTTCGCAGCTGTGCTCGCGGCTGGGGGTGGAACCATGATGTGGCTATTCCTTGCGGCGGCGTGTTTGATTTCGCAGCCTGCTTCGGTGACGCGACTGGAGTCTCCGAAGCCTCGCTCGCTGGCACCCGGGGCGCTCTTCCTCGGGGTCGGGTGCTGTGTCTTCTTCGGCAGGCCCACTGTCGTGGTGGCGGTGGGCTGCATTGTGGCCTGTGCGCTGTGGTTTGCCAATGACCTAGCAGCCTCCCGGCGGGAGCGCCGTGGCGCGGAGGCGCTCGCCTCCTACTTCGGTTCTGTTGCCGCCGAGCTGCGGGCGGGATCGACAACGGCGGGAGCGCTTCGCCGGGGCGCCGACGCCCTTCCAGACTCCACCCCGGAGAATCTCCGCGCCGCGGTGAGCACGGCGGCGGGTCTCGCGGCGCAAGGAGGTTCGCCTGCGGTTGCTCTCACGGCGCCAGAGGTGGCTCGCTATGCAGCTCTGCTCACGCTCTCGGGGCGCCATGGCGTGGCGTTGGCGAACCTCATTGAGCAGGCTCAAAGCCAGCTGGATACCGCGCGCCGCCATGCCGGTGAGACCGCGGCCTCTTTGCAAGGGCCACAGGCCACCGCGGTCATCCTGGCGTGCCTGCCGCTGGCGGGCATCCTCATGAGTGGGGCGATGGGCGCGGATTCCCTGGGGTTCTTGCTCGGTGGTGGCCTTGGGGGCGTGCTTCTCGACGTCGGCGTGGCCCTCGTCTGCGCCGGCTTTGCCTGGTCGCGTCTCATTCTGCGGAAGGCGGCGCAGTGATGGTCTTGACGTTTATCTCCGCTGCATTCATGGCTGCGGCACTCGCTGTTACCTCTGCTGCACCGTCTGGACGAATAGCCCAGTCTGGCTCACGCACGCCTCGCCCGAAGACGCCGCGCGATGGTCCCGAAACGGACTATAGTCCGCTCGATGCTGCCAGCGACCTGGAGCTCTTCGCCGCGTGCCTAGAGGCCGGTCTCTCTACGCGCAGTGCTGTGCTAGCTGTTGCTGAAGCCTCGCCGCAGTGGTCTGAGGCGGCCGCTCTCATCGGGGTGGGGGTTCCCATGAGTACCGCGTGGTCGGCGCTGGCCAGTCAGCCGCATTTGGAAGAACTGGTGCGGCTTACGCAGCTGTCCGGCGAATCGGGCGCGGCCATGGCTACGGGGTGCCACCGGTTGGTGGCGCAGCTGCGTGCCGAAGCCTCGGCACAAGCTACCGCGCGGACGGAGCGCGCTGGTGTGTTCATCGCAGCACCGCTGGCAGTGTGCTTCCTTCCCGCCTTCCTGGTCCTTGGGTTGATACCTGTCCTCATCAGTTTGGGCCAGCAACTTTTCTAAGTCAGCACATACAACTAACCACTCACCAACTCAGTACATGTAACCGACACAAACACTGGAAAAGAAAGCTAGGTACATCATGCAGAAAAAGGTAAACTACCAGTCACTATTAGGAAATGATGATGGTATGTCCACGATTGAATATGCCATGGGTAGTTTGGCCGCGGCAGCGCTTGCCGCGGTCCTCTATGCCGTGGTCAATGGTGGCGAAGTCACCAGCGCCATTACCTCCATCATCACCGACGCCCTGTCCAACACCCCAGGCTAATGCGCGCGCTTGATGACGCCGGCTCCGTCACCATCGAAGCAGCATTGTCGCTGTCCGCACTCGTCATCGTTGCCGCGGGAATCGTGGGTGGCATCGCCACGTTGTCGGCCCACCTCGCTGCCGTTGACGCCGCGGGCGCTGCAGCCCGCTCCGTCGCCATCGGCGTGGACTTTCAGCGCGATGGAGTGACGGTGAACGTGAGCGAAGGCTCCGGACTTATGACCGCTGAGGCCGCCGTGCCGGCACCGCTGGGGACCATGCGCGCGCAGGCGGTGTTTCCCGCGGAGATGGCAGCCGGTGGGAAAAACGGGGCGCAGCCATGAGGCGTCATCGGCGCAGATGGTCGCGGATCCTGGCGGGGGAGGAGGGCTATGCCACCGTCGTTACCGCCGGGATCATCGCCGCGGTGGCTTCTCTGTTGCTGGCGGTTGCGGCAGTTGCTTCACTCGTTGTAGCGCGGCACGAAGCACAGGTGGCGGCGGACCTCGCCGCGGTATCGGGGGCGTGGGAGGTGGCCAAGGGCAGAGACGCCTGCACGAAGGCCACAGAGATCGCCGCGCTTAACGGCGCGGAACTCGGCTCCTGCGTCATCGATGGGCGCGACGTTGAGGTTACTGCCCGGCTGCGCGGGCGCAGCGCCATCGCCCGCGCTGGTCCGGTCTAAGAGGTCATGGTAACCAGCGCGCCGAGGAGAGCTATGGCGCCTGCCTTGTCCAAAGGGTTGTTGCCGTTGCCACACTTGGGGGATTGCACGCACGACGGGCAGCCGGACTCGCAGGGGCAGGAGCGCACGGCCTCAAAGGTGGCTTTGATCCACTCAGGGAAGCGCCGGAAACCTTCCTCGGCGAAGCCGGCACCGCCGGGGTGGCCGTCGTAGACGAAGACCGTGGGCAAGCCCGTATCGGCGTGCTGGGTGGTGGACACACCGCCGATATCCCAGCGGTCGCAGGTGGCAATGAGCGGCAGCAACCCAATGGCGGCGTGCTCTGCTGCATGGAGGGTGCCCGGGGTGCGCCCGGCGGTGACTCCCATCGCTGCGAGTGCCAGCGGATCGATGGTATAGGCCACCGCCCGGGTCACCAGGCGCTGCTCCGGCAGGTCAAGGGGGATATCCTCGCCCACGGAGCCATCGGGAAGCCGCACCTGGTAGCCGGTGACCTTATCGGTCACCTCAACCTCCAGGCTGGCCACCCACAGGCCGGGGGCGTAGTTCACCAGGTCATCGGCCTCGCTCAGGATGCGGATATCCGTCGTGGACTTCGGCTGCGTGGCGTAGTCCGGGGCCTTTGGCACGGCGAGGGCCACTCCCGGCTCGGCGGGAGCTGCACCACCAGCGCCGCCAAGGTGTAATTCCTCGATGACGAAGCTCTCGCCACGGTGCAGGTACACCGCGCCGGGATGCACCTGGCTCACCGCGCGCGCGGAATCGATGGTGCCCAGCAGGCGGCCATCGGAGGAATCCACAATCATGACCTCCTCGCCCGAGCCACCCCGCAGCGAGACGGCCGTGTGCGCGGTCTCCGGGGTGAGATCGCTGGAGCCAGCCGGCAGGGGAGCGGCGAACCAGCCCTGCGGGCGCCGGCGCAACAGGCCCTGCTGGGCTAGGTCGTGGACCACGGATTCGGCGCGGAAGGCGGCTACGTCGGCGTCGCTTAGCGGCTTCTCCACCGCCGCGCAGTACACGTGCCCGGCCAGGATATAGGGGTTAGCCGGGTTGAACACGCTGGCCTCCACCGGCCGGCCCAAGAGCGCTTCCGGGTGGTGAACCAGGTAGGTGTCCATCGGTTCATCGCGGGCCACCAGCACCACCAGCGAGCCCTGGCCGCGGCGGCCCGCGCGCCCGGCCTGCTGCCAGAAGCTAGCAACCGTGCCCGGGAACCCAGCGGTGACCACGGCATCGAGCCCGCCGACGTCGATGCCCAGCTCCAAAGCCGAGGTGGTGGCCACGCCGAGCAGGGAGCCATCGTCCAGCGCCTGCTCCAGCGCGCGGCGGTCTTCGGCCAAATACCCCGCGCGGTAGGCGGCAATCCGGCGCGCAAAATCCGGCCGGCCCAGCCTCCCGGAGAGCTCTTCTGCTGCCCGCAGCGCGGTGGTCTCTGCCGCGCGCCGCGAGCGCACAAAGGTCAACGTTCGAGCGCCCTGCGCCACGAGCGCGGCCATCATCCAGGCCGCTTCCGTTGTGGCGGCGCGGCGCACGGGGGCGCCGTTTTGGCCCTCAATTCCCTCCATGAAACCCGGCTCCCACAGCGCTACCGTCCGCGCGCCCGTCGGCGCGCCATCCTCGGTTACGGGGAGAAACTCGCGTCCCGTCAGCCGTGCAGCATGCCGGGCGGGATCCCGCATGGTCGCCGAAGCCGCAATCACCACCGGCCGCGAACCATAGTGCGCGCACAGCCGCAGCAAACGCCTCACCACGAGCGCCACGTTCGCCCCGAAAACCCCGCGGTAGGCGTGCGCCTCATCAATCACGATGAACTTCAAGTGCCGCAGCACCCGCGCCCACCGCTGGTGCGCGCCCAGCAGAGAAGAATGAATCATGTCCGGGTTGGAGAAGATAAACCGCGCCTGATCGCGGATACCGGCGCGAGCTTCGGTGGGGGTATCACCGTCGTAGGGGGCGGGGTGGACGTCGTGAAGCGCGGCGATGCTCTGCGTGAGCTCGAGCACCGTGCGCAGCTGGTCCGAGCCCAGCGCCTTCGTCGGCGTGATGTAGAGCGCGCACGCGGTCGGGTCCTGCGTCAGACGGGACAGAATGGGCAAACGGTAACCCAGGGACTTTCCGGAACTCGTGCCGGTGGAGACCACGACGTCGCGCCCCTCCCACGCGGCCTGTGCCACGGCGACCTGGTGGGCATAGAGCTTGGCGACGCCCTGCTCCTCCAACGCCTCCCGCAACTCCGGCAGGACCCACTCGGGCCACTCGGCATAGCGTGCTGGTTGGGCAGGCAGGGTGGTGGAGTGCGTTAGCTCGGACTCGGGGAAACACTCAACAAGGTGCTCGACGAGCTCCTCACCCAGAGGGTTCTCACTCACGCTTGCCTCCACTAATCTGCTGTAGGTGCCCAAACGTGGCACACTGGTGCACTAGTTTGCACTACTTTATTTCCGCAAAGGACAACTCATCATGGCATACGGTACCGTCAAGTTCTTCAACGCCGAAAAAGGTTACGGCTTCATTGAGCAGGAGGACGGCTCCGGCGACATCTTCGTGCACTACACCGAAATCCAAGGAACCGGCTTCCGCACCCTCGAAGATAACCAGCGCGTCTCCTTTGAGATTGGGGAAGACGCTAAAGGCCAGCAGGCCACCAACGTCGAGGTGGTTTAGGGGGACTCGGCGTAGCCGCGCCGGGTATCCCACCATTCCAGCAGCTTATTCTGCCCCTTTTGCAGGCCGAAGCCGATGATGATGGCGGCGATGATGGAAATGAGCATGGCTATCGCGGGTGAGCCGGAGAAGGCCACGCCGCCGAGGTAGCCAATGGCTAGCGCCTGCGCCACCCACAACAGGACACCGAAGGTGTCGAAGAAGAAAAACAGCGGCCAGGGATAGCGCATGGAGCCCAGCAGAATCGTCATAAACAGGCGGGCCGAGGGGATGAAGCGCGCGATGATGATGGCCGCGCCGCCGCTGCGCCGAATATTACGCTTGACCCACGTCAAAGCGTCGTAGGCCTTCGTTCCCTTTTGGGCTCTATTAATAAGGGCGATGAGCCGCGTTCCCAGGAGGAAGCACAAGTTATCCCCCAAAATTGCGGCAACCATGGCGACGAAAAACATGGTGGGAAGGTGGGGGAAACCTTGGGAGCCAGACCAGGCGCCCACCATGTTGAGGGGAACCTCCGAAGGCAAAACGGGGAAGAAGCAGTCGAGGAAAATCAGTGAACCCACCAGCGGATAAATCCACTGTGTGGCCATGATGACCTCGAACCATGCAGTAATAGACGCAATCACGCTGTCTCCCAGTTGTGTGCTGTGAGGCGAATCCTCGGACGGCCAGTATAGACCCCCGGTTGTGTGGACGTGAACTGGCCTGAATAACTAGAGTAAGCCTCTATCTGTGTACTCTAGGGGCAATTGCCCAGCAGAGGACTAGCCATCGGAAGGGATGAAGTCGAAGTGGCAGAAGCTACCGGCCCGGGGAAGACCCTGGTCATCGTCGAGTCAGCAACCAAGGCGAAGAAGATTCAGCCTTACCTCGGCGATAAGTACATTGTTGAGGCCTCCGTCGGCCACATCCGGGACCTTCCCCGCGGCGCCGCCGACGTCCCCGCCAAGTATAAGAAGGAATCCTGGGCGCGCCTCGGTGTTAACCCGGAGGATAACTTCACCCCGCTGTACGTCATCAGCCAGGACAAGAAGAAGAAGGTCGCTGACCTCAAGGCCAAGCTGAAGCAGTGCGATCAGCTCTACCTCGCAACAGACCCCGACCGCGAGGGTGAGGCCATTGCCTGGCACCTGCTGGAAGTACTCAAGCCCAAGGTGCCGGTGCGCCGCATGGTCTTCAACGAGATCACCAAGTCCGCCATCCTGGAGGCAGCGGAAAACACCCGTGAGCTTGATGAGAATCTCATCGACGCCCAGGAAACCCGCCGCATCCTGGACCGCCTCTATGGCTACGAGGTCTCCCCGGTGCTGTGGAAGAAGGTCATGCCGCGCCTGTCGGCTGGCCGCGTGCAGTCGGTGGCCACCCGTGTCATCGTCGAGCGCGAGCGCGAGCGCATGGCATTCATCCCCGCCGAGTATTGGGATCTCACGGCAACGCTGAAATCCACGCCGGACTTCGACGCGCGCCTGAGCGCCCTCGACGGCAAGCGCGTGGCCGCGGGCCGCGACTTCAACGATAGGGGTCAGCTGAAGAGCGACGAGGTGGTCGTCGTCAAGCAGGCCCAGGCGGAGCAGCTGGCCAGCGCGCTGGAAGGTTCCACCATGACCGTGGCCAGCGTCGAGCACAAGCCTTATTCGCGCAAGCCTTCCGCGCCGTTTATGACCTCGACGCTGCAGCAGGAGGCCGGCCGCCGCCTGCACTACACCTCGGAGCGCACGATGCGCATTGCGCAGCGCCTCTACGAGAACGGTCACATCACCTATATGCGTACCGACTCGACCTCCCTGTCCAAGCAGGGCCTGGATGCTGCGCGTGAGGCTGCCTCCTCCATCTTCGGCGCGGAGTTCGTCTCAGATGGACCGCGCCGGTATGACCGCAAGGTGAAGAACTCCCAGGAGGCCCACGAGGCCATCCGTCCCGCCGGCGAGCGTTTTGCCACCCCGGGCCAGCTGGCCGGGCAGCTCGACGCCGAGGAATACAAGCTCTACGAGCTGATTTGGAAGCGCACCGTGGCCTGCCAGATGGCAGATGCCAAGGGAACCTCGATGAAGGTGACCGCAGCTGTCAACGCCGGCGGCCACGACGCTGACTTCTCCGCCACCGGCCGCACGATTACCTTCCCGGGCTTCCTCAAGGCCTACGAGGACGTGGCGGCGAAGGACTCGAAGGGAGAGTCCCGCCTGCCGCACCTCAACGAGGGCGACACGCTGAAGACCGCTGCGGTTACTGCCGACGGCCACTCCACCAACCCGCCGGCGCGCTATACTGAGGCCAGCTTGGTCAAGAAGATGGAAGATTTGGGCATTGGGCGCCCGTCGACGTACGCCTCCATCATCAAGACCATCCAGGACCGCGGCTACGTGCTCTCCCGTGGCAACGCGCTGGTGCCCTCGTGGGTTGCCTTCGCGGTCGTTGGCCTGTTGGAGAATAACTTCACCGAGCTCGTGGATTATGACTTCACCTCCTCCATGGAGGACGAACTCGATGCGATTGCCGCCGGTTCGGAGAACGGCACGGATTGGCTGAATAACTTCTACTTCGGAAACACGGAGGCCGGCGAGCGCAAGGCCGCGTCCATCGCGCGCCACGGCGGCCTGAAGTCCTTGGTGGACATCAACCTGGAGGCCATCGATGCCCGCCAGGTCAACTCCCTGCGCCTGTACACCGACGCGGAGGGCCGCGATGTCTTCGTGCGCGTGGGCCGCTACGGTCCGTATATCGAACGCGCCGTGGGCACCAACGAGGACGGTACGGTGGAGTACCAACGCGCCAACCTCTCGGAGACGGTCACCCCGGATGAGCTCAACGAGGCTTTGGCGGAGAAGCTCTTTGCCACCCCGCAGGGCGGGCGCGAGCTGGGCCAGAACCCGGGAAACGGACGCACCATCGTGGCCAAGGAGGGTCGTTTCGGCCCGTACGTGACCGAGCAGGTGCGTGACGACGAGCGCGAGAAGGCCGAGGCCGAAGCCGAGGAGATCGTTAAAGAGGAGCGCGCCGCCGAGGACGCCCAGCGCGCGGCCGAGGGCAAGCGTGCCAAGAATTGGGAGACCAAGACCGCGGCGAAGCAGAAGGAAAAGCGCATTGCTGAGTACGTCGAGGAGAAGCTGAAGCCGGGCACTGCCTCACTCTTTGCTTCGATGGAGCCGGCCAGCGTCACGCTGGAGGAAGCACTGAAGCTGCTGAGCCTGCCGCGTGAGGTGGGCGTGGACCCCTCGGACGGCGAGGTCATCACCGCGCAGAACGGCCGCTATGGCCCGTACCTGAAGAAGGGCAAGGATTCCCGCTCCTTGGCCAAGGAGGAGCAGATCTTCTCCATCACTTTGGACGAGGCGCGCCGCATCTACGCGGAGCCGAAGCGCCGCGGCCGCGCGGCCGCACAGCCGCCGATTAAGCAGCTGGGTGACAACGACGTCTCTGGCAAGCCGATGACGGTCAAGGACGGCCGCTTTGGCCCGTACGTCACTGACGGCACGACGAATGCCTCGCTGCGCCGTGGTGACGATCCGGAGCAGCTTACCGACGCCCGCGCGAACGAGCTCCTTTCCGAGCGCCGCGCCAAGGACGCCGCGAACGGTGGGGCGAAGAAGTCGACGAAGAAGAGCACCAAGAAGTCGACCAAGAAGTCGACCAAGAAATCGACGAAGAAGGCTACGAAGAAGTCGAGCAAGAAGGCCACGAAGAAGCCTTCGCCGGGAACGAAGAACGTGGTCAAGGCCGGATCGCGCAGGAAGTAGATAGGCCATGCTCACGCTGGAGAATTTCGCGCGCGACATGCTGGACCGTACCCAGGAAGGCACCGAGGCTCTCCTGCGCGCGGTGGGCCCGGCCCTTGCTGGCCGCGATCACCTCACCCTCGGCGCGCTCGCCGCGGGGGAGACTGCAGTCTGGTCACGCCTGTTTAACTGGCGCACGCTCGGCATGGCCACGACCGCCGCTGTACCCGTGCTGTTGGCCCTGTGCCCAGACTGCGCACCCGAGACCCGCGTGGGGCTCGTCGCCGCTTCGCTTGGCCAGGCCGCCAAGCGCGGCGCACCAACGACGTTCGGCGTGACGTGTGTCAGCGTGCAATACGCTGCCTTCGCGTGGGCGCTGCGCGGTGCGCGCAATGATGCACTGGGTTGGGGCCTGCGCGCTGGCGCGTGGGCCGCGGGCCTTGCGCTAGCCCGCACCCGAAGTGAGCGCCTCGCCACGGCTGTGGCCGGAATCCCGGCGGCCGCGCTCTCCGCGCTAGCCGGTGACCCAGCCCTGCGTGCTGCCGAATCTACGCAGGGCCTGAGCCACGGCGCTAACCTGCTTCTGGCCTCTGAGGCGCTGACGGTCCTGAACCCGGCTGAGCAGCGCCAGGATGCAGGCCTGCGTGGCCGAGTCCTGGATGCGGCGCAGTCGGCGGCCCAGACGGTAGGCCTGGTGCTGCTGGTGGATGGGCTGGCGCGGAAGGGCCGCGGTTAGGCGCAGCACCTAATTCCGGGCGCATCGTCTTGCCATAGGACAAGCGGCGGTGCACCCACTCGAAGGGGCCGGGCTTGCCTGCGGCCTCGAGCGCGCAGGCTATGAGAAGCGTTGCCAGCCACACGCCGGCGGCCAACGCTGCCTGGCCCGCGGCGCTGAACTCGGGGCCAATGTTGAGGGTGAAGGGGTAGACCAGCGCCAGGAAGAACACGGACTGCAGCACGTAGCCGGTCATGGAGCGCTTACCGAGCGCGATGAGTGGCCACAGGAACCACGGGCGCGCACCACGGCGCTGCAGGGGTTCTAGGGCGAGTGTTGCCCCCGCCACGATGCCCGGCCCGGTGAGCATGCCGATGCAGCTATTCGCCGCGTTGAGGGGTTCTGCCAGCGCTGGGTCCAGCACCCCAATCGTGGACAAGCCCCAGGGCAGCCCGAGGAAGAGGATGATGGCTAGGGCCAAAAGGGTCCACGCCCACAGCTCGCGCCGATGACCCCCGGCCAAGGTTCCGCGGCGCGCCCACACGAAACCTACGAGCATCACCGGAAGGACCAAGGCTCCCGTCAGCGGAACGGAAAAAGCTTGGGCGCAGACCATGATGGCTTGTTCACCCAGCAGCTCCCAGTAGGATTCGGCGGCGGTGAAGCCGCTGAGATCAAACTCCGACGTATCGACAAGCGCGGCCCCAACGCCCATTCCGATGCCCGCCACAACCAGTAGCGCACAGAACCCGTAGGCCACGCGCATCAGGAGCTTGTCGGTTAAAGTAAGCAGCAACGCAATGAGCATGCCCATCGCGCCGTAGAGCAGCATGATGTCGCCGGAAAAGAGGAAGAGGCAGTGGAGGGCACCGAATAAAGCCAGAAATCCATAGCGCTTAGCCAACACGGCCTGCGCGCGCCGCAGTGGGAAACCGCGTCGCCACAAGCTCATCGCGATAAGCCCCACGCCAAAGCCGAGAAGCGTGGAGAACATCGGCAGGCCACGCACATGCACGAACATGGCGGAAAAGACCACGTAGATCTTGTCCGCGAGGGAGTCGACGCCGCCGAAATAGGCATCGGGGCCATCGCCGCTGTTCATAATCCACGCGGTGCAAACGTTTGCCAGCGCAATGCCCAGCAGGGCCATGCCGCGGGCGACGTCGGGGACGAGGAGGCGGGGACTCGAATTCTGGCGTGCCGGATGGGGTTGGTGTGGCTGATGAGGCATGGCCCCAAGCTACCAGAACCACAAAAACTTATTTATCCGAGAGCGCGTTCCGCCAACGTCGGGCGAATCGGGCGCGCCAGCTGCGTCATGCGGCGGCGCCCGCGCAGCTCAATAGACTTCATCAGCGTCCAGCGCGCTTGCTCCGCCTCGTTGGCGCCGCGCAGCGTGGCGGAGTTGGTGAGCACCTGGCCCGGGGTGTCCTTGGCCAGCTCGGTGAGACGGGCAGCCTCGTTGACGGCATCACCAATGACGGTGTACTCGAATCGATCCGCGCCGCCGATATGGCCAGCCACCACGTGGCCCGCCGCTACGCCGATGCCCGCCTGCAGCCGCAACCCGCGCAGTTCCTGGCGAAGCTCGCGGGCGGCCTGCAAAGCCATGGAGTTCGCGTCGTAGACCGTCAGCGGGGCACCGAAGACGGCCAGGGCGGCGTCACCCTGGAATTTGTTGATGATGCCCTTGTTCCGGTGCACCACCTCAACGACGTGCTCAAAGAACTTGTTGAGCTCCTCCACCACTTCTTCCGGGGTGTGGTTGACGGCGAAGGTGGTGGAGCCGATGACGTCGATAAACAGCACGGCCACTTTGCGGTCCTCGCCGCCCAGCTCCGGGCGTTCCTCCAGGGCGCGCTGTGCCACCTCGGCGCCGACATAGCGGCCGAAAATATCGCGCACGCGCTGGCGCTCACGCAGGCCGCGCATCATCTCGTTGAATCCGGCCTGAAGAACGCCGAGCTCGGAGCCGTCGTAGATGTCCACCTGGACGTCACTCTCGCCGCGGCGTACGCGGTTGATGGCGTCCTGCAGCTCAATGATGGGATCGACCACGCTCATCATCGCGAACATGGTGCCCATGAGCCCGGTGCCCAGCGCGGTAACGGTCAGCGCGACGATGGCCGGCATGATGTCTGAGGTCTCAGGGCTAAACAGGCCTGCCTGTTGCCCCATGAGGACAAGCACGATGCCGATGAGCGGGATGCCGGAGGTCATCATCCAGGTGGAAAGCAGGCGGTACTTAATCGGCGGCTCCAAGGTGGAATCCTCGAAACGCCGGGCCACGGCCTCCGCAGCCACGGGGCGCACGAGGCGCTCCGCCTGCAAGTACGTCAACAGCACGATGAGGCCGCCGGCCAATGCAGCAGAAACACCGACCACGACGGCCAGCCGCGCCGAGTGCTGGCCTGCCAGCACCACTGCCAAGATGATGCCCAGCAGCCACACGCCCGCGGCCACACCGGCCTGGTAGAGCGGGATGCGCAGGACCAGGTTGCGCACCATGTTGGGATCATGGTCATCGGGGCTGCGTTGCCAGTCCAACACCGGCCTGAAAAGCCGAAGTGTTACCGCTATGCCGATGATGACCGCAAAGGTCACGAACAGCGTGCCGTAGGTCCACAGGTGGGGCGTGTGAGCGATGAAATCGGAGATCTCCGGCATGGGGAGAAAGAAGACCACGAAGGTCATGATCGCAATGGCGCCGATGATGTTGGCTCCAAGGACGAGCGCGGCGTACATCGGCCATTGAGTACCCCATAACCAGCGGGCGCCACGCATCAGTCTGTTCATGATTAACAACTCTAGTTATCCCAGTAGGCTAGGGCGAGTGAACACCTCCAGCGTTGCCGAAAGGCTTGCCGACGCCCCCTCCGTCGCCCACACCATCCTCAGTGCTGCCCGCGCGGCTCGTGGTGAGGGTGACCCGCGCGCGATGAGCCATTCCTGGCTTTTTACCGGCCCTCCCGGTGCCGGCCGTTCGCTGGCCGCGCAGTGCTTTGCCGCGGCGCTCATGTGTACGTCCGCCGATGAGAACGGCAACCCCGGCTGCGGCCGCTGCCCCTCCTGTCAAAGCGTCCTGGACAATCAAGAGCACACCGACTTGGTCTACGTGGATCCGCAGGAGCAGTTCATCACCGTGGGCGAGGCCCGCGACGTCATCGGGCGCGCGGCCAGCCTGCCGAGCGTGGCGCCGTGGCGCGTGGTCATCTTCAACAAGGCCGACCGCCTGCGCAATGAGGCCGCCAACGCGCTGCTCAAAACCGTGGAGGAGCCCCCGGAGCGCACCGTCATCATCATGGTGGCGCCCTCGGAGGACCCGGAGGACTTCTCGGTCACGCTGCGCTCGCGCTGCCGTCACCTTTATATTCCGGCGCCGAGTGTGGAGGGCGTCGTCAAGCAGCTCGTCGCCGAAGGCGCCAGCGAGGATGACGCGCGCCTGGCCGCCGTGACCACCCTGCGCCACGTGGGACGTGCGCGACACCTAGTCAACGAGCCCGCCGCGCAGAAGCGCCGCGCCATGGCCATCAACCTGGCTGAAGACGTCTTCCACGGCTCCCAGGCCTTTCAATCCGTCACAGCGCTGCTGAAGTTCATTGAGAAGGAAGCCAAGGACTCCCACGCGGCGGCGGAGGAGGCGGAGCGCTCCAAGATTGAACAATCCTTCGGCGTCGGCGCCAAGGGCAAGGGCGCGACCAAGGCGCAACGCGACGCCCGCAGTGCCCTGAAGGACATGGAGGAGCTTCACAAGAAGCGCGCTAAACGACGCATCTCCGATGGCCTCGACATCGCCCTCGTGGATCTCGCCGGTATTTACCGCGATGCACTCATGCTGAAAGTCGGCGCTGAGGTGGAGATGACCCACCCGGACTTCGCGGGCCTGGCGGGCGAACTTGCCCAGCGCGTGAGCGAAGACGGCTTGCTGGCCGCCCAGTCCGCTATCCGCACCTGCCGCGAGCAGCTGCCGCAGAACGTCACCCCGCAGGTGGCTTTCGACGGCATGGTGGGCCGCCTGCGCCTGGCCTGTGGCGCGCGCTAACCAGCACGTGTGCTGCGTGCACACTACAGGTGATAGCCCGATTTCTTTATCAGCCCAGGCCTAGGCTAAACTCTCAGGCGGTGCATATACACACTGCATCGTGCCGCCTTAGCTCAGTCGGTAGAGCATCTCACTCGTAATGAGAAGGTCGCGAGTTCGATTCTCGCAGGCGGCTCCACTTAGACGTCGGATTTGATAAGTACCCTTTTGCGTTAGCGAGTATCGCTTAGGGGGGTGTGAAAAATCGCTTGCGTTAGCGGGTTTGGGTTTTGCGTTAGCGGGTATCTTGTTTGCCCTAGTAAAATGCGTATTCAGGGTTTAACGCGCTAACGAAGCGTTAAACCTAAGGCCGTTTCACGAGGAGGTGTGTGGTGAGATCGTATGCGTCCGGCGATGAACTAGCCGCAGAGATTACTAAGCGTGGCGAACTTTTTATCGGCGAGTTCGTAGGCGTTCCTGGCGATGGTTGGGACCGGCTGGTTGACGGTGTTGACCGCACGCCCCGGCAGATGATCGCCTACCAGCTTGGCTGGATGGAATTACTGCTCGGCTGGGAACGTGACGAACAAGCCGGTCTTGACGTGGTGACTCCGGCACCTGGTTTTAAGTGGAATCAACTGGGCGGATTGTATGAATCGTTCTACCAACGCTGGGAGCAGGTATCTACTGAGGATTTGATCGACAGGTTCAAGATCCTGCTTGGTGAGATAGTCAAAATGGTGGGCGGTCTAACCGAATCAGAATTGTTTAGTTCGGGTCAGCGTGCGTGGGCTTCTTCCACCCCGTCGGCGTGGCCGGTGTGGAAATGGGTGCATATCAACACCGTCGCGCCATTTACGACGTTTCGCACCAAAATCAGGAAGTGGAAGAAACTGGCAGCCTGCTAGCAATAGGCACGGTGATTTCAGTGCCGATTCTGAAGACGAACTGGATCTCGTTGGCTCCGATAACGGCATGGTCGATAAGCGCTGTCCACTGGGATGGTTGAAAATGCTGGATGGGCTTGTCGGCCAACTGGGTGTAGGCGGTTTTGATCGCAGTGGCCTTGGCACTCTTGGCAGCAATCTCGGCCTCGATGGCTTGTTTGCGGCCCAGGGTTTTCTGGTATCGCGCTTCTAGCTGGGTGTAGCGGGCGAGGTATTGGTCCTGGTCTTGCGCTACCCGCTGATTTTCTGCAACCAATGATTCAATCTCGCTGGCAAGAGCGCGGATTTTCTCGTCTAGGCGCTTGGACTCCGCTTCGAGCTGGTCTGTATTAAACATGGCGTCGATGACCTGTGGTAGGTGGCTTTGTCCGCGATAGGACCTGACCCCTGTTTGGTAGACACCTGATATCCAGCCCGGTTGGGTTGGGAAGAAAGGTAATCTACCACCATGCC
>NZ_JASPKB010000010.1:0-129597 GCF_030232515.1 Corynebacterium sp. MSK004 | reverse complement strand
AACAGGAGGCTGGCAAAGTCAGAAGATTTTAAATCATTTACGCCCAAACAACTTATGTTATTTACAATGACGCCGCTAAAGGAAAAGCGCCATCCGGCATACACCAACCGTGATACGCATACGGCGTATCACAGCCACAATGAATAAAATCAACCAACACAAAAGTACATTGGCACACTATTGAGTTCTCAAACATCGTTCGCACACTCAGCGCAATGAATCTTTATCATTCACCGTCTTGAGCGGCTGGAGTTCACACTCTAGTAAACAAGTTTAAACCTTGTCAACTGGGAGTTAATCTCCGTGTCACCAGCGTCTCGCGGCGACTTCGATAAATATACGCACACCCCCAACAAACAACAAATCCCCAGGTATTCATGCTTTTTCGAGCAGTTCTTATCCCGGTTGTGAATCGCAGGTCTAGAAAAACGACGAATCCCGCCGCACAAGGCGGCGGGATAGGCATGGTCTGCTCCGACTAAGAAGACCGGTTGTTAGCTGAGCTTGGCACCGGCGAAGTTCTTCTTTCCTCGTCGCAGAACAAGCCACGAACCGTGAAGCAGATCCGTAGCGTCCGGCTCCCACTCATCAGACTCAATGCGCTTGTTGTTGACGTACGCGCCACCTTCCTTGATGGTGCGTCGGGCAGCGCCCTTCGAATCGGCCAAGCCAGCGGCAACCAACAAATCAACAATGGTTCGCGGCTCCCCTGCGGAAATCTCTGCCACAGTGGTCTCAGACAAGGCACCAGCCAGGGTATTTTCGTCCAAATCAGTGAGCTCAGCTTTGCCGAACAGTGCCTGCGCTGCTAGCTCCACAGCCTTCGTAGCCTCTTCACCGTGCACCAATGTGGTCATCTCCTGGGCCAACCTGCGCTGCGCTTCACGACGGAATGGTTCGTCCGCGACCTTCTGTTCGTAGGAAGCAATCTCTTCCTGATCAAGGAAGGTGAACCAACGCAGGTAGTCGATGACCACAGAGTCGCCAGCGTTTAGGAAGTACTGGTACCACGCGTACGGGGACGTCTTCTCCGGATCCAACCACAGCTTTCCGCCACCGGTGGATTTACCGAACTTCTGCCCCTGGGCGTCCGTAACCAACGGAACGGTAAGGCCGTGAACCTTCGCACCGTTGACACGTCGGTTGAGATCCACGCCGGATACGATGTTGCCCCACTGGTCGCCACCGCCGATCTGCAGGACACAATTCAGCTCGTTATGCAGGTGCACGTAGTCGTTGGACTGAAGCAGCATGTAGGAGAACTCAGTGTACGAGATTCCGTCGGACTCCAAGCGACGCTTGACCGTGTCACGGTCCAGCATCGTATTCAAAGAAAAGTTCTTTCCCACGTCGCGCAGGAAGTCAATGACAGACATCTGAGAAGTCCAGTCCGCGTTGTTGACCATGGTCGCCGCGTTCTCACCCTCGAAGTCAATGAACTGGCGCAGCTGCTTCTTGATAGCCACCATATTCTCATTGATGGTCTCCTGCGAAAGCATGGAGCGCTCCCCCACATCCCGCGGGTCGCCGATTTGCCCCGTAGCGCCACCAGCGAGGGCGATTGGGTGATGCCCGGCCTTTTGAAAACGGCGCAGCATAATCATCGGCACCAAGTGGCCCGCGTGCAAGGAGTCACCCGTGGGGTCGAAACCGCAATATAGAGTGATGGGTTCCTCGCAAGCCGCGCGGAGGGCGTCGAGATCTGTGGACTGGTTAATGAGGCCGCGCCACTGCAGCTCATCAATGATGTTCATGGAGGCTCCTTTTACTTCGATTCCGGCTGGACGGGATAAGTGTTCGCAAAGACCACTAAATTCGCGGGATGCGTCTTAGGCATCGTCGTCAGTTGGCGGCCACGGTGTTGCGTGATCGGCCAGCATGACGGGAATACCGTTTTCAATGGGATAGGCCACCCCTAGCCGGTCATTGACCAGTACCTGTTCTTCTTCCAGGTAGTTCAGCGGGCCTTTGTCCTGCGGACACACCAAAATGTCGAGCAGCTTCGGATCAAGACTCATACCCGCCAACCCTACACCTCCTTGGAATCTGCAGAAGGAGTGGTCCCACCAAATTGCAGCTTCAGCGCCATGGAGTGATCCTGCAGGCCACGGACCGAGTTCTGGGCAATGGCGTCACGAATCTCCGTCATCTCTCGATTGAGTATCCCCAGCGCCTCAGTTACCTCTTTGACCGCTGCGGGCTCGTTGAGTTCCGTTACTTCTAAATAGGACTTCACCAAACTGCTCGAGTGCTCCTCAATCATGTCGCGGACAAGGGACTGCTGACTTGGGGCATCATCGAGCCTGTCCCAGTTGTTGAGCACCCACGTTGCCGAGGCGTCGAACTCCGTCCACGCGCGATCTACGGGCGCCGGAGTGTCTCGGTGGTGCAGGCTGTAGCGAGTGCTCTTCAGGCTTGTGGTCAGCCGGTCCGCCTCAGACACCGGAGGGGCCGGAAGCTCCTTGCCCTGCCTCTCCGGCGGGATGAGAAATCCGGCTGCCGCGCCGCAGCTGGCCGCCACGATTGGCCAAAGGAATCCCAGGCCGCCGCCAGTGAGGAAGTGCAAGGCAGCGACGAGCACCGTCACTACAACTGCGGCAATTACCTTGCGAGGGGTTACGTCGTCCATGGATGCCTGCCTTCCTTGACAATGGAGAGGGTGATTTACTGATAAGCGCGAATTTCTTCGAAGGCCCCGGCCAGATCACCGTCGATGGCGTTGAAGGTTTTGCCGCCGGTGAGTTGGGCTAGCTCCTCCATCTCTTGAACATTGGCTTCACCGTACAAGATGACGAACACCGGGATATCCTTCTTGTCCGGTGGGAGCTGTTCATACGCCTCCTTAAACTGAGCAAAGGTTCGGCCGCGAGTGACCTCACCGTCGGTCATGAGCACCACGGTGCCAATATCGCCGTCGCCAGTGCTCAGCTCATCAAAGGCTTTAAGCACTGAGTCGAACGTGGCGGTTTCTCCGTCGGCCTGCAAATCCTCTACTCGATCCGCCAGTTCTTTGACCGAGCCCATGTTTTCGGTATCCATCACCGCGCGGGTCACTGGCTGAGGTTCGGACGAGTACGGCATGAGCTTGATTTGCTCGCGGTTACGGAAGGCAACCTGGCCTTGTTCTGCGGTATTGCCGTCCGCAGAGCCGTCGATAAGCGGGCGCAAGCTGCTCTTGAGAAGCTCGATACGCTCACCTTCCATAGAACCCGAGGTATCCAGCACAAGAGACGTGTTGCCGGGTTTGCGCAGCTCGTGGGCGAATGCGGCCTCCAGCGCCTGTGCAGTCTTCTCGTTAGCGGGATAAGGAAGCTCGAACATGGTGCCCGGCAGATCGGAATTGTCCACACGCAGGTGGTAGCTCTTCAGCAGCTGGGAAGAATCACGCAACCAATCAGCCAACGCCTGCACCTTAGCTTCTGCGTCATCGTCTGGGGAGCTATGAAGGGCCGTGAGTGGATAATCCGCGGAAATGACACCATCGGAAGGAATGACCACTTGTAGGTCTGCGCCTTCGTCCTGGAGCTGATAGAGCACGGATTCGTAGTTAATAATCGCGTCCGCTTGCTCCGGATGCTCGCGGAAGCGATCCGCCAACCACCCCGAGGAGCCAGAGGTGAGCGTCTGATTACCAAACAGGTCTTGGACCTTGTCCGAAGCCTTGTAGATATCCTCCTCCGTTAGCGCTCGGCCAGTGTCCGCGAAAGCGGTGGTGGCCGCAGACAAGGCGGAGAAACCCGAGTTCGACGTTGATGGGTCGGTCATCCCAAAGGTGATACCTGAATCTGAAATCTCCTGCCAGGTCGGCTGCGTGGTGTCCCATCCGTGCTTGCGTGCGATATCCTTATGCACGCCCAACGCCACAGGTGAGCGCGCGACGCTGAATTCCTTTCCCAACTTGCTATCGGCACCAATGATGCGGGCGTAGCGGTTGGTGGCGAACCACGTGGCGTCATAGTGACGGTCAAAGGTTCCTTGTTGCAGCGAACGGGAGTTCTCCAACGTGCCTGACTCCGTGGTCATGGTGATATCAAAGCCGAGCTCCTCGGAGGCCTGTTCCAGGACCGGCTCCAGCGGTGCAAGCTCCGTTGCGGCGACAATCTTCAGGTCACCGTCTTGCTCTTGCTCGCTTGAGGTTGAGTCGTCGAGCCAACTGTTTCCACTGACAGCGGAACAAGCAGCAAGAGTCATCATGCACGACACGGCGACGAATGCCTTCAGGGATCGCAACATTCACATCATCCTTTCCGGGAGTTCGTTTCCCGTGATTAATCCCAGCTCTTGCTGAATGGCTTCAAAGTCTTGCCAAGACGTGGGAGGTTGTTGAGTTGGCAGAGGGAGAGGGCTGTACTCCACGTCGGCGACCAGCTTGTCGAAGATGCTGGTCGGCTCCGTGCGGTATCCCTGCATCGCGGCAACACCTTGAATTGAACGGTCACTCACGGCGGCGGCGAAAGCCTCACCTTCCTCCGTTTGCGGGACGACGGTGGAGGTCAGCATTGCACCTGGGACGAGAGCTAAGGGAGTGTAGTCCTTGAGCTTCGTACTGCCCTCAGAATCTGATTGCTTTATAAGTTCGGCTACGTACTCGGCTTCGGTGGCCAACACCATGGGCATCTCGCCCTTCCCAAGACGCAGGTAGGTATCAAAAATTCCCTGCGTGCTAGCCTCTCCGTGTCCTTGACCGACGAGTAGTCGCTGCATGGCATCATCACCGCCTGCTCCTCCCCCGACGGAACGAATCAGGGCGGCATACTGCAGAGCTGCATTGGATTCGCGGAGGCTGGGAACCGCAACATCGACAACGCGAGGAGATCCAAAAGACGGGCTAATATCGCGCCAGCGTGTGCCTTCCTTTGACATCTCGTTCAATTTTGCAAGATCGAGGGACTTGTTACCGCCGTTGTCAACCACCAAGCCTTGAGATTCCATATCACCCACCAAATCCGTATAGACCAGTGCGATGAGTGGCGTAGAGAATGCAACCACCGAGCCGGGGTCGGCCCCAGTGATGGTCGTGAATTTATCTTTCGTCTCAGCAACACGTGCCGCGCCATCCACGACGGGCATGACGAAGTCATAGTCAGGGTCGGGCCTGCTAGCAATCTCTACCAAGTCCTGGGGCGAGAAAACGTCATACGCCACCGAGATGCCAACCTCTGCAAATACTTGTTGCTGCTCCGCGGCTTTAAAAAACTCCTCATCTTCCGGACTGATGGCACCCTTCACGCGGAGGAGGTCGCGATGCGAGGAGGGCGAACTGGGAAAGCTAAAGCTGGGCATCGAAATCCAGCCACGCCCCACGACCACGGAGACGATAGCGACAACCAGGAAGGCGAGGGCTACGATAACTGACTTCTTTCGTCCACCCGGCTGTGCGCTACTCATGACCTAAATCATAAAAGGCACTCCGCCATGGTGCTCGACTTACCGATCGCGCACCCCCGATGCAGTCCCCCGCTGCTGCTATCCGAAAGCGGTTGCCTTAATAAGAACTGCAGAGATCAATGCGGCCACAGCGGGACAGAGAAAAGGGCGGCGACTCTGTCCCGACCATTGGGCTAAAGAAGCGAAGGCACGTTCGCGACCAATGAAAAGAGATCCTTAGGATCCTCCAGGTTGGCAATGATATCGATCTCTGACTCCAAGTCAGTGCCTCTTACAGAATCACGAAGGTAGCGAAGGGCAGAAAAGTCATTGATGGCGAATCCGACATCGTCGAAAAGCGTGATCTGGTCATCGCTTTCGCGGCCCGTCGCCTGCCCAGTAAGTACCTGGTAGAACTCGACCACTGGAAAGTCTGCCGGCTTCTGTTGAATCTCGCCCTCGATGCGCGTCTGTTCTGGGAACTCAACAAAGACCTTGGACTTGTCCAAGATTGAGCTCTCTAGCTCGGTCTTGCCCGGGCAGTCACCGCCGACCGCATTGAGGTGCACGCCAGGTGTGACGTGATGCTCGGCCAGGATTTGGTTCTGGGCTTTATCGGCCGTGCAGGTGGTGATGATGTCGGCGCCCTGTACGGCTTCATCAACACTTGAGCAAGCTGTGATGTTGAATCCCAATGGCTCCAAGTTTCGCTGGAACTTTTCTACTGCCTTCGGGTCAATGTCATAAATAGCGATGTCATCGATCCCCATTACACCGCGGAATGCAAGGGCCTGGAACTCTGACTGCGAGCCAGCCCCCACCATGGCCATACGCTTGGAGTCTTTTCTGGCTAGGTGCTTTGCCACCATGGCGGAGGTGGCCGCCGTGCGCAGTGCCGTAAGCAAAGTCATTTCGGCCTCGAACGTGGGGTAACCGTTGTCGACGTCAGCAAGCACGCCAAAAGCAGTTACCGTCTGAAAGCCACGTGCGGGGTTCGAAGGATGACCATTGACGTACTTGAAGGAGTACTCCTTGCCATTGGAGGTAGGCATGAGTTCGATGACGCCGAACGGGGTGTGAGAAGCCACGCGTGCGATTTTGTCGAATCGCTCCCATTCGCGGTAGTCCGCCTCAAGGTAGTCCACCATTCCGATAATGATGTTTTCTACTCCCTCACGCTGTATCCAGCGCGCCATATTCTCTACATCTACGAACTTGACAGCATGGTTCATTGCAATCTCCGATCTTGATTCTTGTATTAGTTCTTCGGGTGAAGGTCCGTCTGCGGCGCGGCTGGGAAGCGTGAGGTGGGAAGGTGCTTGGCCTTCCTCTCCGCCGCGATGGTGTAGATACGCTCACGCCAGGCAAACCACATGGCAGCGAACACCGGAATGAGAAGCAGCGTAGAGGCCAGAGCGAAGGTTCCGATTGGGTAGTCAAAAGCCATAAGGATAATGACCACCGCGATGAAGGCAAGCACAGACCAATCACCTGCTTGGCCGAAGGGCGAGCGATAATTTGGACGGGTATAGCGCCCCTTCTTTGCCAGGTGCACAAATTTGATGTGCGACATGGCCACGGCGGCCCACGACGCCAACGTGCCCAGCGCGGCCAGATTCAACACGATCTCGAAAGCCATCTCGGGCACCACATAGTTAAGAAACACACCAGCGAGACCGACGAAGGCGGCCATCACGATGCCTCCATAAGGAACGCCAGATTTGGACATGCGGGCACCGAATTTGGGCCCGGAGCCAGCAGTAGACATGTTGTACATGATGCGGCCCGTCGAATACAGACCGGCATTCAATGAGGAAATCGCAGCGGTGATTACCACCAGCTGGAAGATAGGCGCAGCATAACCTGCGCCAAGTGACTCAAAAAAGGTCACGAATGGCGATACTTCTGTGACGTAGGTGGTGTAGGGCAAAACCAGGGTCAGCAGCAGCACGCTGCCGAAATAAAAGACCACGATACGGAATAGAACACTATTCACCGCACGCGGAATATGCTTTTCGACGTCCTTTGTCTCACCCGACGTGGTACCTACCAACTCGATGCCTGCATAGGCAAAGACAACGCCCTGGATGACAATTACTGCAGGCAACAGGCCATTAGGAAGCCAACCACCGGCATCAGTAATAAGGCTGAACCCGGTTGGATCACCGTTGGGGTGGCCTAGTATGACCACACCGATCGCCACGACCATGAAGATGATCAGCGCAACGATCTTGATCATGGAGAACCAATACTCCAGTTCGCCAAAGATCTTCACCGAGAGCATGTTGAACAAAAGGATGCTACATACGACGCCGAGGGCGAGCAGCCACTGCGGAACCGCGTCCAACCACGAGGTATATTGCCCAAACCATTTGATGTAGATAGCCACCGCGGTACCATCCGCCACCAAGGTGGCTGCCCAATTTCCCCAGTAAAGCCAGCCCGTCACGAAGGCAGTCTTTTCACCGTAGAACTCACGCGCATAAGAGACGAAGGAACCCGAACTCGGGCGATACACGATGAGTTCGCCGAGCGAGCGCAGAATGATGTAGCCGAAGAATCCACACACCAAGTACAAGACGGCGAGGAACGGTCCCGCCGTTTGTAGGCGCCCGCCGGTGCCGAGCAGCAACCCGGTGCCGATGGCAGAGCCAATGGCAATCATCTGCAGCTGACGGTTGCTCATCCCCTTCTGCAGTCCGTGATCTTCCGAGGCATAGACCGCTTTCTCTTTTTCGTGCGACTCCGTGTTCGGTGGCCGAAGTAGTTCAGTCATCAGGGAGATAGTCCTTTCCGCGTTAAGAACGTGTCTTTGCTTCACATTCCCTAATGAAACGTTATAGCAACCTAATGAGATGCCCATCACTATCAACCCCCCACAGTGCTTCACAGCACATACGCACGCAGCTAAAACGAGCGGCCTCCCTACCCCCGCGCACAAAAGAACCGCATGGCCGAAAGCGGCCATGCGGTGACAAAGCTTGTTGAGACTAGCGCAGTGGAGTTTCTGCCCACTTCCGCGCGGCAGCAGCGCACTCACGAACCTTTTCACGCTGCTCCACCACACGCACACCGGCGGTGCCGCCCTTGGTAGAACGTGAGGCCACTGCCCCATCGATGGTGAGAACTTCGCGAACCTCGGGGAGCAGGCGCTTATCGACGCCCGCCAGCTCCTCATCCGTGAGGTCCACCAGGTCAACACCCCGAGCTTCCGCGATTTGCACGCAAGCACCGGAAGCCTCGTGCGCTTCGCGGAAGGGAACGCCCTGGCGCACCATCCACTCGGCCAAATCAGTAGCCAAAGTGAAGCCGCGGGGGGCGAGCTCACGCATGCGATCTTCGTGGAAGGTCAGGGTCTCAATAAGGCCGGTCATAGCCGGTAGCAGCAGGTTGAGCTGTGCCACCGAATCCACGATGGGTTCCTTATCCTCCTGTAGGTCACGGTTGTAAGCCAGAGGCTGCGCCTTCAACGTGGAGAGCAATCCGGTGAGGTTGCCGATGAGACGACCTGTCTTGCCACGGGTCAGCTCCGGAACGTCCGGATTCTTCTTTTGCGGCATGATCGAAGAGCCAGTAGACCAGGCATCGTCCAGAGTGACGTAGCCATACTCTGGAGTGCACCAGTAGATGATCTCCTCGGAAAGACGGGACATATCGACGGCAATCTGAGTAAGGACGAAGGCCGTTTCAGAAGCAAAGTCACGCGCTGCCGTTCCATCCAGAGAGTTCTCTGCGGAGGAATCAAAGCCGAGCTCCTCAGCAATGGCTTCCGGGTCCAAGTGCAGCGAAGAGCCGGCGAGCGCACCCGAGCCATAAGGTGACACAGCCAGGCGCTTATCCAGATCCTGAAGGCGCTCAATATCACGCAGCAACGGCTGCGCGTGAGCGAGCAGTTCGTGTGCCAACAAGACCGGCTGCGCTGCCTGGGAGTGGGTCTTACCCGGCATGATCGCATCCGGGTGAGCTTCGGCTTGACCAGCCAAGGCCTCCACCAAGTCAGTGACCTGGAGTGCGATATCGCGAATGGCGTCACGAATCCACATCCGGAACAGGGTGGCTACCTGGTCGTTACGGGAGCGGCCGGCACGCAAGCGCCCGCCTACCTCGGGGCCAACGATGTCGATAAGCCCGCGTTCCATGGCCCCGTGCACGTCCTCGTCGGTCGGCAGCGGCCCAAACTCGCCGGAGGCAACCTTCTCCCCCAGCTCACTGAGCCCAGAGAGCATGGTGTCCAAGTCGGCGTCGGAAAGCAGGCCCGCCTTGTGCAGTACCTTGGCATGAGCCTTGGAGGCTAGCACGTCATAGGGCGCCAGCACCCAGTCGAAGTGGGTAGATACGGACAGGGCAAACATCGCCTCGGAGGGGCCGCCCGAAAAGCGGCCGCCCCACAGCGCACCTTCATTGGTCTTGTGCATCGATTCCTTACCTTGGCTTAGTTGTTCTACTTGCCCGTGGGGAAACCGCCGTCGCGGTCACGCTGGTTAGAGATTTGCGTCGACAGGCCGTGCAGCTGGACAAAGCCCTTGGCAGCGGTCTGGTCGAACGTATCGCCGGTGTCATAAGTGGCCAGGTCGAAGGAGTACAGGGACTGACCCGAACGGCGGCCATTTACGGTGGCGGTACCAGCATGCAGAACCATGCGGATATCGCCGGTGACGTTCTCCTGGGTGGACTCGGTGAAGGCATCCAACGAGCGCTTCAGCGGAGAGAACCAGAGGCCGTCGTAGACCTCCTCGGACCAGCGGGCGTCCGTGAGGCGCTTGTAGCGGGCCAGCTCGCGTTCCACGGTGACATCTTCCAATGCCTCGTGGGCCTTGATGAGAACCATGGCGCCAGGGGCCTCGTAGACCTCGCGGGACTTGATGCCCACCAGGCGGTCCTCCACCATATCGAGACGGCCAATACCCTGCGCACCGGCGCGGCGGTTGAGCTCCTCGATAGCCTGAAGGACGGTCACCGGCTTGCCATCGATAGCGGTGGGAACACCCTTATCAAAGGTGATGGTCACCTCGTCCGGGGCATTGCCCAAGTCCGGCTGCTCGGTATAAGCGTAGAGGTCCTTTGTCGGCGGGTTCCACAGATCTTCCAGGAAGCCGGTCTCGACCGCACGGCCCCAGACATTCTGGTCAATGGAGAACGGGGAGGCAGCGGACTGCTCGATGGGAAGGTTGATTTCCTCGGCAAAGGCGATGGCCTTGTCGCGAGTCCAGGCATAGTCACGCGCGGGAGCAATGATTTCCAGGGTGGGATCCAGCGCGCGGAAGGAAACCTCGAAACGCACCTGGTCGTTACCCTTGCCGGTGCAGCCGTGCGAAACATGGGTACCACCGTGGGCCTGAGCGGCCTCTACGAGGTGCTTGACGATGAGCGGGCGCGAGATAGCAGACACCAGCGGGTACTGCTTCATGTACATGCCGTTCGCCTTGATGGTGGGCAAGCAGTACTCTTCTGCGAACTCATCCTTTGCGTCGACAACGATGGACTCGACAGCACCGCAGTCGAGAGCGCGCTGACGCACGGAGTCCATATCCTCGCCGCCCTGGCCCAGGTCAAGGGACACGGCGATAACCTCGCCACCGGTCATCTTGGCCAGGTAGGGAATGGCGACAGATGTATCCAGACCGCCAGAGTAGGCAAGCACAACGCGTGCAGTCATAGTATTTGCTCCTTTAAGACAAACAGGTGCTAAAAATCGAACTGATTTATATTATACAGACTTACGTATAAATGTTAAATGCTGCGGTTGGTGAGCTTCTCCGCCAGCTCCCGGCCCCCTAATCCCTCACGGGCGAGGACGAAGATGGTGTCATCGCCCGCGATGCAACCGACGACATCCGGCAAGCCCACGCGGTCGATGAAAGATGCCAAATACTGCGCGGCACCCGCGGGGGTGCGCAACATCGCAATATTGCCGGAGTAGTCATGCGACACCACGAGCTCATCGAGCATGCGGCGTAGCTTTTCACGCGGACCGTTGAGTTGGTCTTCGAACTGCTCCAGCTCGCCGCCCACAACGTAGAAGGAACGGCCACCATCGCGTTTTACCTTTTTAGCGCCCAGCTCGTCGAGATCACGCGACAACGTAGCTTGCGTGATGTCAATTCCCTCATCAAGCAAAAGCTCAGAGAGCTGAACTTGGCTCGTGACCCGAGTGCGGTCGAGTATCTCCAGAATCTTGGCCTGGCGGGCATTGCGCGTAGTTGGGGTCGTCGTCATTCGTCTACTTCTCCTCCTGAGCTGCAAGAAGCCACACGAGTAGCGCCTTCTGTGCGTGGAGGCGGTTCTCCGCCTCGTCGAAAACGCGGGATTGTGGTCCGTCAATGACCTCTGCAGTTACTTCATTGCCGCGGTAAGCAGGCAAGCAGTGCAGGAAGATCGCCCCTTCCTTGGCGCGTGCCATGACTTCCGAGGTGACCTGGTAGGGCAGGAACGGGGTCCGGCGGTCCTTGCCATCATCTTCCTGGCCCATCGACACCCACGTATCGGTGATGACAACATCGGCGCCGTCGACGCCGTCGAGGGAATCGGTCACGGTCACCGTGCCGCGCTTGCGTGCGCGTTCCACAAACTCCGGCTGCGGCTGGAAACCTTCCGGCGCAACAATCGTCATCTCCATGCCCGCGGTTGCAAAACCCAGCATGTAGGAGTTGGCCATGTTGTTATTGCCATCGCCGAGGTAGACGGCCTTAAGGCCGGTCAGCTCGCCAAAATTCTCGCGGCAGGTCACCAAATCCGCCAGGATCTGGCACGGGTGCAGGTCATCGGACAGAGCGTTGACGATGGGTACCGTCGCGGTTTCAGCCATCTCTAGCAGGTTTTGGTGCGCGTAGGTGCGCCAGACAATTGCCTCGACAAACCGGGAGAGAACAGCAGCGGTGTCCTGGTACGTCTCGCCTTTGCCCATCTGCGTGGACTTTGTCTCCGTGACGATGGCGTGCCCGCCCAGGTGAGCAATTCCCGCCTCGAAGGAGAATCGCGTGCGCGTCGACGTCTTGTCAAAAAGAACCGCGACCGACTTCGGGCCCTCCAGCGGACGCTCGGAGAAGGGGTCCTTCTTCAGCTTCAAGGCAAGGTCCAAGACCTCTGCTTGTTCCTCCGGTGTGAGGTCGTCATCTGCCAAGAAATGGCGCACGCTCATCCTATTTCCTCCAGTACCTTATGCAGGCGATCGATTGCTTGCGTGAGTTCCTCATCGGTGATCACCAACGGCGGGGTCAAGCGCAAGACCTCGCTGCTTGGGGCGTTGAGGATGAGACCGTGGTCCAAGCCTGCAGCCACAACGTCCTTAGCCACCGATTTATTTAATACAACACCTAGCATAAGCCCTCGGCCCCTGACTGACTGCACCGCCGGGATTTTGGCCACCTCACTGCGCAGCCACTCCCCCTTTCGGGCGACGTCGGCGAGGAAGGGGTCGTCGACAAGCTCCAGCACCGTTGCGGCGGCCGCACAGGAGACGGGATTTCCGCCAAACGTCGTGCCGTGGGAACCCGGGGTGAAGAGATCCTTAGCCTGTCCACGGGCAATGGTGGCGCCGATCGGCATACCCGCGCCCAAGCCCTTAGCCATGGTGATGACGTCTGGAAGAACGCCCTCATGTTGGAAGGCAAAGAAATCGCCGGTGCGGCCCACACCAGTTTGAACCTCATCGACAATCATGAGGATGCCGTGCTTGGTACAGAGTTCCCTCACGGCGCGCAGGAATCCATCGGGCGCTGGAATCACACCGGTCTCCCCTTGGATGGGTTCCAGAATGATGGCAGCGGTATCTTCCGGGTTCTGTTCCACCAAGGTGGTCAAGTAGTCAATGTCGCCGTAGGTATAGAACTCCACTCCGCCTGGGAAAGGTTCGAAGGCCTTGCGCTTGGCAGGTTGCCCGGTCATGGCGAGAGAGCCCATCGTCCTGCCATGGAAACCGTGGTGCGCAGCGAGGATGCGGCGGCGGCCGGTCAAGCGTGCCAGCTTAAAGGCAGCCTCATTGGCTTCCGCCCCGGAGTTTGAGAAAAAGACACGGGCCTCGCTATCCCCCACTTTCTCCAGAAGTTTGCCGGCAGCCTCGACGACGGGTTTGCTGGCAAAGAGGTTGGAGACATGGCCAACGGTCGCCACCTGGGCGCTGACCGCCTCGACGATGGCCGGGTGGGCATAGCCCAGCGAGTTCACCGCAATGCCGGCGAGCATATCGATGTATTCTTTACCGTCTTCATCGGTCACCGTGGCGCCCTTGCCGGACACGATGGCCACGGGTGGGGTGCCGTAGGTGTTGCTGAGCACTTGCCCCCAGCGTTGCGTCAATGTGGTCTGCGCGGTCATTTCTTATCGTCCTTCCTGAAGACTGTTCCTTCTGGGTAGTCCTCACGGTTGTAATCATTGGGCAGCACCATCGTGCCGATGCCGCCCGTAGTAAGCAGCTCCAATAGCACGGCGTGGGCGATACGCCCGTCGATGACGTGGGCGGCGCTCACATCTCCCTCGACAGCCATAAGGCAGGACTCCATCTTCGGAATCATGCCCGAATCCAGGCCTGGGAGCAGGGCTTTGAGTTTGTCGACCTCAATTTTCGACACCAGTGAATCGCGATTGGGCCAGTCGGTGTACAGGCCCTCCACATTGGTGAGGATGACAAGGCGCTCAGCACCCAGTGCTCGTGCCAATGCACCGGCGGCGATATCCGCGTTGATGTTGTAGACCTCGCCGTCATTTCCGGGAGCGATGGTCGAGACCACCGGAATGCGCCCAGCCTCGATGATGTCCATGACGGCGGAGGGATCGACGCTGACGATGTCTCCCACCATGCCGATATCGGTGGGCTCGCCGTCGACGTCGACAAGCCGCTTGCGGGCTTTAAACAGACCCGCGTCCTCACCGGAGGTTCCCACGGCGTAGGGACCGTGGGAGTTGATGAGATTCACCAGACCGCGACCCACCTGGCCGAAAAGAACCATGCGGACCACGTCCATGATTTCCGGGGTGGTCACGCGGAAACCGCCCTTGAATTCTCCTTCAATGCCCAGCTTGCCCAGCATCTCATTGATCTGCGGGCCCCCGCCGTGCACCACCACGGGCTTAGCGCCCACGGTGCGCAGGAAAACCATGTCAGCGGCGAAGGCGGCCTTGAGCGAGTCATCCACCATCGCGTTGCCGCCGTACTTCACGACGACGATCTTGTCGCGGTAGTGCTGCAGCCACGGCAAGGCTTCCGCGAGCACAGTGGCGCGGTCTACATTGCTGAGTCCCTGAATCATCTTTCCTCCCTGCTTCTCTTAGGAGCTGTACGCGGAGTTGATCTCCACGTAGTCGTGGGACAAGTCGGTGGTGCGCACGAAAGCGGTACCGCTTCCACCAGTACCTAGGTCAACGCGTACGTCAATGTCAGCCCCGGAAAGGTCAACATCACGCGCGCCGGGCGCGCCGGTGGAGCCAACGCACACAGCCTGGTCATTGAAGAACACCGAGATGTTCTCCGGATCCATATCAGCATCCGCCATGCCCACTGCGGCGAGCACGCGACCCCAGTTGGGATCCGAGCCGAACATCGCACACTTGAAAAGGTTGTCGCGCCCCAAGGTGCGCGCGGCGTTCAGCGCCTGTTCATCGGTGGAGGTTCCTTCGACCGTGATCTTCACGCGCTTGGTCACCCCCTCGGCATCTGCCTGGAGCTGATCCGCGATATCGGAACACACCGCCAGAACAGCAGTATCCAGCTCTTCCTGGCTAGGCTCTACACCGGAAGCGCCAGAAGCCAGGATGATGACCGTGTCATTGGTGGAGGTCGAGCCGTCAACGTCAAGCGTGTTGAAGGTCTGATCACTAGCAATCTGCAGGGCCGAACGCAAGGCTTGTGGGGAGGCCACGGCATCCGTCGTCACGCATACCAACATGGTGGCCAGAGAGGGAGCCATCATGCCCACACCCTTGCCCATGGCGCCCATGCTCCAACCCTCGGCCTTAAAGAGCGATTCTTTGACCACGGTATCGGTGGTCATGATTGCCTCCGCGGCGGCCTGACCGTGCGATTCATCAGAACCGAGATCCCCGGCAACCGCTTCGATACCGGCCAATGCCTTCTCCATGGGAAGCAGCTCTCCGATAAGACCCGTCGAGCACGCCGCGATGTTGGCTGCGGGGATATCCGTGTGCTCGGAGACAGCGGCTACCATCGCCGCCGCATCCTTGTCCCCTTGCACGCCGTTGCAGGCATTCGCGTTGCCTGAGTTATAAATGACTGCTTGGATGACACCGTCCGCTACCGCTGCACGGGAAAGCTTCACGGGAGCAGCCACCACGCGGTTACGGGTAAACACTGCGGCTGCATCAAAGTTGGGACCTTGATTGACCACGAGGGCCATATCCGGCTTTCCGGAGGGCTTAATCCCAGCCGTCGTGGCGCCAGCGAGGAAGCCGGCGGGTGCGGTAATCATTTCTGTCTTCTCCTTGTCTAAGCGGAACTACAGTTCCAGCGGGATTGCGTAGCGCGAGGAACGCGCGGGCGAGTATTGGGTTATCTAGGGGGCGACGGCTGCCTGCGGCAGGCCCAGAGTTTCCTCCCAGCCCAAGGTGAGGTTCATACACTGAACGGCTGCGCCGGCGGTGCCCTTGCATAGGTTGTCTAAAGCCGCAGTGATGACAAGACGGTTAGCGCGCTCATCCACGTGTGCCTGAATATGAACCATGTTGCTGCCCACCACGTTCTGGGTTTGCGGTTGCTGACCTTCCGGAAGCACAAGGCAAAATGGCTCGTCGGCGTAGAACTCACGGAAAGCCTGGGCAACGCTGCGCTTATCGACGCCCCCCTTCAGCGGCGCCGTAATCGTGGCCAAAATGCCGCGCGGCAGAGGGGCAAGCACCGGAGTAAAACTCACGGACACCGGCTCCTGGGTAAAGGGTTGCAGGTTCTGCAGGACTTCCGGGGTGTGGCGGTGGGTGCCACCCGGCTTGTAGGCCTTGAGGTTGCCCATTGTCTCCGCGCCCAACTGAGCCACGGAGGCCTTCTTACCGGCTCCGGATACGCCGGTAATCGCGATGACGGACAGGTCTGGCTCAATTAGCCCTTGCGCCACGGCAGGAAGGGCCCCCAGGGTAATCGTGGTGGGAAAACACCCTGGAACAGCCACGCGGTTGCTGCCCTTGAGCTTCTCGCGGTTGCCGGGAACTTCCGGGATCCCGTAGGGCCACGCGCCGGCATACTCACCGCCATAGAATGCATCCCAATCTTCTTTGTTGCGGAGGCGGAAATCGGCGGCACAATCGATGACGGTGACGGACTCCCCCAGCTGACGGCCAATCTCCGCCGAATGCCCGTGCGGCAAACCGAGGAATACGATGTCATGGCCGGCGAGGACTTCTGGGGTGGTGTCCTCGATAACACGGTCTGCCAACTGCGGCAGATGCGGCATGAGTTCGGAGACTCGCTGGCCAGCATTGGAGTGCCCCGTGAGCGCGCCAATGCGCAGATCACCTGAAAGGTACGCTGGGTGCGACAGCAAGAGGCGTAGAATCTCGCTCCCTGCATAACCTGTGGCTCCGGCGATTGCTACTGAAATACTCATGCAGCCACCCTAGCAAATAATGCAGTCGGCCGTATGTTATTCAAAAACAGCCGCGATATTTCTTCATTCCATGAACGACGAAGCTCGGATTCTCGCGGTATAGTGCGAGAATCCGAGCTGTGGATGAGGAAATAGGAGTGACGCGGGGCCGACTAACTCCGGGCCCTTTTATGAAACGAGGGCTGTATTTGGACTACATGACGCGGGAAGAGACGTCCCCCAGTCCTTCCGAACCAGATACGGCCTTCTTTCCTGCGTAGCCTAGGTAGCCCTGTGGGCCGACGAAGTGGATGCCGCCCTGCGCATCGGCGATAGCGGTGACTTCATTGAATTGGTGAACTTGGCCTGGCTGGAGGCGCTTGAAGTTCGTGGTCGTAAGCCCTTGGTTAAAGCAGTCAGCCTTAGAGCGGCCTGCATGGTAAATAAAACGCGGTGCCAGTTGGCCTGGCGGGTTGCACTGCGGGCTGGTAGCTCGTGCGCCTTCGGACAGACATGCTACGTAGGTTCCTTCGATATTCGCGCTTTCACAGTTGACGGTGCCGTCGGCATTGGAGAAGCCTTGTGATAGGTCGGCGGAGGCATGTGGGGCAATCGTGAGTGCACCGACAACGGCGGCGGTGGCGGTAAGGCGGGACAACAGACGCATGGTGTAGACAATCCTTTCGGGGTTGGAAACGCTGCCCCTCTGAGGCTATGAGCTAAACCACACACCTACCAGCGCTGGGGGATCTTTCCCCACGCCTTCGCACGCTTGCGCAAAGGGAAACCCGGCCCACCTGCGGGGTGAACCGGGTTGATGGATTAAGAGATGTCGATAGGCTAAGCCCGCATCTGTACGCCGAGACGCTGCTGAGCCAGCTCCGCAGCGGCCAGACGATGCTGGTTCGCCTCGTCATCAGTCAGTGTGCGGTCATCAGCGCGGAAAAGAAGCTGGAAGGCAAGGGATTTCTTGCCCTCACCAAGCTGCTCGCCGCGGAAGACGTCGAAAAGCTCCACGGACTCCAGCAGCTCACCGGCGCCCTCCTCAACGACCTTACGAACCTCTTCAGCCGGGGTGGCATCATCGACGACCAACGCGATGTCTTGGTGCAGGGCCGGGAAGGAGGACAGAACAGGTGCCGGGAACTTCTCCTCCAACGGCAGTGCTGAAACATCGAGCTCCATTGCACACGTGCGTGCAGGAAGCTCCAAAGCTTCAAGAACCTGCGGGTGCAGCTCACCCGCATAGCCCACGACCTGCTCTTCATCATCGGCGAGGACAATTGCGGCACAGCGACCCGGGTGCCACGGAAGCTGTTCGGCTGCCTTAACTGCAACGTCAACACCAGCGGAACGAGCCACCTGGCGCGCAGACTCGATCGCATCTGCGTAGCTATACGCGCGGCCGGTCCCCCACGGACCTTCGTGCTCAATGTTGCCGGTAGCAACCGTAGCCACGTGCAGCGGCTGCAGAGGCAGGGACTCCAAAAGCTCAGCCACGACGGACTCCTCCGGGCGGGACTCCACCGAAGGCATCGGCGACGCATCAGCGCGCTTGAAAGCCACCTGCTGGAGACCGAAAAGGGCAAGGTCGCTTCGGCCACGGGCCACGTTGCGGGCGATGGCCTCAAGAAGGTTCGGGAGCAACGTCGTAGAAAGAATGGCCTTGTCGGACTCGAGAGGATTCTGCACGGCCACCGTCTTACGACGCGGATCCTCCTTGTCCAAGCCCCATGTATCAAAGGTGTCGTTCGGGATGAACGGCGCCGGCAAGACCTCGGCATAACCGGCATAGGCCAAAGCGTGGCCAATAGCGCGGCGGCGCTTCTGCGCCGGAGTCAGACCGCGACCGCCTGCCGGGGTCGGCAGCACAGTGGGAATGTCCTCTAGCCCTTCTAGGCGCAGGACTTCCTCAATGAGGTCGACGTCCATGGAGATATCCGTGCGCCACGTCGCCGGGGTAACTTGCAGCTCATCACCGTTGTCGGTGACGTCGCAGCCCACCTCTCGCAGGCGCTGGATAATGGTGTCGCGGGAGTACTGCACGCCGGCGTATTCGCTGGGCTTGGCGGTGCGCAGGGTGATGGGCTCGCGCTTGGCGACGTCTCCCACGAGCGTCCTGCCAGCCTCGATGGTGCCGCCAGCAATCTGCTGCAGCAGCGCGCAGGCGACGTCGAGAGCGACCTCGACGATGGCCGGGTCGACGCCGCGCTCGAAGCGGCGGGACGCCTCAGAGGAGAGCTTGTGGCGGCGAGAGGTCCGGGCCACGGTGATCGGATCCCAGATGGCGGACTCGAAGTAGACATCCGTGGTCTCATCGGAAATCTCTGAGGTCGTACCGCCCATGACACCGGCGAGGGACTGAATGCCGTTGTCATCGCAGATGACCACGTCACCAGCCGACAGCTCACGCTTGACGTGATCTAGGGTCTCGAACTTCTCCCCTTCTGCGGCATTGCGCACCACGAGGTTGCCGCTGATCACATTGGCATCGAAGGCGTGCATCGGGGCACCCAGCAACAGCATGACGTAGTTCGTGACGTCGGTGGCCACGTTGACGCTGC
Organism: Corynebacterium sp. MSK004; assembly: GCF_030232515.1. Lineage (NCBI taxonomy): Bacteria > Bacillati > Actinomycetota > Actinomycetes > Mycobacteriales > Corynebacteriaceae > Corynebacterium > Corynebacterium sp. MSK004. Next base: position 110,138 of record NZ_JASPKB010000010.1, on the reverse strand, counting down.
GCTGGCCGGACAACATGAGCTCGCGCTCCATCCAAAATGGAGTTCGGGCAGCGGGGTCGATACCGGTGACCTTGCGCAGACCGAAGCGCTGGGCTTTGGTTTCCTCGCGCAGGTCAACGTCGATAAACGCGCCCTGTGCCTGAGGAACAGCCGAGATATCCACACCGGCCGCGCTCGGGTCCTGAGCCACGTCCGGGAAGGTGAGGTCAAACGCCGAAGCCACCTCGCGGGTCAAACCGCGCGCGGAGAGGGCGTAGCCGCGATCCGGGGTGATGTTGACGTCGAAGGCGGTATCAGCCAGACCGATGATGGGGCGGGCGTCCTCGCCAACCTTGTCCGCCACCTCGTCCCCTAGAACGATAATGCCGTTGGCCTTGTCGCCGAAGCCGAGCTCAGCGGCGGAGCACATCATGCCGTTGGAGATGTGGTCATAGGTCTCGCGGGCAGCAATCTTGAAGCCGCCGGGCAGCTCAGCACCTGGGAGGGAGACCACGACATAGTCATTGAGACGGAAATTGCGGGCACCACAGATGATGCCCTGCAGCTCGCCGGTGCCATTTGCGTGGCCAACGTTGACCTGGCAATAACGGATTGGCTTCTTGAACTGCGTGAGCTCTTCAATCTCGACGACCTGGCCAATAACCAGCGGGCCGGTCGTCTCTGGGAGGGCCTCAAATCCCTCAGTTTCAAAACCAACACGGACAAAGCCGGAGTCCAACTCTTCGGAAGGTACGCTCCAGCCGGAATTCGCGGTGCCCAGGATGCGGGTAACCCAGTCTTGGGAAATAAGCATTGTTTTCTCTCTATCCTTTCTCTGGGTTCCTATGCCTGCACGCCGAAGGGCAGGGTGAAGCGAACATCGCCTTCAACCATGTCACGCATATCGGTCAGACCATTGCGGAACTGCAAGGTGCGCTCAAGGCCCATGCCGAAGGCGAAACCTGTGTACTCCTCGGGGTCGATGCCCACGGCACGCAGAACGTTGGGGTTGACCATGCCGCAGCCGCCCCACTCGATCCAGCCGGCGCCGCCCTTCTTATTCGGGAACCACACATCGACCTCGGCCGAGGGCTCGGTGAACGGGAAGTAGTTCACGCGCATGCGGGTGGTGGTCTCGGGGCCAAAAAGAACCTTGGCTAGGTGCTCCAGGGTGCCGCGAAGGTGGGCCATGGTCAGCCCCTTGTCCACTGCTAGGCCCTCCACCTGGTGGAAGACCGGAGTATGGGTGGCATCGAGTTCGTCGGTGCGGAAAACGCGACCCGGGCAAGCGATGTACAGCGGTACGTCTCGCTCAAGCATCGTGCGTACCTGCACCGGCGAGGTATGCGTACGCAAGACCTGCTTGGAGCCTTCCTTGCCCACATGGAAAGTGTCCTGCAACGTACGCGCAGGGTGATCGGGCTTGAAGTTCAGCGCATCAAAGTTAAAGTACTCGGCCTCAACCTCCGGGCCGTCGGCAATCTCCCAGCCCATGCCCACGAAGATGTCGGCGATGCGCTCCGACAACGCGGTAATAGGGTGCAAAGCACCAGTCTGCGCCCGCGTGGTGGGGACGGTAACGTCGACTTTCTCCGCCTTCAGCTGAGCGGCGCGAGCCTCCTGCTCCAGCACTTCACGAATCTGTGCAAAGCGCTTTTCCACCTTGCCGCGGGCCATGTTTACCGCACGACCGGCGTCCTTGCGCTGATCCTTGGGCAACTGGCCCAGCGACTGGCGGGCCTGCGGAATATAGCCACCATCACCAAGGTGTTCGCGGCGGGCGGAGGTGAGCTCGTCGAGGTCGGATGCAGCCTCGAAGGCGGCAATGGCCTTCTCCGCGGCGGCCCCCAGGGCCTCTTCGGTCAATTCGATCTGAGGTGTATCGGACACGTGCCTTGATTACCTTCTTCTCGCACAAAAACTAACGCGAGCTATCTTACCGTGCTTAACGACTACTGTGGCCACCAGCCCTAGTCACAGAGCAGAGCTAGCTGTTCTGTTGCTTGGCTGATTCATAAAGACAAATGCTGGCGGCCGTAGCCAGGTTGAGTGACTCTGCACGCCCAAGAATCGGAATGCGCACGCGCATGTCAGCTTCGTCCAAGAGCTCGCCCAGTCCATGTGCTTCGTTACCGAACAACCAGGCGGTGGGTTGGCTCAGATCTGCCTCAGCTAGATCTACTTCACCATCGGCAGCCGTGGCTAGCACTTGCATCCCAGAAGAGCGCAGCTTGCCCAGGACGTCCTTGATGTTGGGATCGCGAGCAACGGGTACATGGAACAGCGACCCCGCCGACGCGCGCGCGACCTTGCAGCCCAAAGGGTCGACCGTCTCACCGGCGAAGATGACGCCGTCCGCCCCCATGGCGTCCGAAGTCCTAATCAGGGTACCTGCGTTGCCAGGCTCAGACGTCAGCACTGGGACTGAGACCAGCTGTGGTTTGCCCGCCAGAATCTTGCCGGCGCTCCACAGGACGGGGCGGCACACGGCGAAGAGCCCGGTGCTCGTCGCGGTATCAGACAGGTGCTTGGCCGCCTTATCCGTGATGGGGTGGACATAGACGTCCATATATCCGCAGGCTTGCACAATGTGGGCGAAGCGCTCGGCGGCTCTTTCCGTCACGAAGACGTCAGTCGCCGCTCCCGTGGACACCGCCGCGTCCACAGCGTTTTCGCCCTCGATGATGAAGCGCTCCGCCTTACGACGGTTGGCAGCGCGGTGCAGCTTGGCCGCATTGACTACGCGCGGCGTGCGTTCGGTAAAAGCAGAGGAGAAATCCAGATCCATGTATGTGACGGTACCGACCGAGCTTCTCATTGAAAAGTCCCGCTTGCCCACCACGTTCGGGCGGGCAAGCGGGATAAGAGTTCTCCGCGATTCTCTGCAGACGGTTACTTCTTCAGCGGTACGCCGTTTGCGTCCTTATCGTAATTGGAGAAACCACCGGCGATGAACACGAGCTCGACCCACTTCCAGATCACCAAACCAGCGACGAGGAAAATACCAATGATGATAAAGGAAGTAATAAGGCCGACGACGGCAAGAGCCAGCTGCCACATACCGCGCTTCGTGCGGCCGAGGTAGAAGTTATGAACTCCCAATTCACCCAAGAAGAAGCACAAGAGCAGTGCTACTACCCATGACTTTTGCTCTCCTCCAGCCTGTGGCTGCTGGCCGTAGTGTGACTGGTAAGCCTCTTGCTGCGCTGGAACATTCTGAGCCGGCTGCGAACCACCATACGGGGCCGCGCTATAACCGTACTGGTCGCTCGAAGATCCGAAGGGGTTTGCCTGTTGCGGCTGTCCTCCATTAGAAGCGCCGTCAAAAGCGTCGCCATTGGGCTGATAAGCGTTGTTCGGGTTGGTCATTTCTCTTCTCTCCTTCACACCATGTATCTCTGGCCAGCCCCAAGGACTAAGGGCAGGCGGCTCTCATGACAGTACTGTGCAATGTAACACAATCCCTCGGGAGAAGCAGGGCTTAAGGGTTCTTGCGGGCATTACTCCCGCAACGACAAAACCCACCGTCCCTTCATCAGGGGCGGTGGGTGCATCTGGCGTCTACGCGCGGTGCTTAGGCAGCCTTCGGAGCGTTGACGTCCTCCGGAAGTGCAGCCTTAGCAGCCTCGCACAGTGCGGAGAAAGCCTCGAAGTCATTAACTGCAAGCTCGGCGAGGATCTTGCGGTCAACCTCGATCTCAGCCAGGCGCAGGCCGTGGATGAGGCGGTTGTAGGTGATGTCGTTCATACGAGCAGCAGCGTTGATGCGCTGGATCCACAGCTTGCGGAACTCGGACTTACGGGCGCGACGATCGCGGTAAGCGTAAGTCATGGAGTGCAGCCACTGCTCCTTGGCCTTGCGGTAAAGGCGGGAGCGCTGGCCGCGGTAGCCCTTAGCGGACTTCAGGATTGCGCGACGCTTCTTCTTGGCGTTAACTGAGCGCTTTACTCGTGCCACAGTAATACTTCCTTATCTTGATTGTGAGTGTGTGGGGATGGGAGTTTCGGCGCTGACTATGCGCGGCCGAGAAGGCGCTTGACGCGCTTGGTGTCTGCCTTGGCGACGTCCTCGGTGCCCTTCAGACGACGGGTGCGCTTGGACGGCTTGCCCTCCAGGAGGTGGCGGCGGTTAGCCTGCTCGCGGCGCAGCTTGCCGGAGCCAGTCACCTTGATGCGCTTGGCGGTGCCCTTGTGAGTCTTCTGCTTCATGAGAATTAAATCCTTAAATCCTAAGTGGAGCGTGGTCTACTTCTTGCCTTTGCGGACGGGTCCAAGAACCATGGTCATGTTGCGACCATCCTGCTTGGGACGCGACTCCACAACGCCGACCTCTGCGACGTCGTCAGCCAAACGCTCCAACAGGCGGAAACCCAGCTCCGGACGCGACTGCTCGCGGCCACGGAACATGATGGTCACCTTTACCTTGGAACCCTTCTCCAGGAAGCGCACCACGTTGCCCTTTTTCGTCTCGTAATCGTGATCATCAATCTTCGGACGGAACTTCTGTTCCTTCACCACAGTTTGCTGCTGATTCTTACGGGACTCGCGGGCCTTCTGGGCCTGCTCGTACTTAAACTTGCCGTAATCCATGATCTTGGCTACGGGCGGCTTCGCGTTCGGTGCAACCTCGACCAAGTCAAGATCCGCTTCGTACGCGAGCTTGCGAGCATCGTCAGTACGGACGATGCCCACCTGTTCACCACCGGGGCCAACAAGACGGACCTCGGGTACTCGGATGCGCTCATTAATGCGAGCTTCAGCGCTGATTGTGGTTCTCCTCGATTGTGGGGCTAGTAGTGTGCCTACCGAGGCCACAAACGAATAAATCCCGGCGCCAGTGGCATCCGGGAGTTTCTTTTTCAAGCACGCACCACCGCGTGGCGCCTACTCTTAACCTTTATCCTGCGTTGGAATGGTGATTCCTACGCGGCCTCAGGTGGGAGAAACTCCGCTTGCGGCCCAAGTACCTCCTGGAGGAGGCGCTACGGGCGGTAGTGCACACTACTCTAACACCACATGCATCAATCACCAAATCGGCGAGCAGGTGAGTTAGTTGTTGGTTCGGCCGACGCACCTTGTCTCTTCGACGCTGCGCTTGCCGACGCCTCCTCAGCCCTCGGCGCTGCGCCAGGCCGCGCACAACCAACCAAGGGCTTTAGCGCGCCCTCCCCCAGCGCCTCGGTGACAACACGGTCTACGCCTGCAGCAAGCAAGTTAAGAGCGGGTATAGCCTCCTCGGCGTAGTCGCCGGGCATGGTGACCTCAATGGCCAATCCCACCGCGCCATCGGCATCCTTACCGGCCCCCTCGGTTTCCCGCACCCCAATCTGGCGATGGGTATACCCGTTGTCCTCCTCGGAAAGCCCCCAGCCGCCTTTGGCCCGGGTATGCGGGAGGCGGTCGAGTCCATTGTCTTGCCATTCCACGATGTCATCCATCGCGTCATAAACCTGCGCGGCTTCGGGGATACACGGCAAGTGTGCGCCAAACTTGGCCTGCTCTTCGAGCAACCACGTGGAATATCCAAATGGTTCCTCAAATTCGCCGGATGAGTCATATTCCTTCAAGAGAGCCTTGACTGCGCTTCCCGCGTCCCCCTCGGTCCAACGAACGTGGGACCACAGTGCGTAGGCGGCATCGTTGTCCGATTCCTTAATGGCGAGGTCCACAAGCTCAGGGCTAGCCTCGTCGCGCAAAGCCGCGATGGCGATCGGCACCTTTACGGTTGACCATGCAGGCTCTTCACCCCTTAGTCCAGCGTTGAACGTTCCCTGTTGATCCGCCACTGACACTCCGGCTTGAACGTCATACTCGCTTTCGACGTCTGCGACGACGGCGCGCAGCTCCGCATCGAGGTCGTAGCTGTTCTTAACCCCCTCACTAGATGTTTCGGGAGCTTCCTGCACTGCGTCCCTATCCGGGGCAGAACAGCCCGCCGCAGTTGTAGCCACGGCAAGACCGAGAGCCACCGCGGCCGCGTGCGTGAGCTTCTGCCCTACCATCAGACCATCTCCTTGAGGAACCCTCCCGTATAGGAGCCTTCCACCTGTGCCACATCTTCTGGTGTGCCCTGAGCCACGACGGTACCGCCGCCGGAGCCGCCCTCGGGGCCCATGTCAACGATCCAATCCGCAGCCTTAATGACGTCCAGATTGTGTTCAATGATGATAACGGAGTTGCCTTTATCCACCAGGCCCTGGATGACGAGCATGAGCTTGCGGATGTCCTCAAAGTGCAGGCCCGTCGTCGGCTCATCCAAGATGTAGACCGTGCGCCCATTCGTGCGCTTTTGTAGCTCAGATGCCAGCTTCACGCGCTGTGCTTCACCGCCGGAAAGTGTTGTAGCGGCTTGACCCAGGCGGACGTATCCAAGGCCCACCTCCACCAAGGTATTGAGATAACGGTGAATCGAGGTGATGGGCTCAAAGAACTCTGCGGCCTCTGAAATCGGCATGTTGAGGACCTCAGCAATGTTCTTACCCTTATAGAGAACCTCCAGGGTCTCGCGGTTATAGCGTGCGCCCTCGCATACTTCACAGGGCACGTAGACATCGGGCAGGAAGTTCATCTCAATCTTGATGGTGCCGTCACCTTGGCACGCTTCGCAGCGTCCGCCTTTGACATTGAAGGAGAACCGGCCCGGCTTGTAGCCGCGAACCTTGGCCTCCTGGGTTTCCGCGAAGAGGTTGCGGATCTTGTCGAAGACCCCTGTGTACGTCGCCGGATTTGAGCGCGGGGTGCGCCCGATAGGGCTCTGGTCCACCTGCACGAGTTTGTCTAGGTGCTCCACGCCCTCGACGCGCTTGGCTCGCCCCGGCACTTGGCGGGCGCGGTTGAGCTTGTTGGCCAGGGTCTTGGCCAGAATTTGGTTGACCACGGTGGACTTACCAGAGCCGGACACGCCTGTAACGCAGACGAGGACGCCCAGGGGGATCTCCACGTCAATGCCCTTGAGGTTATTCTCACGGGCGCCGACCACCTTGAGCATGCGCTCAGGATCGATCGCACGGCGCGTATCGGGAACAGCGAGCTTCTTCTTGCCCGAGAGGTATTGCCCAGTGAGCGATTCCTCCACGGCTTCGATACCGGCGGGTTCACCCTGATAGACCACCGTTCCGCCGTACTCGCCGGCGCGCGGTCCGACGTCGACAAGCCAGTCCGCCTCCCGAATGGTGTCTTCATCGTGCTCCACCACGATCAAGGTGTTTCCGATATCGCGCAAGCGCTTCAACGTGGCGATGAGGCGCTGGTTATCGCGTTGGTGTAGGCCGATGGAGGGCTCATCGAGCACGTAGAGAACTCCCGCTAGGCCGGAACCGATCTGTGTGGCGAGGCGGATGCGCTGCGCTTCACCACCGGACAGCGTGGAGGCGCCGCGGTCGAGGGTGAGGTAGTTCAGACCGACGTCGAGAAGAAAGCGCAAGCGCGCCTGGATTTCCTTTAGTACAGCACCAGCGATGATCTCCTCGCGGTGGCCCAGAACGAGCGAGTCGAGGAACTCTGCTGCCTCCTCGATGGACAGCGCCGTCAGGCCCGCGATGGACTGCTCACCGTGAGCGGTCGAGGCCAAGCGCACCGCCAGGATTTCGGGCTTGAGGCGCGTGCCGTTGCAGGCATTACAAGGAACGCGACGGGTGTACTGAAGCAGGCGGTCCTTCTGCGATTCGGAATCAGCCTGATCAAGCTTGCGCTCCAAGAACCCAATGGCACCCTCAAAAGGCGCGGACCAATTGCGCTGGCGGCCATAGCGGTTCTTGTAGCGCACGCTGACTTCCACATCAGTGCCATAAATCAAGGCGTGACGCTGCTCCTCGGTCAACTCAGAAACCGGAGTGCGGGGATCAAAGCCCAGGGTTTTCGCTAGCCCTTCGACGAGCTTGACGAAGTACCTCGCATTGGGGCTCGACGTCCACGGTTGGATGGCCTCCACAGCCGGAGCATCCGGGTCTGGAACCAGCAAATCAACGTCGACCTCAAGGCGGGTACCCAAACCGTCACACACCGGGCAGGAACCGAAAGGTGCGTTGAACGAGAACGCGCGGGGCTCGTATTCCTCAATGGTCAGCGTATGGCCGTTGGGGCAGGCGGCCTTCTCCGAGTAGGTGTGCGTGAGCTCCTCGCGGTCAACGAAATCCAGGGTGACCAAGCCATCAGCCAAGCGCAGAGCGGTCTCCACCGAATCCGTCAGCCTCTGCTTTTGGGAAGCCTTGACCTGCAGACGGTCCACGACGACATCGATGTCATGCTTAATCTGCTTCTTTAGCTTGGGTGGATCACTGAGCTGGTAGAGCTCACCATCCACCCGAACGCGTGAATAGCCCTGCGCTGCGAGGTCCGCGAAGAGATCAACGAACTCGCCTTTACGGCGGCGCACAACCGGTGCGAGGACCTGGAACTTAAGCTTTTCCTCATGGCTTAAAACCTCATCCACGATTTGCTGCGGGGTTTGACGCTCAATGACGGCATCGCACTCAGGGCAGTGCGCAGTACCCGCGCGGGAGAAAAGCAGACGCAGGTAATCATAGATCTCGGTAATGGTTCCCACTGTTGAGCGCGGGTTATGATTGGTGGACTTTTGGTCAATGGACACCGCCGGAGAAAGCCCATCAATGAACTCAACGTCTGGCTTATCCATCTGACCAAGGAACATGCGCGCATAGGAACTCAAGGACTCAACGTAGCGCCGCTGGCCCTCGGCAAAGATGGTATCGAAAGCAAGCGAGGACTTGCCCGAGCCAGATAGGCCGGTAAACACCACCAATTTGTCGCGCGGAATATCGATGTCCACGCCCTTGAGATTGTGCTCACGCGCGCCGCGTACGACCAAACGATCAGCCACTAGTTGCTGCCTTCCTACACAAATGTATGTGTGTTCAGAGAGTTCTCAATCAGAATGTACCCGTATGGTTGGACTTATGAACAACGCCCTTAAGCTTCACAAAATTTCCGTGTCCGATATGGACAACAATTGCTACCTACTGTGTGCGGGCGAAGAAGCGCTGCTTATCGACGCCTCTGCTGACGCCCCCGCACTTCTTTCTCTAGCCGCCGATCACGGGGTAAAGATCACCTCCGTGCTTACCACCCACCGCCACTGGGACCACGTGCGTGCACTGAAAGAAGTCTTGGACGCAACCGGCGCCGAGCACTACGCCTCTTTCCTTGACTCCCCTGCCCTGCCCGCGCCCGTCGACGTAGAGCTCGAGCATGGCGATACTCTGCCTTTTGCCGGCTTCGACTTACCCGTCATCATTTTGCGCGGACACACTCCAGGCGGTGCAGCGGTTGCAGCGGAGATTGACGGTGTCACAAACCTCTTCGTCGGCGATTCCCTCTTCCCCGGCGGCGTAGGGAAAACCACCTCGGAAGGTGACTTCGTGCGCCTGTACAAGGATGTCACGCAGCGGCTCTTTGATGTTTACCCCGACGAAGCGATCGTCCGCCCTGGGCACGGAGCGCCCACAACGCTCGGTGCAGAGCGCCCGCACCTAGACGAGTGGTGGGAGCGGCGTTGGTAACTACGTGTTAACTGCTGCGCTTACAGCAACAGTTGTTTAATCCGCGTACTATGGTGTGTCGAACGTCTTTACAGATCTATCGAATGGAGCACATCATGATTCGTAAGTTTGCTCGTCCTATGCTGGCCTCCGTGTTCATTTGGGATGGTGTGGATACGCTCCGCAACACCTCGGAGCACGTCGCGGACACCGAGTCCGTGCTCAAGCGCCTGCGCAAGGTGCTGCCGCGCGAGTACGCAGGCTACATCCCTAACGACCCCGAGTTGGTTACCCGCGCGCTCGGCGGCGCAAAGACCGTCGCGGGCACAAGCTTGGCGCTGGGCAAAGCACCGCGCACCTCCGCTGCCGTGCTGGCGCTGACTCACGTCCCCAACTTGGTTGGAAATGCTTTCTGGACCGCAGATTCCAAGGAAGAAAAGGAAGCACAGCGCAACGGCTTCATTACCAACACCGCTCTGCTCGGCGCCCTGGCCATCGTCACCCAGGACACCGAAGGTAAGCCATCTGTGCGTTGGCGCGCTGCCAAGGCTTCCGAGCGCGCGAACAAGAAGATCCAGCAGGCGCTGCCGGGCAAGTCCGAGCAGCAGAAGTTTGCGGAGGACTTCTCCACCCGCGCCAATGAGATTTCTTCTGATGTCACGGCCAAGGCCAATGACTGGCTCGAGACCGCCAAGGATTACGTCGAGGACAACCGCGATGACTGGGAGTCCACCGGACGCGATTTCCTCGAATCTGCTCGCACCTTTGTCGAGGACACCGCCGAGACCGCGCGCGAGTTCATCGACGACAACAAGGATGACTGGCTCGACGCTGCACGCGAGAACTCCGCTACCGCTCGCAAGGGCCTAGTCAAGGCGGCCGGCAAGGCACAGGACCGCGCTGACGCGGCCCTAGCCAAGGCCGATTCGCTTGATAGCAAGCGCGCCCAGAAGAAGGCTCGCAAGCGCGCAGAAAAGCTGCAGAAGGAAGCTTCCAAGAAGCTCGATAAGGCTTTCAAAAAGTTTGGTGACCGCTTCTAAACACCTCGCCTCAGGCTGCGGATAGCCCCGCAACGCACCGCGATACATGGAAGCGGTGGAGACAACAACGGCTCAGCTAGTATGCTGGGCCGTTGTTCTTTTCCACCCAGGAGAAGCCTTCAAACGCGCCCAAGGAGCCTTGTGTCTGAATCTTCATCCGCGCCTCGCACCGAAAACCCTGGTGCTCAAGCAAACGATCCGCGCACCGAGATTGCCAGCGAACAAGCCTACGTCGATGGCCTTTTTGCGCGTCTCGATAACGAGGTCCACGCCGCAAATGAACGCCTCAATGAGGTACAGGCCGCCGTCGATCCGCATACCCCGGATGCCGATGCTCTGGTGCGCCGCGAAACCGAGTATCACGGGCTGCAGGCCAAGCTGGACCGTCTAAACATCGCCCAACTCGGACTAGTTTTTGGGCGCATCGACATTGACGCGCCCGGTGATAACCCCACTCCGGAGGGACTAGACCGCCGCTATATCGGCCGCATGGGACTCGATGCCCGCGAGGAGGATTACCGCACGCTCCTTCTGGATTGGCGCGCCCCGATGGCTCGGCCGTTCTACCTCGCCACCACCGCGCACCCCGAGGGAGTCCACGTCCGCCGGCACATCAGGACTACTGGGCGCACGGTAACCGGAATCAGCGACGAAGTCCTCGAAGGCGAGTCACACACCGACAGCAGCGACGTTGCCAGTGAGTCCGCCCTCCACCACGTCATGCAACAGGCCCGCACTGGGCACATGCCTTCCATTGTGGAAACCATTCAGAGGGAGCAGGACGAAATCATCCGTGACAGCACGCGCGGCGTCATGGTGGTCGAAGGCGGGCCAGGAACCGGCAAGACGGCGGTGGCACTGCACCGTGTGGCCTATTTGCTCTACACCTACCGCGAACAACTGGCCGCCACGGGTGTGCTCATCGTGGGTCCCAACTCCACCTTCCTGGAGTATATTTCCCGGGTGCTTCCGGAGCTTGGTGAAACCGGCGTTGTGCTTTCTACCATCTCTTCTCTCTTCCCCGGCATTGAGGCTACTCACCCTGAGTCCCTGCTCGCGCGCGAAATCAAAGGCTCCGCGGCCATGGTGGAGATCCTCGGCAACGCGGTGAAAGACTATCAACGCCTGCCGGAACAATCGCGCACGCTCGAGATCGATCGGCTCGAGCTCACCGTGGACCCACAGATGGTCAAGGCAGCACGGACACGTGCACGGCGCTCGCGCAAACCGCACAACGATGCACAAGCAGCGTTTGCGGAGCACCTCACCGAGTCGCTGGCCCAGCAGATGGCTGAACGCATTGGCGCTGACCCTCTCGGCGGCAACAACTTGCTCTCCCGCGCGGATGTGGATCAGCTCCACGACGACCTCGCGGAAGAACCCCAGGTGCTAGAGCTCATCGACGAGTTCTGGCCCCACCTGACACCCACCGATGTCCTCGCCGATCTCCTCAGCAGCACCGAACGCATCGATTCGGCGGCCGGCGACTATGATGATGAAACCCGCAGTGCGCTCTACCGTGAGGACGGCCGAGCTTGGGCGCCTTCCGACGCCGCGCTTCTCGACGAACTTGCGGTTCTCATCGGCATGCCCGACCCCGAAGCAGAACGTGTCGCCGAAGAAAAAGAATGGCGTGAGCAAGTCGCAGAGGCAGAAGACGCACTCGATATCCTGAGCTCTTCCGATTCCACCGACAACGATGACGACATGTTCGAAGCGGAGATTCTCTCTGCCCACGACGTCATCGACGCCGAGCACCTCGCTCGACGCCACGAGGTTCGGGACTCCCGCACCACCGCCCAGCGCGCCCGTGAAGACTACACGTGGGCCTACGGGCACGTCATCGTCGACGAGGCCCAAGAACTCACCCCGATGGAATGGCGCATGATTTTTCGCCGTAGCCCCTCGCGGTGGATGACTCTCGTGGGCGACACGTCCCAGACCGGTGCCCCTGCCGGCGTCGATGATTGGGCGGACACGCTCGAGCCGTTCGTCGGCGAGCGCTTTCGGCTTCACGGGTTAAGCGTCAACTACCGCACCCCGCGCCCAATTACCGAATTGGCCAATCAACTCTTGGAATCCATCAACCCCGAAGCGACGCCGGGTATCGCTGTTCGCGACGGCGTGGACGTCATCTGGCGCGAGGATACGGACGACCTTGAGCCAGCTACCTTCCAGGACGATGAAGGGCGCCTGCGGGCTGTGATCACGGCGGCCAACGTTGAGCACACCAAGGGGCTAGAGTTTGACCACGTCACCGTAGTCAACCCGGATGACATCGTGGCAGCATCACCGCAAGGTCTGCACAACCTCTACGTGGCCCTCACGCGCGCGACGCAGTCCTTGACCATCGCCGGCCGTTACGCGGAGGTTTTCGGTTAGTCTGGTGCGCATGGCACTTTCCGATATCGCCCGCAAAGTCGAATCCACCGCGAATGCATTCTCACTCAAGCACTCCGCACGCAAAGGCTGGCAGCCCAGCATTACTGGCTATGCCGGCTACGGCAACGAGGACTTTGTCCACGTGCTTGGCCGCGTGCTCATGCACGATCCCAAGGCTGAGGAACGCGATACGTGGACCCAACGCGGATACCGCCAATTCTTCACCATCCAGGTCACGCATCACGAGGTCGAAGTAACTGTTGGCGGTAAGACGGTGTCGGGCACCACGAACGACAACGGCTATATCGATGTCCTCGTCCATGATCACGGGCTAGAACCTGGCTGGCACGACGTCACCATCCGCGCCAAAGGCGCGGACGAGGTGCGCGCGGAAGTCCTCATCGTGGACAAAGACACGACATTCGGTGTGGTCAGCGATATCGATGACACCATCATGGTGACCTGGCTGCCGCGAGCCATGATTGCAGCGTGGAATTCCTGGGTAAAGCGCACCAATACGCGAACCCCCGTCGAAGGCATGGCCAGTTTCTACCGGGAGATCTCTCAACAGCACCCAGAGGTTCCCTTCGTCTACCTCTCCACCGGTGCGTGGAATACCTATGACACCTTGGTCAATTTCATGGCGGAGAACGGCTTCCCACGTGGCCCACTGTTGCTCACCGACTGGGGCCCAACGCCCACCGGTCTTTTCCGCAATGGCCAAGAACACAAGCGCGTCCAACTGCGCAACTTGTTCATTGCTTTCCCCAAATTGCGCTGGCTTCTCATCGGTGATGATGGGCAGCACGATCCTCTGACTTATGCCGACGCCGCGGCGGAGCATCCCAACCGTGTGGCAGCGCTAGCAATACGCAACCTCACGCCACAAGAGCAGCTGCTCTCCCATGGCTCGCTTGCTCCCTTGGTCAAGGTCAACAAAGAGTCTTCTTTCGATATCCCGCTTATTCAAGGCGCCGACGGTAACGCCCTCGCCCGCGCCTATCGCAAGCTTCGGTTCGGCTCTTAGAAAAGCACCACAACGCGCAAACACGCCCCAGAGACTTCCGACGAAGAAGTTTCTGGGGCGTGTGCGTACCGTAGCCCGAGAAGGCTTAGTTGACGGTGTGGACGATCATGACGTCACAATCAGACTGACGCGCGACATCCGCCGGAACCGAACCGAGCAGACGGCCGGTCAAGGAATTAATTCCGCGGTTACCAACGATGAGCAGGTCAGCCTTGTTGTCGTTGACGATGGACATCAGAGCCTGAACCGGGGTGCCCGGACGCACAGCGGTCTCCACCTTCGTCACGCCGAACTTCTCTGCGTGTTCCTTGCCGGAGGCGAGGTTGGCCTGAGCCTTCTCATCACCGAGAATCGTCACTGAATCCTGGCGCAGTGTCTTGGAGGCTTGCTCCTGGTTCTCGTAGTAGGCGCAACCGATGATGAGGGTGGCATCGAAGGCTGCGGCGATCTTGGCGGCGCGCTCCACTGCGAGCAGGGAGGACTTGGAACCGTCGGTACCGACCACGATCTTGTTGTAATCGCTCATGATGACCTTTCTTCGCTGGGCCCCAACCTTGAGGCCACCGCTAAACAAAATTCTAAAAGCTTTTGCGCACCCGCTAGTCTAACAACGCTGGCGTGTTCGCGTCGATCAGCGCGTGTGCTGTGCACCCGACTGGGTCCGGCGCTTACTCAGTGGTGTTGACCACCACAACATCCGCGTGGGCCTTACGGGTTAGCTCCGTCGCAACGGAACCGAATACCCGGCCGCGGACTGAATGGATTCCCTTGTTACCCACCACGAACAAGTCGACATCATAGTCCTTGCCCACCTCGATGAGTGAGTTCACAGGGTCGCCAGACTTAGCGATGATCTCGATGCGCTTCGCACCCTCGCCGTGCGCGATCTCCGCGGCATTGTTGAGGAAATTCTCTGACATTTCCTCGCTGACAACGGGCACGCGGGCGTCCTCTGCGTTCGGTGCGCCGAGCATCGAACCGGAGTGATTGTAAAAAGCAGAGACGATGATCAACGTCGCATCATAAGCACGCGCCATAGATGCGGCAGAACGGACGGCACGCAGGGATGTCGGTGATCCATCGGTTCCCACGGCGATGACGTTGTAGCTCAGCATGATTCTCCTTATAACTAGTGGTTAATCCCTAACAGTATGGCACGGCTGCCCACGCTGAGTGTGGTGTTACCCGCCCAGTGCACTAACGAGGTTTCAGTATGCCGGCCCAGACTGTTAAATCCCGGCCTCTTTGAGTCCACGTTGCTCCTTCTTCAGGTCCGCGATCTCATCGCGCAAGCGCCCCGCCAGCTCGAATTTAAGCTCTCGGGCGGCTTCGCGCATTTGGGTCGTCAGGTCGTCGATAAGCGCCTGCACCTCGTCGGCAGCCATGGAGGACACATCGGGCTTCTCGACGATTGCCGTGGGGTCCGCCCCCTGCTCCTGCTCATCGGCGTTGTCGTAGACCTGGTCCAAAATGTCAGCGATCTTCTTGCGCAATGGCTGCGGGTCGATGCCGTGTTCCTTGTTATAGGCAATCTGTTTTTCACGGCGGCGCTCAGTCTCCTCGATGGCTTCCTGCATCGAGTCCGTAATCTTGTCTGCGTACATGATGACCTCACCGGACACGTTTCGGGCGGCGCGGCCAATTGTCTGGATGAGCGAAGTGGTGGAACGCAGGAAGCCTTCCTTGTCTGCGTCCAAAATAGCGACGAGTGAGACTTCGGGAAGGTCGAGGCCCTCGCGCAGCAGGTTAATACCAACGAGCACATCGAATTCACCCAAGCGCAGCTGCCGCAGTAGCTCCACGCGCTGCAGCGTATCGATATCCGAGTGGAGGTAGCGCACCTTGATGCCATGCTCCAGAAGGTAATCAGTGAGGTCTTCTGCCATGCGCTTAGTCAAGGTGGTGACCAATACACGCTCCTGCTTAGCGGTGCGGGCGCGGACCTCATCGATAAGGTCATCGATCTGGCCCTTGGTGGGTTTGACCGTCACCTTGGGATCCACCAGGCCGGTGGGGCGAATGACCTGTTCGACGAACTCGCCGCCGGAGGCCGTCATTTCAAAATCACCAGGCGTGGCCGACATGTAGACGGTTTGCCCCACGCGCTCCTCAAACTCATCAAAGGTGAGTGGCCGGTTGTCTACGGCAGACGGCAAACGGAAGCCAAACTCCACGAGGTTGCGCTTACGGGCCATATCACCCTCAAACATGCCACCGATCTGCGGGACGGTCACGTGGGACTCATCGATGATGGTAAGGAAGTCCTCCGGGAAATAATCCAAGAGCGTCGCCGGCGCCGAACCGGCAGGGCGCCCGTCGACGTGGCGCGAATAGTTCTCAATGCCGGAGCAAAAGCCCACCTGCTCGATCATCTCGAGGTCGTATTCGGTGCGCATTCGCAGGCGCTGCGCTTCGAGCAACTTGCCGCGGTTCTCCAGCTCGGCGAGGCGTTCCGCAAGTTCTTCCTTGATGTCCTCGATGGCCCGCGCCATGCGCTCTGGACCCGCCACGTAATGAGTCGCGGGGAAGATTCGCACCTCGTCGACTCGCTCGAGAACATCGCCCGTCAACGGGTGGATGTAGTAGAGCTCATCCACGTCATCGCCGAAGAATTCGATGCGCACCGCACGCTCCTCATAGGCGGGGATGATATCCACGGTATCGCCCTTGACGCGGAAGGTTCCGCGCGTAAAACCTACGTCATTGCGCTCATATTGAATATCGACGAGCAGGCGCAGGAAGCGATCGCGGTCAATCTCCTCCCCTTCCTCCAGCACGACCGAGCGGTCGAGGTAGGACTGCGGCGTGCCCAAGCCATAGATGCAGGACACAGAGGACACCACGACAACATCACGGCGGGAAAGAAGCGCCGAGGTGGCAGAGTGGCGCAGGCGTTCCACGTCCTCATTAATCGAGGAGTCCTTCTCAATATAGGTATCCGTCTGCGCGATATAGGCTTCCGGCTGGTAGTAGTCGTAGTAAGAAACGAAGTACTCAACGGCGTTGTGCGGGAGGAGCTGGCGCAGCTCATTTGCCAACTGGGCCGCCAACGTCTTATTCGGCGCCATCACGAGTGTCGGGCGCTGCTGCTTTTCGATGAGCCACGCCGCAGTAGCGGATTTACCGGTACCCGTGGCACCCATGAGGACGACGTCGCGCTCGCCGCGGCTCAGCCGCTCATCCAGTTCCGCGATGGCGGCGGGTTGGTCGCCAGCGGGCTGGTACTCTGATTCAACACGAAAATCGGCCGAGCGCCGTTCGATTTCACCGACAGGACGGTGTTCCGAGACCGGCAGGATAGGGTGTTCAGCAGCAAAAGCCATGCCGACCAGTCTAACGCGCCGAAGCCTAAACCTGCTAGGTTCCGGCAGCTCAACAACCCAGCCACTGTGTGAGGCAAGAGAGAACAGTTTAGGGCAATACAGCACGCGTCGTGCGCAGCCACAGATCTAACTCACCCGTGGTTTCCCACAGTGCATAGATCGGGGAATTATTGGGCTCCATCGCTGTGTTAATTTTCTTGCGCAGCCAGGCCCGAGTCTGCGGTGTGCGCAGCGCTTTAACGGAGTCGACACTGACTCCAGCGGGAAGTTTGTCCGCCGGGGACGTCGCCAGTGCGCCTAAGGCGATGACGGCCTCGGCGTCGTCGACATCGATGGGAGAATCCACGCAGCTCTTCTTAAACGTGTCGAGGTCGAAAGAGCCATCACGAATTTCCGCGAGCACTTCGCACGCGGCATGATTATCAAAAGGCCCAACGTCCCAGGTTCCCATGGAGGGGCAGATTAAGCACTCAAGATGAACGGGGCGCGAGCACAAGGTAAATTTTAGCCACCATATGCTTTAAAAGTTGCCGCTCTCCTTTAGAATCGGCTGGCATGAAGTTTCGTTCCCTCGCCAGCGCAGTGACCATCGCCGGCCTCGTGCCCGTCGCTATCGTGTCCCACACGCCCACCGCCCAAGCTTCTCCGTGTACGGCCTATTCGAAGTCCGGTAGCTTCACGTCGAAGCCCGAGGCCTCCGGGCCGGGAGGCGGCTCTTCGCTAGGAGGGCTCGACGCGCTGCTGGGGAGCTCCTCCCGTTCGAGCAGTTCAGGTGACTCCGCAGCACCACAGCGCAGCAACTATAACCAGCGCCAAATCACCGGCGGACCGACCCAAATCATGCAGCTCATCACCGGTTCCGGTTCCCCGAACCGCACCGACCAAAAATTCGACATTTCCGGAACCGACCTCGGCATTGCCTACTCTGACAACGCGGGCCGCTCCTACTACGTCTTCGGCGATTCCATGGATTGTTCGAGCGACGGTGATGGGTGGCGTTCCAACCTCCTCTTGCGCACGAGCGACCACGACTACGGTGATGGCCTACGTCTGGAGGAGGCGCTGACTAACTCCGGATGGTCCGCCAATGGCCGCGCAAAGGAGTTCATCCCCTCCCAAAAGGTGGGAGATCAAGATACCAACGGCGAGCGCACCACCATCCCCACAGCGGGCATCGTGGTCGACGGCGTGCACTACATCGACTACATGTCCGTGCGCTCTTGGCACGACCCGAAAACCGGCTGGTCAACCAACTTTGGTGGGACCGTGAAGTCGACCGACGGCGGAGTCACGTGGCGCGCGGTACCGGAGGCCACACGCACTAACGCTAGCCACGGGACGAACGCTCCCATTCCCGGCGGCGCAAACTACCGCCCAGGGTTCGAAAAGCTGCAGCAATCGGCCTTCATCGAGCACGACGACTATATCTACCGTTACTCCACCGGAAACGGCCGCCGTGGCCCGGCATATTTATCCCGCGCGTTGAAATCTGAATTCCCCAACGAAGATGCCTTCAGCTACTACTCAGATGGCTCATGGGTGAAGGATCCCGCGCGGGCCACCGAGGTGCTCGATGGCAAAGTCTCCGAGCTTTCCGTGGCCTACAACCACTACTTGGGCAAGTACGTCACCATGTATGGAGTGGAGGGAGAGGGCATCGTCATGCGGACCGCAGATAGCCCCGAAGGACCATGGTCGCCGCGCCGCATGCTGGTGAATGAAAAGACCACCAAGGTCGTCAGCGGCGAGCCTCTCAACGACACGTACGCACCTTTCGTGCTGCCAAACCAGGATGACCAACACCTGTATTACACGCTGACATCGTGGCACGATTACAACACCATGCTGATGCGCACTGACCTTGATTTCGTGGGCGAGGACATGGAAAACAACGACCACATCGCAGTCTCTGACGTCGTAGCAACGCGCTAGGAGCTTCTGCCAGGAAACTGCTGCTAGGAAGCTGCGTGCCTAGCCTAGGCGGGCGCGCAGCTTCTCGACGACCCCCTCGACCTGCTCATCCAGTGCTTCGCGGGGGCCGTTGTTGTCAATGATGAAATCAGCGACAGCACGCCGCACATCGTCCGGAATCTGCGCCGCAATCCTGCGGCGTGCGTCCTCCTCATCCAGCCCGCGGTATGCCACCAGGCGGCGCACACGCTCCTCTGCGTCAACGTCAACAACAATGGTGGCGTCCATATCCTTGTGGAGTCCTTTATCCACGAGGAGCGGCATGTCATAGACCACGAAATCCGCACCGGCTTGCCGCGCTGCGTCGAAGCGGGCTTGGGTTTCCTCGTTAATGCGCGGGTGCGTAATCGAGTTGAGCACAGCGGTCTTCTCGCGGCTAGCGAAAGCACGGGAAGCTAGCAACCCCCGGTCCAGACTCCCATCTTCTTGGAGAATGTCGTCCCCGAAAGCCTGCGCCAGTTCCGCGAGCGCTGGTTGACCCGGTTCAACAATGTCCCGGGCTATCTGATCGGCATCCACTAATTCCCAGCCGTGGCGCACGAGAAGCTGCGCCACAGTCGATTTTCCGCTGCCGATTCCGCCGGTGAGTCCAATGAGTTTCATACCGGCTTAGGATACGCGAAAGGCCGCCCCTCCCACAGCGGGGAGAAGCGGCCTTTCTGCAAGAACTAGATCGTCTCGGACTAATCGGCGGAGCCTAGCCGAGAGGACTTAGTTTTTAGTTGCCAGCGAGCTTGTCGCGCAGAGCAGCAAGCTGCTCGTCGGAAGCGAGGGAGCCGCCAACCTCTGCCTGAGAATCGGATGCCGGAGCTGCATCCTGAGACTCGGAAGAGTAGTTGGAGTTGGCAGCGGACTCGGCGGCCTCAGCGGCTGCAGCACGGTTGCGCTCGATCTGAGCGGTGTGCAGGTTGAAGCGACGCTCGGACTCGGCGTAGCGAGCCTCCCAAGCCTGGCGCTGCTCGTCGTAGCCCTCGAGCCACTCGTTGGTCTCCGGGTCGAAGCCCTCCGGGAACACGTAGTTGCCCTGCTCGTCGTAGGAGTCAGCCATGCCGTACTTGGACGGATCGAACTCGTCGGTGTAGTCCTCGTCTGCCTGCTTAACGGACAGGGAGATGCGGCGACGCTCGAGGTCGATGTCGATGACCTTGACCATGACTTCCTGGCCAACGTTGACAACCTGGTCCGGAACCTCCACGTGGCGCTGAGCCAGCTCGGAGATGTGGACGAGGCCCTCGATGCCCTCCTCGACGCGAACGAAGGCGCCGAACGGAACGAGCTTGGTGACCTTGCCCGGAACGATCTGGCCCACAGCGTGGGTGCGGGCGAAGACGCGCCACGGATCTTCCTGGGTTGCCTTCAGGGACAGGGACACGCGCTCGCGGTCCAGGTCGACGTCGAGAACCTCGACGGTGACCTCGTCGCCCACGGTGACAACCTCGGACGGGTGGTCAATGTGCTTCCAGGACAGCTCGGAAACGTGAACCAGGCCGTCGACACCGCCGAGATCGACGAAGGCGCCGAAGTTGACGATGGAGGAGACAACGCCCTTGCGGACCTGGCCCTTCTGCAGCTGGTGCAGGAACTCGGAGCGGACCTCGGACTGGGTCTGCTCGAGGTATGCACGGCGGGACAGGACAACGTTGTTGCGCTGCTTGTCCAGCTCGATGATCTTGGCCTCGAGCTCCTGGCCAATGTACGGCTCCAGGTCGCGGACGCGGCGCATCTCAACGAGGGAAGCCGGGAGGAAGCCGCGGAGGCCGATGTCCAGGATGAGACCACCCTTGACAACCTCGATGACGGTACCGGTGACCGGCTCTTCCTTGGCGTGCAGCTCTTCGACGGCGCCCCAAGCACGCTCGTACTGTGCGCGCTTCTTGGACAGGATCAGACGGCCTTCCTTGTCCTCCTTGGTGAGAACAAGTGCGTCGATCTCGTCGCCGACCTCGACAACCTCATCCGGGTTGACGTCGTGCTTGATGGAGAGCTCGCGGGACGGGATGACGCCCTCGGTCTTGTAACCGATGTCGAGCAGGACCTCGTCGTGGTCAACCTTGACCACGGTGCCCTCGACGATGTCACCATCGTTGAAGTACTTGATGGTGGCGTCGACAGCTGCGAGGAAGTCCTCTGCGGTTCCGATGTCGTTGATCGCAACCTGAGGGGTGTTAGAAGTTGGCATGTAGTTATGCTCCGAATAAACGTAGGAGATCGTAATTGGACAGTTACGCGTCTCTTGAAAAGCGTCATTAAGCAGCGCCGATGCGCAAGGCTTAAGATGGATTTCAATCCCGACTCGCAGCCGTGCCGAGCTCTCCTACAGTAGCCCAGCGCGTCCCGAGCCATAGACACGCCCGTACAACCCTACATCCTCGCAGCTAAAACGGCAAATGCGCCATGGAAAAAGAATTGGGAAAGGAAGAATGTCTGCAGCAGCGTTTTCGGCATCCTCTGCCAACCGCGATTTTTGGGATCGTGACGCCGATTCCTACCACGCGGAACACCCCGAGTACCTATCCTCTTTCTACTGGTGCCCGGAAATGCTGCATGAGGCTGAGGCGCAGCTGCTTGGCGACGTCTCCTCCGCCACCGTTCTCGAGCTCGGTTGCGGCTCCGCGCCGTGCACGCAGTGGTTGCAAGGACGCACACGCTTTGCGACGGGTTTCGATCTCTCGTCGGGAATGCTCTCCCATGCCGCGCCCGAGCTACCGCTAGTCCAAGCTGATGTTCTAGCGCTTCCCTATCGCGACGAATCCTTTGACGTCGTCTTCTCCGCCTTCGGCGCCCTACCCTTCGTGGCCGACCTGGACACGGCACTGTGCGAGGTCCACCGGGTCCTGCGCCCACGTGGACGCTTTGTCTTTTCTGTGCCGCACCCAATGCGCTGGGTCTTCCCAGACGGTCCCCAGAGCCTCACAGCAGAGCTGTCCTATTTTGAGCGCGCCTACCTCGAGCAGGATGCCAACGGTAAGCTTAGCTACGCCGAGTTTCACCGCACGATGGGTGATTGGGTGCGAGCACTACAGGTTCGCGGATCCTTCGAGATTCGCAACCTCATTGAACCCGAGTGGCCAGAGGGCCTCGACCTCACGTGGGGCCAGTGGTCTCCAGAACGAGGTGTAATTTTCCCCGGCACCGCCATCTTCGTGTGCGAAGCACGATAGACCGGACCTTGCCTACCCTGGTGCGGAGTGTGCCGCCCGCAGCGAACTAAGCTGGCAGCCATGCTTTTAGAACGCCTTGGGATTTTCCTGCGCCGCACGGTGGCCTGGTGGATTGACGCCTTCCTCGCCGCCGCTGTCATCGTGGTGATCAAATGGGCAATCAACCTCGGCACCGACGGAGTATTGAGCGGCAGAGCAGGAGCTATCTACGACATCATCGCGCTCGCCCTCGTCTTCTACGTCTACCGGGTGTGGGCGGAGTCAACGAAGCACACTTCTCTAGGCAAGTGGTCGCTGAAGCTAGAAGTCATCGCTGAGCATCCCGGAATCGCCAGCGCAGCAATTCGCAACAGCTGGCTACTCCTTACTCTTGTTGCGCTGACAGGGCTCCCCTATGTTGAGGCAACCATCTTGGCCATCCTTGGCCTCAGCGTCCTTGTGCTGGGCCAAACCCCCTTCGACCTACTGGCCGGGTGTTTGGTCGAGCGCCGCACGCCCACCGAGGACGAGCGCGCGGTGGGCTTGACCTAACCTCTAGTGCGCTGCGGCATCCCAGTTCTTGCCCACGCCAACGGACACCTCGAGCGGAACAGTCAACTCGATAGCCTTGTCCATTTCGCGCTCTAGGATGCGCTGCACGTCTTCTGCCTCCCCGGGAGCCACCTCCACGACAAGCTCATCGTGAACCTGAAGCAGCACGCGCGAGGCCATGCCTTCAAGGGCCTTATCCACGCGGATCATGGCAACCTTGATGATGTCCGCAGCAGTTCCCTGGATGGGCGCGTTCAAGGCAGCGCGCTCAGCGTTCTCACGGGCCACGCGGTTATCGGAGTTTAGCTCCGGCAGGTAGCGGCGGCGCCCAAAGACCGTGGAGGTATAACCATCCTTTCGGGCCTGCACCACCACCTCGTCGAGGTAGCGCTTCACGCCGCCGAAACGCTCAAAGTAGCTCTCCATAATCTCCTTAGCCTCACGCGCTGGGATACCCAGCTGCTGCGATAAGCCAAAAGCGGAAAGTCCATAGACCAAGCCATAGGACATAGCCTTGACTCGGCGGCGCAGCTCCGGGGTGACCTCATCGACAGGCACGTCGAAGACCTTGGAGCCAACGTAGTTGTGCAGGTCTTCGCCCTCACGATAGGCCTCAATAAGCCCGGGGTCTGCGGAGAGATGCGCCATGACGCGCATCTCAATCTGGGAGTAGTCGGCCGTGATCAAGGTCTCAAAGCCTTCGCCGACCACAAAAGCCGAACGGATCTGGCGTCCTGCCTCAGTGCGCACCGGAATATTCTGCAGGTTCGGTTCCGTCGAGGACAGGCGGCCCGTCGAAGCGACCGTTTGGTTAAACGTGGTGTGGATGCGGCCATCCGGCTGAATGGTCTTAATGAGACCTTCCAGCGTTGTCTTCATCTTCTGATACTCGCGGTGGGCCAGCAGGTGATCCAAGAAGGGGTGCGGATGCGTTGCAGCAAGCTGCTCAATTTCTTTAGCCGCGGTGGAATAGCCGGTCTTGGTTTTCTTCGTCTTCGGCATGTCGAAGGTATCGAAGAGCACCGACTGCAGCTGCTTCGGGGAATTCAGGTTGAGAGAATCATCACCGGCCAGCTCGCGGGCGGCACGTTCCTGTTCATTGACCTGCTCAATGAAGGCATCGCGCTGAGTTTCTAAGACATCCCTGTCGACCGCAATACCGGCGGCCTCCATGCGGGCAAGGATGTTGACCAGCGGCAACTCCAGGTCGGTATAGAGCTCGAAGGAGTCAATCTCCTGGAGTTGACGCGTTAGTTCTGCCGCTAACTCCATAATGGCAGCAGCCTGATCCACCAGTGGGTTCTCATCAAGGATGGAGAGCTGCTCCGTGGCCGAGCCGAGGGACTTCTGTAGGTGGCGCTGGTACACGTCCGTCAACGCATACGTGCGCTGACCCGGACGCAAGAGGTAAGCGGCAAGGGCGGTGTCGTGTGCAATTCCGCGCAGTTCAATCCCCCGGCCGGCCAGCATGTGCCAGGCGGCCTTTGCCTCGTGTAGGTATTTCGGCGCGTCTGATGACAGCCACGCGGCCAGCGCGGCGTCGTCCTTAGCATCGAGATCTGCTAACTCAATCTGGCGGCCCTCAAAGGAGGAATCGACCAGTGCCAGTGCCGCAGCATCACCCGCGCCCGGGGTCCCATCACCTTGTACGAAGACTGCTACGTCTTCCTTACCCTCGAGCCACTCAGCCAGCGGTGTGTCCACCACGGTAACCGTGACGTCCGGGGCTTCCTCAGCCGCAGCGGCTTCGGCGGCGGCGTGCGGGACGGCGTTGAGGACCCGCTCGCGCAGGTTGGTGCCGAATTCCAGCTCGTCGAAGCGAGCCGCAACCTCGCTAGCGACCGCTCCCTTAAACTCCAGATCCGCGGGGCCAACCTCCAGGTCCATATCCGTCACCATTTGGGTGAGCTGTCGGTTGAGCTTGACCTGTTCGATGCGGTCGCGGAAGTTCTGGCCCGCCACTCCCTTGATCTCCTCGGCATGCTCGATAAGGCCATCGAGGGAGCCATACTGGGTAATCCATTTCGTGGCGGTCTTCTCCCCCACCTTTGGCACGGAGGGCAAGTTATCGGAGGGGTCGCCACGCAGGGCCGCGAAGTCTGGGTACTGCTGCGGGCTCAGACCGTACTTCTCCTCCACTGCCTCTGGAGTAAAGCGATGTAGCTTGGACACCCCGCGCATGGGATAGAGGACGGTCGTGGAGTCGTCGACAAGCTGCAAATAGTCGCGGTCACCGGTGACCAGGAAGGTCTCATAGTCCGCGCCCGCCTGCGTGGACAACGTAGCCACGATGTCATCGGCCTCGAAGTTCTCGCGCGACAGCGTGGTGATTCCCAGCGTCTCCAAAACCTCACGGATGAGCTCAACCTGCCCCCGGAACTCTTCCGGCGCGGCTTCGCGCTGTGCCTTGTAGTCGGGGAACATCTCCGTGCGGAAGGTCTTGCGGCCCACGTCGAAGGCTACCGCGACGAAGTCCGGCCTCTCCTCCGCCAAGATATTCGCCAGCATAGAAAGGAATCCGTAGACCGCATTCGTATGCTGCCCGCCCGAGGTAGAAAAGTTCTCCGCGGGCAGTGCATAAAATGCGCGGAAGGCCATGGAGTGGCCGTCGATGAGCAAGAGTCGGGGCTGAGAAGTAGTCACCCGGCCCATCCTAACGTGTTGCGCCAATCAGCACCGACGCTGCCCTTAGGCAGGCAATTAGGTTCCCATTGGTCAGCTGCGCTAGTATCGTTGCTTGTGCGCCCCTGTAGCCCAATTGGCAGAGGCAACGGATTCAAAACCCGTGTAGTGTGAGTTCGAGTCTCACCAGGGGCACAATTCCACCCCGCAACAGAGAATGTTGTGGGGTATTAGTGTTTTCAACCGAAAGGAACCCGTCATCATGCGTCGCACGATCATTGCCTTGAGCACCGCAGCCGCCCTTACCTTGGGCGGTACCACTGTTGCTACCGCTGCGGAATCCAGCACCGACAAGGAAGTTTCTTCCAAGGTGGAAGGCTCCTCTTATTACCAGGAGCTGCGCAAGTCCGCAGCCTCCTCCGATGACCCGCAGCTGAATACCTTCTACACCGTGCTTCTCGACGGTCTCGTAGGCCTCGCCGCCTTCGCCATCTTGGGCTCAATCTATGGCGAAGTGGCAAAGCGCTTGCCGATGTAGTCAACGTATAACCTTCTATGGGCTGAATAGTTTGCATAAGCGCGTCGCACAATGAGAGAATAAAGAGTCATCTGCTCATTCCTCTCCCTCGGCACGGCATCCCCACCGAGGAGACTGTCAACGTTACTTTCGGTTTATGCACTATATTCTTAACGCCATTCGCGGCGCCCTCATTGGCATGGCCGAGCTGGTCCCCGGAATTTCCGGAGGCACCGTCGCGCTCATCGTAGGCATCTATGAACGCGCTTTGCACAACGCCAATGATCTCATTTCCGGCCGTTTCAAAAAAGCTGAATGGGGCTTCCTCGTCTCAGTCGCCGCCGGCATGTTCCTTGCCGTCTTCGGTTTTTCTACGCTGCTCCACAACTTTGTGGAAGGGCAAGTGTCCTTGTCCCGCGCATTGTTCCTCGGCATGGTCGCCGTGTCCATCATCGTTCCAATTAGCATGATGTCGCGGTTTACGCCCGCGTCCATAGCTGCATTCATCATCGCCACCGTCGCGATCTTCTTCGTTACCGGCTTTACTTCAACGCCTGTCGAAGACCCCAGCCTGATTGTGGTGTTCTTGGCGGCCATGGTGGCCGTCTGCGCGCTCGTTCTCCCCGGCGTGTCGGGCTCACTCATCTTGCTGACGATGGGCCTCTACCAGCCTGTCATTGGCGCGGTCTCTGACCGGGACATGACCGTTGTGGGCGTCTTCGCCCTTGGCGCGGTGTGCGGCCTTGCCGCGTTCGTCAAGGTTTTGAATTACCTGCTCGATACCCACCGCGATCCGACCTTGGCCGCCATGGCCGGATTTATGCTCGGCTCACTTCGCGCATTATGGCCGTGGGGCGCGGACCAGGATGCTTCCACACCGCTTATCCTGCTCATGTTCGCGCTCGGCGGCATCATCGTCGCCATTTTCATCGTCGTGGATAGGCGCAAAGCCGCAAGTTATCAAGAGAGTTAAAGCATGAATAAGAAGAAGGTCGTCGTGGGCGCCGTCGGAGCGCTGGCCTCCGTTGCCCTCTCCGGCTGCGTCACCAACGAGGAGCCGGCGCTGCCAGAAGGCTGGTCAGAGCCTAACGTGGACGAAGTACCCGAGATCGCCGCGATGTACCAGGACGCAGATGGGGTCCTCACCGTAGGCACAAACCCACCGTTTGCGCCTTTCGAGTTCAAGGATTCCGATGGTTCGCTCATCGGCCTTGAAATGGACTTGGCCAATGCAGTCGCCCAAGTGATGGGCCTCAAATTCCAGCCGGTGGAGCAGGACTTTTCCATGATTTTGCCGGCAGTCCAGTCCGGGCAGATCGATCTCGGCGGGTCTGGGTTTACCGATACTGACGAGCGCCGTGAGAACTTCGATTTCGTCGATATCCTCTACGCCGGCATTCAGTGGGCGGAGCTCACCGACGGCCCCAACAAGGTTGATCCATCGAATCCCTGTGGCCTCACCGTCGCGGTGCAGCGCACCACCGTGTCCGAGACGGACGACTTACGTCCGAAGCAAGAAGCCTGCGATGGGGACCTGACCATCCTTCCCTATGACACGAGTGACAACGCCGCCCTTGCGGTACTCATGGGCCGCGCGGACGCACTTTCGGCGGACTCACCAGTCTCTGCGTGGGCGGTCAACCGCTCGGATGGGCGTATGTCCATGGTCGGCGAAATGTTTGACGCCGCTCCCTATGGGTTTGCCGTACCTAAGGACTCCGAGCTCGGGCCTGCCGTGGCGGCCGCGCTCCAGCACCTTATTGACACCGGGGCCTACGCAGAAATCCTCGAAAAATGGGGCGTTACCGAGGGGCTCGTCGAACACGCAATGATTAATGAAAGGCCGATCAATGACTAATTCCTCTCTCCCGGCAGCATCGGATTCTGCGGCTTCGGCTACCCCACCAAAGATCGAAGCCCGGCCACTTCGCCACCCGTGGCGATGGGTCTTCGCCGCCCTCCTCGTTCTCCTTGCTGTGTGGTTCGTCATCTCTTCGGCACGCAACGAGGCCTTCGGATGGGGCACTTACTTCCAGTACCTCTTCGACACTCGCATCGCCACCGCCGCGCTGCATACCATCGCGATTACGATTCTGGCGATGATCATCGGCGTCGTGGGCGGCGCCGCTCTCGCCGTGATGCGTATGTCCCCCAACCCCGTGCTCGGCGGTGTGTCCTGGCTCTTCCTGTGGCTATTCCGAGGAACCCCGATCTACGTGCAGCTCGTCTTCTGGGGTCTGCTCTCCGCGCTCTACCAATCCATCAACCTCGGGTTTACGGAGATTTCTCTCACAGAGGTACTCACCAATGCATTCCTACTCTCCGTGCTCGGTTTGGGCCTGAACGAAGCCGCCTACATGGCGGAAATCGTCCGCTCCGGAATCTCCTCGGTTCCCGAGGGCCAGAAGGAAGCCAGCAAGGCCCTGGGTATGGGCTGGTGGATGACCATGCGCCGCACGGTTCTCCCGCAAGCCATGCGCATCATCATTCCGCCGACCGGTAATGAGTTCATTTCTTTGCTGAAGACGTCTTCCCTTGTGGTGGCAATTCCCTACACCGCAGAGATTTTCGGCCGCGCCACGGATATTTCCGCTGCGCTTTTCGAGCCCATCCCGCTTCTCATGGTGGCAGCGACGTGGTACTTGGCCATCACCTCGCTTCTTATGGTGGGCCAGTACTTCTTGGAGCGCCGCTTCGAACGTGGCGCCACCCGCGAGCTCACCGGCCGCCAGCTGGCTGCGCTGGCGGATGCTGAAGGAACCATTCCCCGCAACGTGTCTGTCATCCCGGAGGTAAAGAACTAATGACCACCCCAATGATCTCTGCACAGAATGTGTATAAATCCTTCGGTCAGCTCGAGGTTCTCAAGGGCATCGATCTAACCGTCATGCCCGGCGAGGTCACTTGCCTACTGGGCCCCTCCGGTTCCGGAAAATCAACCTTCCTTCGCTGCTGCAATCACCTAGAGAAGGTCACGGCCGGCCGCCTCTACGTCGACGGCGAGCTCATCGGATTCCGTGAACGCAACGGCGTGCTCTATGAAATCTCCGAAAAGGAAGCCGCCGCTCAGCGCCAAGACATCGGCATGGTGTTCCAACAGTTCAATCTGTTCAGCCACCGCACAGTCCTGGAGAACATCATCGAGGCCCCCGTCCAAGTGAAGAAGCAGAATCCAGAACAGGCAAAGAAGAAAGCGATGGAACTGCTGGAAAAGGTGGGCCTCGCGCACAAGGCAGATGCGTACCCGGTGCAGCTTTCCGGTGGTCAGCAGCAGCGCGTCGCCATTGCCCGCTCTGTGGCCATGGATCCAAAGCTGATGCTTTTCGACGAACCCACCTCCGCCCTCGACCCCGAGCTGGTCGGCGAAGTCCTCCGCGTTATGAAGGAGCTTGCCGCCGATGGCATGACCATGCTCGTGGTTACTCACGAGATGGGCTTTGCACGTGAAGTCGCCGACAACATCGTCTTCATGGACGGCGGCAGCGTCATTGAAACCGGCACCCCCGAGCAAGTCTTGGACAATCCGCAGCACCAGCGCACTAAGGATTTCCTCTCTTCGCTGCTCTAGCACGCAGCATCACTAACGCAACTGCCCTAGTTGCCAACACCTTTGCTCCTGCCGCAGGCAGGTTCAGGATCATTGGCAGCTAGGGCAGTTTCCTATTTGACCTCGGCCAAGACAAAACTCCGGCCAGTTCACAAAGGATAGCTGGCCGGAGTTTCGGGATTCAGGGAAAGACGTGGGCTCTACTCGGAGTCGCCTTCATCTTCCGCAGTCTCAGCGGGTTCTTCAGATTCCTCGGCAGATGCCGAGTCCATTGGGCTATCCGCAGACTGGGCCTGGATGACGTCATCCAACACAGCGTGGATATAAGGTGCTGCCTTGTCATTGGAGTATTCCGAGGCAAGCTCCACGCCTTCAACGAGCGCGGTAGCGTTAGGCACATCCGCGTTGAAGAGGATTTCCCATACCGCTACGCGCATGATCGCACGATCGACGGCCGGGATGCGCTCGAGCGACCACTCGCTGGAGAGGTAGCGGGCGATCGCGTCATCGATGTCATCCAGTTCTTCGGCAGCTCCGCTGACGATTTCGCGGGTGTAGTCCGCGACCGGCGCCACGCCGTTTTCAGGGTCGCGGGCCAGCTCTACGCGGTCCTCAACGATGGCTACCGGATCGACATCGCGCGATTCAGCTTCGAAAAGAATATCCGCGGCGCGGCGACGTGCTCGGTAGCGCGCCGTGTGGCGCTTATAGTTTGGCTCTGGTTGGGTCATCTTAGTTGTTGACGCGAGAGAGGTACTCGCCGGTACGGGTATCAATCTTGAGAACGTTTCCGATCTCAATGAACAGCGGAACCTGAATCTCGGCACCGGTCTCGAGCGTTGCCGGCTTGGTGCCACCATTGGAGCGGTCACCCTGCAGGCCCGGTTCGGTGTGCTCCACCTTCAGGTCAACGGAGATCGGCAGCTCGCCGAACAAAGCCTCACCGTCATGGAAGGACACCTGAACGCGCATGTTCTCCAGCAGGAACTTGCCAGCGTCGCCGAACTTATCAAACGGCAGCTCGAACTGCTCAAAAGTCTTATCATCCATGACCACGTAGTTCTGGCCATCGTTGTACAGGTAGGTCATGTCGCGGCGGTCGACGTTTGCGGTCTCCACCTTGACACCAGCGTTAAAGGTCTTGTCGGTCACCTTGCCAGAGACCACGTCCTTGAGCTTGGTGCGCACGAATGCCGGGCCCTTGCCGGGCTTGACGTGCTGGAACTCAACAATCTGCTGCAGCTTGTTGTCGATCTTCAGAACGAGGCCGTTCTTGAAATCAGTGGTATCTGCCATGAAATGACTCTCCCAAATAACTTGTAGTCGAAACTATGAAAACAGTGTCTAAGCATACCGTACGCGCATCGAGTACGGCGCCAAGGGGTGCTAGCTACAGCACCTGAAGGTCCTTCGGGTAAGCCGTGATGATCTTCGGGGCCCCTGAAGTGATAATGAGGCTGTCCTCGATGCGCACTCCTCCCTTGCCTGGGACGTAGATGCCGGGCTCAATGGTCAGGGTCATGCCCTCAGCCAACGTGCCCTTTCCGGTTGTGGCCGCATAAGGCCCTTCATGCACGTCGAGACCAATGCCGTGGCCGGTAGAGTGAACGAAGTAGTCACCATAGCCAGCATCGGCAATAATGTCGCGGCAGGCCGCGTCGACGTCGACAAGCTTGGCACCTGGCACCGCTGCCTTGACGCCCGCTTCCTGGGCGCGCAGGACAACGTCATAGATTTCGCGGGCGAAATCAGAAACCTCACCGATGACGAAGGTACGGGTGCAGTCTGAGTTAAAGCCGCGGAGGTGAGCGCCGAAATCAATCGTTACCAGATCGCCCTTGCGCAGTTCGCGGTCATCCGCACCATGGTGGGGCTTTGCAGAGTTCTCGCCGGAGGCCACGATGGTGTCGAAGCTCACGCGTTCCGAGCCAAGCATGCGCATCCGGTATTCAAGGTCGGCAGCTACCTGACGCTCCGTGCGTCCAGCGGCTACTTCCCCGGCCTCGACGAGTTCGGTCAGCGCCTGGTTTGCCAAAGCTGCGATTTCTTCGAGTTTTTGAAGCTCGACATTGTCCTTGACGAGGCGAATCTTCTCTACCACGCCGGTGACAGGCACCAGAGTAACGCCCTCCGGTTTTGCTTTCTCCAGCCGCTCAAGTTGTGAAACAGTGACATAGTCGGCTTCATAGCCAACGCGAAGGTCCTCAGAAACCTGCCCCAG
Organism: Corynebacterium sp. MSK004; assembly: GCF_030232515.1. Lineage (NCBI taxonomy): Bacteria > Bacillati > Actinomycetota > Actinomycetes > Mycobacteriales > Corynebacteriaceae > Corynebacterium > Corynebacterium sp. MSK004. Next base: position 78,320 of record NZ_JASPKB010000010.1, on the reverse strand, counting down.
CAGGTGCGGGCCCACATCGCGGCCGAGTGTGGCTTCGATATCCGGGACCTCTTCCGCAATTTGTGTGGTGTAGCGGCCGTCCGTGGCCATGAGCGCGGAGAGGTCCTTGCGCAACAGTAGACCACCATTCGAACCGGAGAAGCCGGTGAGGTAGCGCACGTGCGTCAAATGGGTGACGATGATCGCGTCGACGCGCTGACCAGATAGCTCGGTCATGAGCTTGCGGCGGCGGTTGCTATAACGAGTATCGGCTAATGCCATGTGAGAACCACTCCATTCATTTCAAGCGATACTCCATGATAGCTAATTTGCGAGGAAGTACCCCAGTGCCGCGACATATCCATAAGAGCCAAGCCCAGCAATGACACCGCGTGCGATCGGGCTCAGGTAGGAGTGCTGGCGGAATGCTTCCCGCGCGTGCACGTTGGATAGGTGTACCTCAACGAAACCTGCGCCATCGGCTACTTCCGCTAGGGCATCGCGCAGTGCCACCGACGTATGCGTAAACCCACCCGGATTGATGATGACGGGCCAGCCTTCGTCGGCGGCGCGATGAACCTGCTCGATGAGCTCGCCCTCGTGGTTGGACTGGAAGAAGACGATCTCTTCCTCCCCCGCCGCTGCGCGGACGCGACGCTCGATGTCCACTAGGGTTTCGCTGCCATAGATTTCTGGTTGGCGCTTGCCCAGACGGTTGAGGTTCGGGCCGTTGAGAACGAGAATGGTCATGGCAAACTCCTTAAGCTTTTATGAGGCGAGCTGCGCATAGGCTGCTCGCAGCTCGTCGACGGTAGCATCTTCCAAGCGCGTGGTTTCCCCGATTCCCGTGAGGGCCACAAAACGGATGTGGCCACCGCGGTTCTTCTTGTCATGGCGCATGCCATCCAGCAGCTGTTCGAAATGGCCCTGCTCATAGGTTGTGGGCAACCCAATTCGGGTGAGAATGTCGCGGTGGGTGGCTACAAGGTTGGCGTCGATAAGCCCGCGTGCGTGGGACAAGTAGGCGATGAACATCATGCCCACTGCTACCGCGCGGCCGTGGCGCCAGGTGTAGTTTTCGCGGCGCTCCACCGCATGGCCGAAGGTGTGGCCGTAATTGAGGGTTTCGCGCAGCCCCGATTCTTTTAAGTCCTGGCCCACCACGTGCGCCTTGACCGCGATGGAACGCTGGATGAGCTCGGGCAGCAGGCCGTCGGGGTCCAGGCAAGCAGCAGGATCCGCAAGGTAATGCTCGATGATGCGCGGATCATGGATGAAGCCAGTCTTGATGATTTCTGCGGAACCGGCGACGATTTCGTCGGCAGGTAGGGTGCGCAGGTGGTCCGGATCGACAAAGACTGAGTCCGGCTCGTGGAAAGCCCCAACAAGGTTCTTGCCTGCGGCAGTGTTAATACCTGTCTTTCCACCGACGGCCGCGTCCACCATCGCGAGCAGTGTGGTCGGCGCCTGGATTACGGGGATGCCGCGCATCCACGTCGCTGCGGCAAAGCCTGCCAAGTCGGTCACGGCACCGCCGCCGAGACCAATAACGACGTCCCGACGGCTGAAACCAGCCTCCCCGAAAGTATCCCAAAGCCGGGCAAGTATATCGAGCTGCTTAGCTGCCTCTGCATCGGGCACTTCGACCAGAGTTGCCTCAATTCCCTGTGCACGGGCTTGCTCGGCGAGGTCACCGGCAGCCTGCGCGAGCGGCGGCTGGTGAATGACCGCCACCTTAGCCGCTCCAATGTCCGCCGCGCGCCCAATGACTTCTGCGCTCAGACCAGTGCCGATTGTGACCTCATAAGGTGAAGGTCCATTAACCGGAATAGTGTGCATGAGTAGTACTCCTTTGGCTGGGCTAGCAGTAATTGTGCGGCTTCATCATGAGGTTAAAGCAAAACAGCCGGCGATTTAGAGGGTTTCAAGGAAACTCAAAATATCGCCCACTACCTGTTGCGGGGAGCGCACACCGGTGCGCACCTTCAAATCAGCTACCTCCGAGTAAAGGGGGCGGCGCGCCTCCAAAAGCTGGGTATAGTGCGCCAATGGATCTGCAGATTCCAACACGGGGCGGTTCGCATCACCCAACGTGCGGCTTACGCCTTCTTCCGGAGTGACATCGAGGAATACGACGGTCAGGTTATCGAGCAAAGCACGCGTAGATTCGGTCAGCACTGCTCCGCCGCCGAGGCTCACGACCCCAGTGGTGGCCAGTGCCTCGCGCACCGCTTCTGCTTCTACCTCACGGAATGCCGGCTCACCCAGTTCAGAAAACACTTCTCCGCAGGCCTTGCTGTAGCGGGCCTCGATCAGATCATCAGAATCAACAACGTCACAACTCAGCGCCCGTGACAAGCGGCGACCAATCGTAGTCTTTCCAGAGCCGGGAGGCCCAACTAAGACGACGTGTGGGGAGCTCATGCTTCACCCCAATCCAGGCGGCTTGCCACATAGTCTTGGTAGGAGGCGATGTTCCGCTTAGTCTCAGCGAGGCTATCTCCACCAAACTTTTCCAACACGGCGCGCGCGAGGACCAACGCCACCATTGCTTCTGCAACAACACCAGCAGCCGGAACCGCACACACATCGGAGCGCTGATGGATGGCGGTCGCCGCTCCACCTGTGGCCATATCCACCGTCTTCAAGGCGCGCGGAACTGTGGAAATCGGCTTCATCGCCGCGCGCAAGCGCAGCGTCTGGCCGTTGGTCATTCCACCTTCTAGACCGCCCGCCCGGTTAGTTTCTCGATCCACGCCGCGATCGGTTCGGACCATCTCATCATGAGCCTCGCTTCCGCGACGGCGGGCTTCAGCAAAACCATCACCGACTTCAACGCCCTTGATGGCCTGAATGCCCATCAAGGCAGCGGCAAGCTGTGCGTCGAGACGGTCCTCCCCTGACGTGTGCGAGCCCAAGCCAATTGGCAGGCCCTCCACGATGACCTCAACGATGCCGCCAAGGGTATCGCCTTGCTTCTTAGCGGTTTCAATCTCTGAGATCATAGATTCCTCTGCGGCCTTATCGCAGGCCCGTACCGGAGAAGCATCGATGGCCTCAATTTCCGCAAAGCTGGGCGACGGGCCTTCATAGGGCTCGGAGGCGCCAATCGAGATCACGTGGGAGAGCACTTCGACGCCCAATGTTTCACGGAGGAAGTTGCGTGCGACGGTGGCTGCAGCCACGCGGGCGGCGGTCTCACGCGCGGAAGAGCGCTCCAGGATGGGGCGCGCCTCCGAGTGATCAAACTTCACCATGCCAGCAAAATCAGCGTGGCCGGGGCGCGGGCGAGTCAGCGGGGCGCCGCGACCGGAAGCCATAGCTTTAGCGGACTCCGGATCCTCCGGATCCAAGGCATCGGGCGACATGATGGTAGTCCACTTTGGCCACTCAGTGTTGCCGATCATGATGGCGATAGGACTGCCCAGGGTCAAGCCGTGGCGGATGCCGCTGAGCAGGGTGAGGTCATCAGCCTCAAACTTCATGCGCGCGCCACGCCCATAGCCAAGGCGGCGGCGAGAGAGCTGGAGAGCGATGTCGTCTTGGGAAACGGGAACCCCGGCCGGCATGTGCTCGATGAGTGCAATGAGCGCTTGACCGTGAGATTCACCTGCGGTAGTCCAACGAAGCATGCGGACCATTATCGCATGCCAGGGCTTCTTTCGTGGCCACTAGGCCAACTATCACACCGTGTTGGGGCTAAAGAACACGACGAGAGCCGCAGCAAACAGCATCCCGGGTCCATGCGCAGGCACCCTATCCCGCGTGATGATTCCCCACAACACCGTGCTGAGCGCCGCCCCCATCATCGCCAACACAACCCCTGGTAGGCCCGCTGCGTGGGCGGTCACCATTCCCAGAGGCAGAGCTAGCTTGAGGTCGCCCCCGCCCACGCTTCCGGCACGGCTAAACCAGGCCACTAACACGTAGAGCCCTATCCAGAGCAGACCCGCCAAACTGAACCAACACAGCGATAAAGCCGCGGCCGGCAGCGTCAGATAATTAGGCAAGCGCTTAAAACGCAGGTCATAAACAATTAAGGCGCACCCCCACGCCAAGAAAAGCACATCCCCCATAGCCCGCAGCCTACCGCGCGGTAAGACAAGGCGCACGCGGTGGTTCGGGGGAACCGATCAGGATAGCTTGAGCGCCTTGTTTAATGCAGCCAGCATCTCTGCCCGTGGAGCGGTGTGCCCTGTAAACTGCTCGAACTGCGAATAGGCCTGGTTAGCCAGCATGACATGCCCGCCGACTGTCGGGTAGCCGTCGGCAGCGGCATAAACGGTCAACGGAGTTGGCCACGGATCATAGATAACGTCAAATACCGGAGCTTTGGCCAGCTGCGTTAGGTGCTCTTCCACGGCGGCGGAGGGAACGGTGGAGACCACGAGATCTACCGAACGCGCAAGCCCCGCGAGATCATCGCTGAACGTTGCCGCGTGGAGGGTGAGGCCAAGGTCATCAGCCAGCGGGCGCAGCTCGGCGAGGCGGTCGGAGCGATTGAGCACCGTAACGTCCTGCACACCGCGCTGGGCTAGGCCCCACAGGACAGGCCGTGCGGTTCCACCTGCTCCGATGAGCAGTGCCGTCGACGGTTGGGACGTTCCAAGCAGCTCGTCGAGCGCGCCCAGAACTCCCTCAGTATCCGTGTTATCCGCACGCCACCCGTCTTCGGTGCGCACCAGGGTATTCGCGGAGCCGATGAGCTCGGCGCGTTCGCTGACGATGTTCGCGCAGGCGAGTGCGTCGAACTTGAGCGGCATGGTGACCGAAAAGCCGCGGTACTCCTCCCCCGCATCGGCGAGGAAGGCAGCTAGGTCCGTCACCTCAATCTTGGTGTAGTCCCAATCCTCCAAATTCACAGCTTCATAGCCTGCGTTATGGAGGACCGGGGACAAGGAATGAGCGACAGGGCTGCCCAGAACTGCGGCGCGGGGCATCAGGTTACTGCTCCTCAGCCGGTGGCTCGCCGGCCGGCGGCTCGCCAGCGCCTTCGCGCTGGCTGTCAAGGATGCCGGAGCGAACAGCGTCATCGACGTTGGCGAGGTGCTCGTCGTAATTATCGGTAAACACCGTGGTGCCCTTGTCGTCGACGGTGACGAAGAAGAGCCAGTTGCCCTCCGCGGGGTTCTCCATGGCCCCGATAGCTTCCTCCGAAGGAGAGGCAATCGGTGAGTCAGGGAGACCGTCCTTCGCGTAGGTATTCCAAGGAGTCTCGCGGTGGCGGTCCTCATCGGTGGTGGCCAGCTCAACATCCTCGAGGCCATAGTTGACCGTGGAGTCCAGCTCGAGGCGCATCGGCTCATCAAGGCGGTTGAGGATTACACGGGCGACCTTGTCGAACTCACCGGCCGGGGACTCGCGCTCCACCAGCGAAGCCGCAGTAAGAAGCTCGTAGGGCTTGAGGCCAATTGCCTGGGCGCGGTCAACGATATTGGTGTCGTTGTACTTCTTCGTCGAACGTGTGATGAGATCCGTCAGAATCTCCTTAGCGTCCATGTTCGGATCGAGGACGTACTGGCCCGGAGCGATAAGGCCCTCAATACGCTTGGGGTCCTCACCGCGGGCACGAATTTCCTCCAATGCCCACTCCGGCGCACCCAGCTCAGCAGGATCCACCGTGGCCGCGATCTTCTCCAGCTCCTCGGCGGATACGCATTCGCCCTCCTTGCAGGAGACCTGAGAAATCAGCGAGTAAATACCGTAGCGGACATCACCGCCGACCACGTTGACGTCGAGAAGCGTAGCTCCGCCCTGCACGTCGAGGAGGTCAACCATGTTGCCTTCATCAAGCAGCGCTTCGACGGCAGACTTCGCGCTCATCTCCTCCTGAAGGCGGTAGAATCCAGGCTTGATTTGGCTCGCGCGCGGATTCGAGTTGGCCGCAGAAGAGAAAGCTTCGGGCGTCTTCACCACGTTCTTCTCCGCCAATTCAGGTGCCAGCTCGCTCATCGACGAGCCCTCCGGAACCTGAACAAGCTGGGTTACTCCATTGCCCTGCCCCTCATAGTCCAAGGTGCTGCCCCCTCCCAACAGGCGGAAACCAATGTAGCCAAGTCCACCGATGATCAGGACCAAGCTCGCAATGAGCACGGCCATGCCGCGCTGACGGCGCTTGACATATTGGGGTTCCATCGAGCGTCCGATGCGTGAAGGTTTACGGCTCACGTACTTCGTCTCCTACGTTTGAAGGGCTGTGGCCGTTCAACGCGAAATGGCGCGCATCCAGCCAGGATTGCAAAATTTCCACCGCGGCTGCTTGGTCAATCACCGAGCGACCTCGCTTCTCTGATACGCCAGAGGCCCGCAATGCGGAGGAGGCGACCACGGTAGTAAGGCGTTCATCCACCATACGCACGGGCGGAGGTTCTTTCATCCTGTCATCTTTTGCCAAGCGGCGGCGGATACGAAACGCGATTTCCTTGGCATGTTTAACACTTGATGAACCATTGCCCTTGAGATCGCGCGGCAAACCAACGGCTACCTCAACCACGTCATACTCGTAAATCAGCTCAAGCAGGCGGTCGATATCACCCTGATCGCGGTCTTTAAACCCGGTCTCACGCCGGACGGTTTCGACCGGCATGGCCAAGCGCGCGTCCCGGTCAGAGACGGCCACGCCGATGCGGACAGTACCGACGTCGAGGCCCAAACGGCGCCCCGGGCCGGGATCGTCCGCGACTGGTTTGTCGGGTTCTACGGCCATCGTGCTCCTCCTGATTCTGCGAGTCAGCTACAACTGCAGCCAACTAGGGCGCGTTCGTTAGTGGGCTTCGAGCTCATCACGGACGGCGTCGAAGGCCTGCTGGAGACCTTCAGCGTTGGCGCCGGAACCTTGAGCCATATCGGGCTTTCCGCCGCCCTTGCCGTCAACATAGCCAGAAATAACCTTGACCAAGTCACCAGCCTTGACGCCGCGCTCGACGGCAGGCTTAGTGGCGCCAACGATGAACGGGAGCTTGCCGCCCTCGTTCTCCGATGCCAGGACAACCACACCGGCGACATCACCGAGACGGTTCTTGATATCCGAGGCCAACGTGCGCAGATCACCGCCGTTTACTCCGTTAGGAAGTTTGACCGATACGAGGGTGAAGCCATTAACGGTGGTCGCACCAGAAATCATCTCCGCGGTCTGCGACATGAGCTGGGCCTTGTGCAGCTCCGCAATCTGCTTCTCAGCGGCCTTGAGCTTCTCCGTCAGCTGCGCGATGCGCTCCGGAAGATCCTCAGTCTGCACCTTGAGCTCGCGGGACACGCCTTCCACGAGTGCGGTCTCCTTGGAGTAGAAGCGGAATGCATCCAGACCCGAATAAGCCTCGATACGGCGCGCGCCCGAACCCACGGAGGATTCGCCAAGGACAGACACCGGGCCAATCTCAGCGGTGTTCTTCACGTGCGTACCACCGCAGAGCTCGATGGAGAACGGGCCACCCATCTCCACGACGCGGACCTCGGAACCGTAGTTCTCACCAAAGAGGGCCATCGCGCCCATCTCCTTGGCCTTCTCCAAAGACGTCTCGATGGTATTGACCGGGAAGTGCTGGTCCACCGCCTGGTTCGTCACCAAAGCGATCTCATCGAGCTGCTCCTGGGTGAGCTGGTCGGTGTAGTTGAAGTCAAAGCGCAGGTAGCCGGGTCGGTTCAAGGAACCAGCCTGGACTGCAGTCGGGCCTAGCACCTGGCGCAGCGCTGCGTGGATAAGGTGCGTCGCCGAGTGCGCCTGCACGGCGCCGTGGCGCCATTGTTCATCAACGGCAGCCGTCACGCCGTTGCCCAACTCAAGCCCACCGGCGGTCACCGTAGCCTTGTGCACCCACAGCTTCTTGCCAATCTTCTGCACATCGTTGACCTCAAGGAGGGTCTCGCCCGCGAAGATTCGACCATGGTCGGCGGTCTGGCCACCGGCTTCAGCATAAAGCGGCGACTGGTCCAGGATTACCTCGACGGTATCTCCTGCCTCGACCTCGGTTACCTTCTGACCATCGCGCACAAGGCCGATGACCTTGGCCTCGGACTCCAGGGTTTCATAGCCCGTGAACAACGTCGGGTGGTTATCCACCCACTCGCGGTAGAGCGACAGGTCAGCATGACCATGCTTCTTAGCCTGATTATCGGCCTTGGCGCGGCGGCGCTGCTCGCCCATGGCGGCGTCGAAGCCTTCCATGTCTACGGTCAAACCGGCTTCCTGAGCCATCTCCAAGGTCAGGTCGATGGGGAAACCATAGGTATCGTGCAGCTCAAAAGCCTTCTCGCCGGAGAGGACCTTCGGGGTGGCCGCACGAGAGGTGCTCTTCAGTTCCTCCACGGCTTCGTCGAAAAGCTTGGTGCCTGACTCCAGCGTCTTCAGGAAGGCCTTCTCCTCCGCCACGGCAACGCGCAGGATACGCTCGCGGTTGTCGGCGATCTCCGGGTAGGACGGGGTCATGGTGTCCATGATGGTGTTCATGAAACGCTCCATGGTCTCACCCTTCGCGCCAAGCAGCTTGGCGGAGCGGATGATGCGGCGCAGCAAGCGACGCAGAATGTAGCCACGACCCTCGTTACCGGGGGTAACGCCGTCCAAAATGAGCATCATGCCGGTACGCGAGTGGTCCGCCACCACGCGGAAGCGAATGAGGTCTTCCTTCGGAGCATCCGGAACGTACGTCGCACCGGTAAGTTCCTCGGCTACGTCGATGACCGGGCGCAGCAGGTCCGTCTCGTAGACGTTGTCCACACCCTGCAGGATGCAGGCCACGCGCTCGATGCCCATGCCGGTATCAATGTTCTTCTTGGGCAGCTCGCCCACGATCTCGAAGTTGCCCTTGCCGATGCCTTCGCCACGCTCGTTCTGCATGAAGACCAAGTTCCAGATCTCCATGTAGCGGTTATCATCCGCAATCGGGCCGCCATCCTGGCCATATTCCGGCCCGCGGTCATAGTAGATCTCAGAGCACGGACCGCACGGCCCGGGAATACCCATGGACCAGTAGTTGTCTTCCATGCCGAGGCGCTGAATACGCTCGGTGGGCACGCCGATCTTGTTGTGCCAAATATCGGCCGCCTCATCATCGTCGAGGTAGACCGTGACCCACAAACGCTCCGGGTCGAGGCCCAAACCGCCTTCATCGACGGAGGTGGTCAGCAGGTTCCAGGCGTGGGTAATTGCGCCTTCCTTAAAGTACTGGCCAAAGGAAAAATTACCCGCCATCTGGAAGAAGGTATTGTGACGGGTGGTAATGCCCACTTCCTCGATGTCCAAGGTGCGCACGCACTTCTGGATAGAGGTCGCCGTGCCGTTAGCAAAAGGCGGGTTCTGCTGGCCCAGGAAGTAGGGCTTGAAGGGAACCATGCCGGCGTTAACGAAGAGCAGGTTCGGGTCATCCAGGATCAGCGACGCGCTGGGGACGGCCTCGTGGCCGGCCTTGACGAAGTGCTGGGTAAAGCGTTCCCGGATCTCATGAGTCTTCACGAGCAAAATTCCTTCACTGTTGAATGGTTTCTAGTCAGCGCTCAACTTTACCCGTCCGGTGCTGTGCTTAGCGACGCCGCCCCCGGATGATGTCCCGCAGCCTTCCCAGGTACTCGCGCACACGCTTCTCCGCGCCATGGTCGGTGGGGTGATAGTACTCGGCATCCGCCAGCGTCTCCGGCAAATACTGCTGGGACAGTACACCGCGCGGATCATCATGCGGGTACTGATAGCCCACTGCATTGCCCAAGCGTTTCGCTCCCTCATAATGGCCGTCGCGCAGGTGCGCGGGCACATGCCCGCTCTTGCCGGCGCGAACGTCGGCCTGGGCCGCGTTGATGGCGTTGATAACGGAATTGGATTTCGGTGCCGTAGCGAGATGGATTGTCGCCTGAGCCAGCGGAATACGCGCCTCGGGTAATCCGATAAGGGCCGCGGCCTCCGCTGCGGCCACGGCAGTGGGCAGCGCGGTGGGATCAGCCATTCCGATGTCTTCGGAGGCATGCACGATAAGCCGGCGGGCGATGAAACGCGGGTCTTCGCCTGCCTCAATCATGCGGGCCAGGTAATGCAGCGCGGCATCCACGTCGGAACCGCGGATGGACTTAATAAACGCGGAGACCACGTCATAATGCTGGTCGCCGTCGCGGTCATAGCGCACCACCGCGCGATTGACGTTTTCTTTGAGAACCTCAACGGTGAGTTCACCGCCATCGGGCACTGCCTCGGCCGCCGCCTCAAGATAGGTCAGTGTGCGCCGAGCATCGCCCCCGGCGAGCAGCACCAGCTGGTCTAGAGCATCGTCCGTTGCGGTGATCCTTCCCGCCAATCCCCGCTCGCTGGTCAATGCGCGCTCGGCGAGGGTGCGCAGGGAGGCGTCGTCCAGCGGCTCCAAGTGCAGCAACAAGGAACGCGAAAGCAGCGGGGCCACGACGGAAAAGGAAGGATTTTCGGTGGTGGCGGCCACGAGCAGCACGGTGCGGTTTTCGACGGCCGCGAGCAGCGCGTCCTGCTGAGTCTTGGAGAAGCGGTGCACCTCATCGATGAACAGCACGGTGCGGCGCCCTTGAATCAGCTCACGGCGGGCGTGGGAGATCACCTCTCGAACCTGCTTCACACCGGAGTCCAAGGCGGAAAGCCCAATGAAGTTATCTCCCAAGGAAGATGCGATGAGTGAGGCCAGCGTCGTCTTTCCGGTTCCCGGCGGCCCGTACAGGATGACGGAGGCCTCGCCTGAGCCTTCCACCAGCCTACGCAGCGGGGTTCCCGGCTCCAGGAGGTGCTTCTGCCCCACTACTTCATCGAGGTTTTGCGGCCGCATGCGCGCGGCCAGCGGCGAACCGGGGTGGGTTGCAAACATATCGGGGCCACCCGGCAGGCTTGGCGCTGACTGGTCATCGCCGAAGAGTGACTCCTGCCCCATCAGGGCTCCCGGAGTCGAGAGGCCACGGCTCGCCCAAACTCGGCGACCGCAGAGCACCCGTCATTGCTACATTGCGCGGCAAACCGCGACAGCGCTTCGAAGGTCTCATAAAGATCGCGCCGAATCAGTATTTCATCCTCGCTGAACGGACCATGGTCGGATCGACGAAGCAGAGAACGGTGCGGGTCACGGTAGATCTCAGCGTTGCCTTCCGCCAACGCGACGACCCCTTCGATCCCGCCGGCATACATCGTGGTCACGCTCGACAGAGCCCAACCGATGAGGCAGGAGACGAGCAACTCGTGCAGCGTCTTCTCATCGGCGAGCTGCGGCCAGACATCGACAATGCGGCGCTGCCAGGCATGGATGAAAAGCCCCGCCTCGGCATCAGTGATCGGCCGAGAAAAAAGAAACTGCGGGAAGCCGGCCACCACGCAGGCCACGTCAAAGCCGACGTTGCGGAAACCGGCCCACTCATAGTCCAAGAAGGTCAGCGTTGAGCCGACGATGATGTTGTCTGGGGACAGGTCGAAGGGAGTAAAAGCGCGGTTGCGGCCAGAACTCAGACTCTGCATGGCGGCACGGGCCAATGTGCGGACGTGTTCCGGCGGTTCCAGTCCTGCCTCGCTGAGGATATCCGCACCAATCAGAATGGAGCTCTGCAAGGAATCATCGCGCAATGCCTGGTGCTCAGCGTATTCGGGATGCCGACGTAACTGGCGCTTGAGCAGGGCGTCATAGTCTTCTTCGCGCCCGGCGGTCCCAGCATGCATTTTGCCCAACGCGCTGCCCAGAGCCCTGAGCAGCTCGCCGCGGTCTTCATCACCGCTGCGCGCAAGGGTGTCCGCCAGGGTGTCGCCTTCGCCGGCGTCGGACAGCACGAGAATGCGCTTGTCCACGTCGTGTGCGAGCAACACAGGTCCTGGACGAACCTCCTCAGACAGCGCCGTGGTGAACTGATAGGCCACCACTTCACGGAGAAGCGCGGCGTCATCAATAGTGTGCCCGGTGACCGGGTTGTACTTGATGACGACCGAACGATGCGGGAAGAAGGCGCTGGGAGTCGTCCGAGCACGAAGTACCACGGCATTGCCCGAGCCGGTGAGTTGCTCAACGTCACTCAGCTCAGGCTCCCCGCCATAGCGCCGCGAAATCATCTGTGAGGCTTCTGCTACCACGGCATCAGCCACAGAATTATTCATGGACTCGTGTCCCGTCGGATTCACTTGCTTGCCTGCTTCCACTTGTTGTCGACCCAATGAGGTACACCCATGGTGTGGGGCCTTTAGGACTCCTTCCCAGCCTTTTCACCCTGGGCTGCCTTCGCAGCCTTCTCCGGCTTGAAGTCCACACCGGTCTCCTTGCGCTGCGCGGCGGGGATGGTGCCGGGGGCATCGGTCAGCGGGTCGACGCCGCCACCGGACTTCGGGAAGGCGATGACATCGCGGATCGATTCGAATCCACCCAGCAGGGAGACGATGCGATCCCAGCCGAAAGCGATGCCGCCGTGTGGCGGAGCACCGAACTGGAAGGCGTCGAGCAGGAAGCCGAACTTCTCCTGCGCTTCTTCTTCGCCGATGCCCATGACGTCGAAGACGCGCTTCTGCACATCCTGGTCGTGGATACGGATGGAACCGCCGCCAATCTCATTGCCATTGCAGACAATGTCGTAGGCATAAGCCAGGGCCTCTCCCGGATTCTGGTCAAAGTTATCCAGGTACTCCGGCTTCGGCGAAGTGAAGGCGTGGTGGACTGCAGTCCACTTGGAGTGGCCCAAAGCCACGTCACCCGAGGCGGTGGCATCGGCGGAGGGCTCGAAGAGCGGTGCGTCGACGACCCAGGTGAAGGCCCAGTCGCCGTCCTTGATGAGGTCGAGCTTCTTCGCAATCTCACCGCGAGCTGCGCCCAGCAGCGCACGGGAAGCCTTGGTCTCGCCGGCAGCGAAGAAGATGGCATCGCCCGGCTTGGCGCCGACGTGGGCGGCAATACCCTCGCGCTCGGCATCCGTGATGTTCTTGGCCACCGGGCCACCCAAGGTGCCGTCCTCGGCAACGGTGATGTAGGCCAGGCCCTTCGCACCGCGCTGCTTTGCCCACTCCTGCCATGCATCGAACTGGCGGCGCGGCTGGGAGGCTCCGCCTTCCATGACGACGGCACCGACGTATTCGTTCTGGAAGACGCGGAAGGTGGTGTCCTTGAAGAAGTCCGTGCACTCCACGATCTTGATGTCGAAGCGCAGGTCCGGCTTGTCGGAACCGTAGTACTTCATGGCATCGGCATAGGTCATGCGCGGGATGGGGGTCTTGATTTCGTAGCCGATGAGCTTCCACAGGGCGGAGACGATCTCTTCTGCCAGAGCAATGACATCATCCTGGTCCACGAAGGACATTTCGACGTCGAGCTGCGTAAACTCCGGCTGGCGGTCAGCGCGGAAGTCCTCATCGCGGTAGCAGCGAGCGATCTGGTAGTAGCGCTCCATTCCGGCGACCATGAGCAGCTGCTTGAACAGCTGCGGGGACTGCGGGAGTGCGTACCAGCTGCCCGGCTTCAGGCGCGCCGGCACGAGGAAGTCACGGGCGCCCTCCGGGGTGGAGCGAGTCAGGGTCGGGGTTTCGATCTCAGTGAAATCGTGGCTGTCCAGGACCTGGCGGGCAGCGCGGTTCGCGGCCGAGCGCAGGCGCAGTGCCTCATGCTGGCGTTCACGGCGCAGATCCAGGTAGCGGTACTTCAAGCGGGTCTCCTCACCGACCTCACCGGAGGAGGACGGATCATCAATCTGGAACGGCAGCGCTGCGGACTTGTTGAGTACCTCCAGGTCCGTGACGTTGACCTCAATCTCGCCGGAGGCCAGGTTCGGGTTGGCCGAGCCCTCCGGGCGGGGCTCCACGACGCCAGTGACCTTGACGCAGTACTCGGAACGCAGATCGTGGGCGCGCTCAGCTACCTCGGTCTCGCGGAAAACAACCTGGGCAACGCCGGAGCGGTCACGCAGGTCAATGAAGATAACACCACCGTGGTCGCGACGGCGTGCGACCCACCCCGTCAGGGTGACGGTCTCCCCCGCCAACTCCTTGCGCAGTTCGCCTGCCAAATGTGTACGCAGCACTCTCGTTCAATCCCTTCTCATCGTTGACGCTCACACCCACTCACGCCACGCGTAGACAGCACGCGCCGAGGGATGCAAGTACTTGAACGGCCCAAGTCTACCGCCCGCACCGGACTTGCTCAGCGCTAGGGTGAGCACCGCGCGCATGGCGGTGCACCCACTATCGAGCAGACACCACCACCAGCATGTGGCAAAATCTGGAGCATGACTTTTAAATCTGGCGCCAATTTTGATGGTAAGCGAGCAAGCTCCGGCGGTGGAGGCCGCGGCGGCATGATCGCTACCGGCGGCGGCATTGGTTCACTCCTTCTCATCGGCCTCTATCTCCTTCTCGGCGGCGATCCCGGCGCCATCACCGGAAGCGATCCCCAGGCCGACCAGGCCCAGGTCGGCCCCGAAGAAAGCGGGGAGGACGCGTTTGCGCACTGCCAAACCGCTGAAGACGGCAACAAGTATGACGATTGCCGCGTCATGTTTGCAGCCCAGTCCGTGGACAAGGTCTGGGCCCAGCAGTTGCCGGATCAGGCTGGCATCGAGTACGTCGAACCGGGCCGCGTCATCTTCAACAACACCACCATGTCTGGCTGCGGTCAGGCTTCGGGCGCCACGGGCCCGTTCTATTGCCCGGCGGATGAGTCGGCCTACTTCGACACCGCCTTCTTCGACCAGCTCCGCAATTTCGGCGGTGAGAATGCCCCGCTAGCCCAGATGTATATCGTGGCCCACGAATTCGGCCACCACATTCAAAAGCTGGAAGGAACTCTCAGCCTGTCGAATTACAACGAACCCGGCGAGGATTCCAACGCGGTGAAGATTGAGCTGCAAGCCGATTGCTATGCCGGCCTGTGGGCGCACTACGCCGACAAGGGTGACGATGCCCTGCTCGAAACCATTACCGAGCAGCAGGTGACTGATGCCGTCAACACTGCACGCGCCGTGGGCGATGACAACATTCAGCGCCGCTCAGGCGGCGAAGTACGCCCCGATACGTGGACGCATGGCTCTTCCGAAGACCGCGCGCAGTCGTTCCTCGCCGGTTATAATTCCGGCAAAATGGAGCAGTGCGACACCTTGGGCCGTGAGGTTTACAAGTCTTAGGGTCTTAAGAAGCGCCCACCCCAAGGTCGC
This sequence comes from Corynebacterium sp. MSK004, assembly GCF_030232515.1. Taxonomy (NCBI): domain Bacteria; kingdom Bacillati; phylum Actinomycetota; class Actinomycetes; order Mycobacteriales; family Corynebacteriaceae; genus Corynebacterium; species Corynebacterium sp. MSK004. Next base: position 63,233 of record NZ_JASPKB010000010.1, on the reverse strand, counting down.
ACCACCCCCAAATGTGCCACATTAGCCCAAATTAGATTCACATACACCAGGTGTTTACCTGCCGTACACCTTAATGCTTTAAGGTAGTCAAGTTCCCGCCGGTTCGTGGTGGGTTCCGCTCTGTCTTTAAAAGCATAAAAGAACTGCGCGTGATGTCATTATCACCTGCACCGCGGTAGGTATGGTGCTGCCCGCGCCAACGCCGAATGCGCCCCGCCCGCGGCCTGCTCACGCTGTCTCATCACGCAGCGTTCTCTTCATGAAAGGAACGACGTTTTGAGCACCGCCACGCCGACGATGCCTGATCTTGAGTCGATGAATGGCAAGAACAAGGACTGGATTTGGCACCTGTTCTTCGGCGCCATCACGGCTGTCACCCTGATCTTTTTCATCATTTGGGGCAACGGAGAAGTTGCTGAGGGAACCAACAAGGTAGTCCTTGTTACAGCAATTATCTTCGCTGTCTTTATGGCCTTCAACATTGGCGGCAATGACGTCGCCAACTCCTTCGGTACCTCCGTGGGCGCGGGAACCCTCTCCATGAAGCAGGCCCTCGCTGTCGCGGCGGTCTTTGAGGTATCCGGAGCCATCCTCGCCGGCGGCGAGGTGACTGATACGGTCCGCTCCGGAATCGTGGACCTCGATGCCATCGATGGCCTCGACCCGATGGAATTTGTCTACATCATGATGGCGTCACTCCTCGGCGCTGCCATCTGGCTTTTGGTAGCCACCCGCATGGGCTGGCCGGTTTCTACCACCCACTCCATCGTCGGCGGCATCGTCGGCGCCGCTCTGACCGTCGGCTTCATCACCGGCAAGGGCGGCATGGACATGGTGCAATGGGGCGGAATCGGCACAATCGCTTTCTCCTGGGTGCTTTCTCCGGTTCTCGGCGGTATTGCCGCATACCTCCTTTTCAAGTGGATCAAGTCTTCCATCTTGGTGTACAACGACGCCGCGGACGAACGCCTGCGTGACATCAAACTTCGCCGCGCCGAGCTGCGCAAGGAACACAAAACCCGCTTCGAGCGCATGAACGAGCTGCAGCAGATCTCCTATACAAATGCGATGGCTCGCGACGCCGCCCTTACCGCCGAAGAGGACTACGACCCAGAGGCTCTCGAGTCCGACTACTACCGCGATCTGCACAACCTCAACAAGGATCTCGAGGATGTCAATGCACACCGCGCGCTCGAGAACTGGGTTCCACTGCTCGCAGCTCTGGGTGCCGTGATCATCTCCGCGATGTTGCTCTTCAAGGGCCTGAAGCACACCGGCATCGATGTCACCGCCCTAGAAACTTTCCTAGTCATGGGCATGGTTGGAGCCATAGTCTGGATGGCCGTCTTCATCTTTGCCCGCTCCCTGAAGAAAAAGTCCCTGAAGCGCTCTACCTTCCTCCTCTTCTCGTGGATGCAGGTCTTCACCGCCTCCGCCTTTGCGTTCTCGCACGGTTCCAATGACATCGCCAACGCCATCGGCCCCTTCGCTGCAGTCTTCGATGTCTTGCAGACCAACCAGATCTCCGATGAAGTTTCCGTGCCGCTGCCGGTCATGGTAGCCATGGGCATCGCCTTGGTTTCCGGCCTTTGGTTCATCGGCCGCTTCGTCATCCAGACCGTGGGTTCTGGCCTCACTCAAATGCACCCCTCCTCCGGTTTCGCTGCCGAGCTGGCCGCTGCTGCCGTCGTCATGGCTGCTTCCCTCTTGGGCCTGCCGGTGTCCTCTACCCACATCCTCATCGGTGCCGTCCTTGGTGTCGGCATTGTGAACCACGCCGCCAACTGGAAGTTGATGAAGCCCATCGCTTTGGCATGGGTCATCACCCTTCCGGCGGCCGCCGCCATCGCTGCGGCGACGGTGGCCATCCTGCGCGTCGTCTTCTAAAGGTCAACGCATCGCGCATACCGCATTCTCGCCGTGAGTTTCCCCGACCACCGGGGTTGCTCACGGCGAGATTTTTCTTATCGCTTGAGCCTTAAGCACATATCCGAGAACCCGTACACTTAGGCGGCATGAGCGACAACTCCCTGGCCAGATTCTTTTCCGCTTTTAATGACATTGAGCAGTTCCTCCGCCAAGCTATCGGGGCAAAGAACTCTGATTCTTTCTGGTGGATTGTTGATCGCGCCCACGACAAACACCTTTTAAGCAAGCGCCAAGCAGAACAGCTGAAGGACTTTAGCAACCTCCGCAACGCCATCGCCCATGGCCGCTACTTCAGCGGTGAGCCCATCGCTACCCCACACCCTCACGTCATCAAGCAGCTCGAAAACCTGCAACGCCTGCTCACGGATCCACCCACAGCGCAGGCTCTGCTCGCTAGCCGTAACGTGACCACCCTTGCCCCTGACACCCCGATCATGGAGGCCTTGAAGCTTATTGACACGACCGGCTATTCCCAGATCCCAATCTATGAGTCTGGGACTTACCAGGCGCTTCTCACCACCAACGTCATTGCCCGATGGGTTGCGGCAGATCTCGGTGACGACGGTGTGATTAACGCGGCGTCGATTAGCACTGTGCTGGAATTCGCAGAGCGCAAGGACCGCGCAGAGTTCCTGCCCCGCACCGCCAGCGCGCAAGAGGTCATCGACGCCCTCACCGACCCTGCGGCAGACGGCACCCACCCCGGCGCGGTCCTCCTCACCGAGCACGGCAAACCTTCCCAGCGCCCGGTATCCATTGCTACGCCTGCCGACCTCGCGACATTGGTTGCTGCAGTCGAATGGGAATAACTCCCCTCCCTAACCTTGTTGACATGACATAGAAAGGAGGATGTCATGCAATTTGGAGTCTTTAGCATCGGCGATGTCACCCAGGACCCGACCACCGGACGCACCCCCACCGAGGCCGAGCGCATCCGCGCTATCACGGAGATTGCCCTCAAAGCAGAAGAGGTGGGCCTCGACGTCTTCGCCACCGGCGAGCACCACAACCCACCCTTTGTGCCCTCGGCACCCACCACCCACCTGGCATACATTGCGGCACAGACTAAGAACCTTCAACTCTCCACTGCCACCACGCTGATCACTACCAACGACCCTGTTCGCCTCGCCGAGGACTACGCATTCCTCCAGCACCTGGCAGATGGGCGCGTCGACCTCATACTAGGCCGCGGCAACACCGGCCCGGTTTACCCGTGGTTTGGCAAGGACATCCGTGAGGGCATTCCCCTCGCAGTGGAGAACTACCACTTGCTGCGCCGCCTCTGGCGCGAACCCGTCGTGTCCTGGCAAGGAAAGTTCCGCACCCCGCTGCAGGGTTTTACTTCCACGCCCGCGCCTCTCGATGGCATCCCACCCTTTGTCTGGCACGGCTCCATTCGCTCCCCACAGATTGCGGAACAGGCAGCTTTTTACGGCGATGGCTTCTTCCACAACAACATCTTCTGGAACAAGGAGCACACCGCGAAGATGGTGAACCTCTACCGCAATCGCTACGAGTCCTATGGCCACGGCCGCGCCGACCAGGCCATCGTGGGCCTCGGCGGGCATGTCTTCATCGCGCCCACGGAGCAGCAGGCAAAGGACTTCTTCCGCCCCTACTTCGACAATGCCCTGGTGTACGGTCATGGCCCCTCCTTGGAGGAGTTCACGGCACAGACCCCGCTCACCGTAGGCACCGTAGAACAGGTAGTGGAGCGCACATTACAGTTCGCAGATTGGGTGGGTGATTACCAGCGCCAGCTCTTCCTCATCGACCACGCTGGACTGCCTCAGGAGGTGGTGCTCGAGCAAATCGAAATCCTTAGTACCCAGGTGGTGCCCGAGCTTCGCCGCCGCTTTGAGGAACGCCGCCCAGATCATGTACCTTCTGACCCGCCCACCCATGCCACGCTCGACGCTTATGCCCCGCACGCGCTGGTCAACCCTGAAGAGGAGAAGTAGTTGCGCTCTCTCGTACTCGTTACGGCTGGACTCTCATCACCCTCCTCGACGCGTGCGCTTGGCGACGCCCTCTCCGCCGCCACCACCGCCCGCGTTAGTGCCCGAGGTGAAGGCGTCGACGTGACCGTCGTCGAGCTGCGCGAGCTTGCCGGAGAGTTGGCAGAAGCCATGACCAACTGGGTTTCACCCACACTCCGCCTACATGCCGCGCAGACTGCCGTGACCAAGGCGGACGGTCTCATCGCCGTCAGCCCGGTGTTCCAGGGCAGTTATTCGGGTTTGTTCAAGATGTTCTTCGACACTTTGGAGCCGCATTCTCTAGAGGGACTGCCCACGCTCATCGCTGCCACTGGCGGCTCAAGCCGGCACGCGCTTGTGCTCGACTATGCTCTGCGCCCGCTGCTTAACTACCTGCATGCCACAGTGGTTCCCACCGGGATCTTTCAGGCCACGGAAGACTTTGGCACTGCAGAAGGCGCGCGCAATGACAAACGCATAGAACGCGCCGCCGAGGAGCTAGCGGACCTCATGGTGCGCCCGCTCGACCGGGTCTCTGGACTTGCCGGGAGGCTCGGTGAGGCGGAGGAAGCGCCCCAGGGGGAGCAATCGCAGGACGTCGATCCAGACCATTCAGGATTCCGCGCGCTTCTTTCCCGCCACGACGGGCATCCGGGCTAAGCGGTTGCGGAGGGCTCTCGGTACTATCGTAAGGCGACACTTATCTAACGCTCCCAAGGAGGTTTCACCCCCACATGACAATTAGCGTGACCGATATCTTCTCCATCGGAATCGGCCCCTCCTCCTCCCATACAGTCGGCCCCATGCGCGCGGCTAAGGCCTTCCTCGAGGCGCTTGATCAACACCCGGCCAAGGTCCACACCGTACTGCGCGGTTCCCTGTCCGCTACCGGCCGCGGCCACGCCACGGATCGCGCCGTGATTCTGGGCCTCGCCGGATGGGATCCGCTGTCCGTACCGCTCGACGCAGAGCCACGCGCCGATGCTTTTATCCCCACCGAGGGCACCATTTCTGGCCCCGCAGGTGAAGTGCAGTACAGCATCGAATTCAACAACGAACCGGTGCCGGAACACCCGAACTGCCTCATCTTTACGGCCTGGGGCAAGGACGGGAACGTCCTTGCCGATAGATCGGAGTATTTCTCCGTCGGCGGCGGCTTTATCCTGTCCCGCGAGGAATACGATGCCCAGCTCCAAACAGACACCGGTGTGCCAGCCGGTGTCGCCGCGGCCACCGCTGAGGACACCGTTCCTTATGAGTTCCAGTCCGGCGAACACCTGCTTCACCTGTGTGCGGCCAATGACAAAGCTATCTGGGAAATCGTCGCCGCCAACGAGGCCGTGTTGCACCGCGAAGAAGGCGGTCTCGACTACGTCTACCAGCACCTCGACTTGGTCTGGGATATCATGCGCGAGTGCGTGACCGAGGGCATTTCCTCCAAGGGAATCCTTCCCGGCGGCCTGCGTGTGAACCGCCGCGCGCCACGCATGTACCAGCAGCTTCTGGCCAAGCAAAACGACGAGTCCTGTGGCTTGTCCGCGATGGAATGGGTCAACCTCTACGCGCTTGCCGTCAACGAACAGAATGCCGCCGGCGGCCGCGTCATCACCGCCCCCACTAACGGCGCGTGTGGCATCATCCCCGCGGTGCTGCACTACGCGCGTGACTTCCAGGCTGATTTCACCCGCTCCGATGCCCGCCGCTACCTGCTGACCGCAGGTGCCATTGGCATCATCATCAAGTCCAATGCCTCGATTTCCGGCGCCGAGGTGGGCTGCCAGGGCGAGGTTGGCTCAGCGTCCTCCATGGCAGCTGCTGGCATGGCAGAACTACTCGGAGCAACACCGGAACAGGTTGAAAATGCCGCCGAGATTGCCCTTGAGCACAACCTCGGCCTGACCTGTGACCCCGTCGGCGGCCTCGTGCAGATTCCCTGTATCGAGCGCAACGCCATCGGCGCCGTCAAGTCCATCAACGCCGCGCGCCTTGCGCTCATGGGTGAGGGAACGCACCACGTTACCCTCGATAACGCGGTGCGCACCATGGCCGAAACCGGACGCGACATGCTCTCCAAGTACAAGGAGACCTCGCTCGGCGGCCTGGCGAAGACGATGGGCTTCACCGTCTCCCAGGTGGAGTGCTAAACCACTGCGCTGAGCTGCTTGACGACGTCCCCCACCGGGACGTCGTGCTGCTCGTGCGCGCGCAGATCCTTCAGCGCCACGGTGCCAGACTCTAGCTCCTGGTCACCGAGGACGAGTGCGAAGCGGGCGTTGGCGCGATCAGCGCCCTTCATCGCGCCCTTGAGGCCGCGGTCGCCGAAGGACATGTCCGCGGAAATACCTGCCTTGCGCAAGTCATTAATGATGCTGACCATCTTCTTTTTTGCCGCAGCGCCCAAAGCAACGCCATAAACGGCCACGCGTTCTTCGACGCCCTCGAGCTCCACGCCCTCGGCTTCCAGAGCCAAAACCGTGCGGTCCACTCCGAGGCCGTAGCCGATACCGGACAATTCCTGTCCGCCGAGCTGAGCCATGAGCCCGTCGTAGCGGCCGCCGCCGCCAATGCCGGACTGCGCGCCGAGGCCATCGTGGACGAATTCGAAACAGGTCTTCGTGTAGTAATCAAGACCGCGGACCATGCGCGGGTTGATAGTGTAGGGCACGCCCATGTCATCGAGCAGGCCAGTGACCGTCTCAAAGTGCTCGCGGCACTCGGCATTGAGGTGATCGAGCATGAGGGGGGCGTCGACAAGCTGCTCCTGGACCTCCGGGCGCTTGTCATCGAGCACGCGCAGCGGGTTCAGCTCCGCGCGGGCCCTGGTTTCCTCGTCGAGGTCCAGCTTGAACAGGAATTCCTGCAGCTTCTCACGGTAGGCCGGGCGGCAGTCGTGGTCACCCAAGCTGGTCAGCTCCAGACGGAACTGGCTAAGCCCCAGGCTGCGGTAGGAGCGGTCCGCTAGCGCGATGATTTCCGCGTCCAGCGCCGGATCATCGACACCAATGGCCTCGACGCCGACCTGCTGCAGCTGGCGGTAGCGGCCAGCCTGCGGGCGTTCGTAGCGGAAGAAGGGGCCAAAGTAATTGAGCTTGACCGGCAACTGACCGCGGTCGAGGTTGTGCTCAATAACTGCGCGCATAACACCCGCGGTACCTTCGGGGCGCAGAGTCACGGAGCGGTCGCCGCGATCGGCGAAGGTGTACATCTCCTTCGACACGACGTCCGTGGACTCCCCCACGCCGCGGGCGAACAGCGACGTGTCCTCAAAGACGGGGAGTTCGATGTGTTGGAAGCCGGACAGATGTGCCTGATGCACGAAGGTCTCACGAACCTTGGCAAAGATGGCCGATTGCGGCGGAACGTAGTCCGGCACACCCTTGGGCGCGGACAGGGCTTTGAACTGCTTCTTATCACTCACGCCCTTTAGAGTACATCCCCCGCCGCACGGAGAAACGGATTAGTCGCGCGTTCGCGGCGCATCGTCGATGTTGGGCCGTGGCCCGGCAAGATGGCAAGGGAATCATCAAGGCCCCACACCGGACCGCGCAATGAGCGCTGCATCGCCGCGGGATCGGAATGCGGAAGGTCTGTACGGCCGATCGAGCCCTTGAATAACACGTCACCGGTCAGCGCAAAATCCTCGGCCACGAGCATGACGCAACCCGGTGAATGCCCCGGCGCATGGAGTAATTCAAACTCCAGGCCGACGAGGCTCAGCATCTCACCACCCAGCAGATCACGCCGGTCCGCCACCTGCTTCATGGAAGCGGCGGCGAAAAGCATCTGCGATTCGGGAGATACTCCGGAGCCATCCACCAACATGAACGCGTCATCCGGGTGGATGTAGACCGGCAGGTTAAACTCAGCGGCATCACGCGTGTGGTCAATGTGACCGTGGGTGAGCACGACGGCCTCAAATTCCAGGGACTTCTCACGCGCGAGCTGCTCAAGACGCTCGCGTGTGTGCATCCCTGGGTCCACGATGAACGCCCGCGAGCCGTTAGCCACAACATAGGTGTTGGTTTTATAAGGCCCTGCGGCGAAACCGTAGATATCGGGTGTGTTCATTACTTGAGGGCGGCCAACGCTGCGTCGTAGTCCGGTTCAGTCGTAACCTCGGGAACCAGCTCGGTGTAGGTCACCGTGTGGTTCTCGTCGGTGACGATGACCGCGCGGGCAAACAGGCCCTTGAGCGGGGAGCCCTCCAGGACAAGGCCCAGCTTGTCGGCGAAATCGGAGCGGAAATCAGAAGCGCTAACGACGTTGTCGATACCTTCAGCAGCGCAGAAACGCTCCTGTGCGAAAGGCAGGTCACGGGAGACGGACAGGACAACGGTGTTCTCCAGACCAGCCGCCTCTTGATTGAACTTGCGCAGCTGCGCTGCACACACGCCGGTATCCACGGACGGGAAGCAGGACACCACCAGGCGCTTACCAGCGAAGTCCGCATTGGTTAGCTCAGACAAGTCGGTGCCGACGAGGGTGAAGTCCGGCAGGGCGTCACCGACCTTCGGCAGCTCAGCATTGGTTTCGACGGGTTCATTCTGAAAATTCGTAGTAGCCATGGCACCCAAGCGTACTGACGTGCGGGGCGACGCGCCACGGTGAACTACCGTGCGGTTAGGATAGGTGGGTCAAAGTTTTTAAACCACCACTGTGGAGGAAACATAGGTGTCTACTAACAGCCAGCGCTTGGATGATGCGCTCAACCAGCTCGATCGCGAGCTGAAATCCCGCGACCGTAAACAGAAGAGCCGCCCGCTCGGCGTCGTTTTGATGGCCGCCGTCGTTATTGTTGCCCTCGTCGGCGGTATCTGGTTCTTGGCCACGCGCTCGCCGGAGGAAGAAGAGATTCAGGCCTCGGAAACCTCCGCCGCCGATACGCCCACTGAAGCCCCTACCGCCGAAGCATTGAGCGGCAAGCGTGCTAAGCCGCTCGCTGAGACCGTCACCTGCGAGTACAACGAGACTGGCGACGCTTCCCGCGATGTCCCTACTCCGCAAGGAAAGAACATTCCTGCCAAGGGTGAAGTGACCGTCAATTTCGCCACCAAGCAAGGCGATATTGAGATGACTCTCGATCGCTCGCTTGCTCCGTGTACCGTCAACGCAATCACGGACATGATTTCCGCGAAGTACTACGACGACACCGTGTGCCACCGCATGACGGAGGGCACCCTCTCCGTCCTGCAGTGCGGTGATCCGACCGGCAAGGGTTCTGGTGGACCGGGCTTCCAGTTTGCCAATGAGTACCCCACCGATGAGGCTGACGACGCCGCTAAGGCACAGCCTGCTCTGTACCCGAAGGGTTCCATCGCCATGGCTAATGCCGGCGAAGACACCAATGGTTCCCAGTTCTTCATTAACTATAAGGACTCGCAGCTTCCGCCCTCCTACACCTATTTTGGCGACCTGACGGAGAAGGGACAGAAGACCATCGACGCCATCGCTGCCAAGGGCGTCAAGGATGGGCAGTCCGACGGCGCTCCCGCTGAGGAAGTTCGCATCACCAAGGCAACCGTCGAGAGCTAAGTTTTACCCCCTTTACGGTGGCCGGCCCCGCTCGAATTCAGCGAGCGGGGCCTTTCCCATTCCAACCGCCTCTCCCCACCTGGACTAAGAATTTCTTAGCCTTGAGCTGTTCATTTGGCAAACTATTCGCTACGCCCACACACTGCCGTGCAGCAAACCCCAGCTCACATACGACGGACAGCAGCCACACAGATTCATCAGCTGATCGCTAGATCCCTTGCAAAACCCGCAATAGCTCAGTAGCATCTGTGAGGTCTTTGAAATTCCCGAGATGTATAAGGAACGAGAATGAAGCTCTTCTCCCGTAAGGCCCTTGTTGCTGCTGCTACCACCGCTGCCGTTTCCCTGTCCGGCGTGACCGTTGCTACCGCTGAGACCACCAACGAAGACACCACCGCGGTAAACGAAGCCATCAACGACGGCACCACCAACGACGCTCCTAAGTCTGAGGGCGAGGACAACACCGACGACAACAACAAGAAGGACGACAAGAAGGACGACAAGAAGGACGACAAGAAGGACGAGGAGTCTTCTTCTTCCTCCTCCAATGACTCCGAGGGTTCCTCCATCTCCGACATGGACCCGAAGGAAATCCGCGACTGGATCGCCGTCTTCACCGCCATCATCGGCGCTCTGGGCACCGCATTCGCTTTCTACAACAAGAACCTCGCGCCTAACGCTAAGTAAGTCGGACGTTCTCCGTTCACCTTCGATTCAGTTTAGGACACACCACCATGAAGTTCTTCTCCCGTAAGTCCATCGTTGCCGCTGCTACAGCCGCAACCATCGCTTTCTCCGGCACCGCAGTTGCTTCTGCAGCTCCGGTTGAGGATGACAGCTCATCCAAGGCTTTCTTCGCTCTCTCTTCTGACGATGAGGGCAACGTCAGCCCGAAGGAGATCCGCGAGTGGATCAAGGTCTTCACCTCCATCATCGATGCGATGGATGACGCAATGCGTCTCGGCGATAAGCTCGCTGGTATCAAGTAAGCCACAAGCGCCGCTCTCCCCTTGCGCAATCCGCGCAGGGGGAGATTTTTCGTTTTCCTGGACAGCGGATTCAACGCCCAAACACGACGCGGCTTCTAAGCCCGGCTACTCTTGCAACCTAGAAGACTGTTCCTAGTCCTGTGCATCTACTTCCTCGATGCGCTCGGCGCCGAGAACGTCCTTGAATACGGAGGCATCAACAAGCTGGCCTCGTCGGATGACGGAAATCTGGCCGGTTGGCTCCAGGATCATCAGTTGCACATCGCTGCGCCGGCCGAGGCCAGCTTTACGCACGGCGGAGTTAATGTCTCTTTCAGTGATGTGGGCGAAACTCATATTGTCTTCCTGCAGCTGCCCCTTATAGACCAGCAATACCGGCTTGCGGTCAATAAACCGTGACCACGTCACCAATTGGCGGAATGTGCCGAAGGCGGCCTCCAAAAGCATGAGGGTAAACAGGCCAATGATGCCGGCGGCAAGCGTCGGTGGGTTGCCCACAATAACGCGGCCCGAGACCGCACCAAACATAATGATGATGACAGCATCAGAGGCAGTGATGGACGTCAGAACGCGGCTGCCAAAGAGCTTGACCAAGACCATAAAGGCCAAATAAATACCCAGCGTCGCGAGCATCACCAGTGGGATTCGGTGAGGCTCGATACCTAGCTGGTACATTGCCTCGCGTCCAAACAGCCTCAGTGTATCCACGGCTTTCCACCATACCTTCCGCACGAGGAAAGCCCGCACGATAGTGCGGGCTTGTGCATCAGTACAGACTAGATGTTGAACTGCTTGCGCAGCTGCTCAATCAGCTGCTGCACCGGTGCTGGGAGCGCAGCAACCGGCATGTTGATGGCACCAATCACAGCGGCAATGGCGGCGGCGATAGCGGCGGTGATACCCACACCTAGGCCGATGGAGGAAGCTGCATCCTTGGCGGAACCAGTATCCTTCGGGTCCTTCGCGTCGTCGTCACCGTCGAGGGAAATCGGAAGGGCGGCTTCAGTGCCAGCATCGGTAGTAATGAGCAGCTTCTGCTCGCCCTTCAGACCCTCCGGGATGGTGAGCTTGACGGTTGCACGCCCGCGCTCGCCGAACTGCTCGTCACCGGGCTGTGCTGCGTTGTCAATGTCTGCCTCGGCCTTAGCGTCACCCAGTGCAACGGTGACCTTCTTAGCCTGTGGCTCTTCTGCGTTGGAGTAGTTCAAGGAAGACAGGTCGACGGTGATTTCCTTGCCCGGCTTCAGATCACCAGACACGTGGGCACCGATCTGCCCCTGGCCGGTGCGGACCTTGGACTCGCCGGAAGCAATGTAGTCGATCATCGCATTGGTGTCCATGTAGCCAACGTCATTGCGGTTCTTGATGGAACCGGGCTCAAAGAAGCCATCACCGCCGGCTTCCGTCTCGCTAGATGCGAGGAAGGAGGACAGAGCAATGCTGTAGTTCTTCTCTGGGTCAATCGGTTCACCGTTAATGGTGACAGACTTGACGCGCTTGCCCTGCTCAGCCTTCTGGTCGTAGACAACGGTGACGTTGTTGGACAGGCCCAGCGCCAGGCGTGGGCGGGACTGGCCAGGCTTCCACTGGTTCTCCAGTGCGGTGATGAAGGCAGCGCCGCTGACCTCCGCGGTAATCACGGAGTTACCGAAAGGCTGGACGGCAAAGATGTCCTGGTAGGTAACATCACCTTGCTTGAGGTCGGCGCGCACACCGCCCGCGTTCATGACACCGATTTCGATGTCCTTGTCCGTCTGCTTAGATAGAGCATAGCGCTGGCCATCGGCAATAAAGTTGTTGAGGGTCGACTCCACGCCGCGGTTGGAACCGGTGTCCTTGCCCTCATCAGAACCGCGGTACATGGCCTTCTCGGTGGTACCAGCAGTCTTGGCCCCCTCAATCTCCGCTACCTTCTTTGCTTCCTCGACGACCTTAGCCACCTCGGGGTCGTCTTCGAGGCCCTGCAGCTGGGCGAAGACCTCTGCGTCGGCCACGTCGTACTGCTTGAGATCAATCTTGGTGATCTTCTTCTCGGCCTTGTCGAAGGTGATGTCGACGTCGTTAAGCACCTTGCCGTACTCGTAGCCCTGTGCCCAGTACAGCGGCATTGCCCCCTCACGAGCAACCTCGCCCTGGGTCTTAACGTGAGTATCACCGCCAAAGAGGATATCCACATCCTTGCTGAAGCCCTCCGCGTACTGCTGAGCGTCCTCGTGCATGAGCGCCACAACGACGTCAGCCTCGCCGGTTTCCTTCAGTCGGCTGGCTTCCTTATTGGTGGCCTCGACCGGGTCGGAGAACTCGACGCCCGGGATGGACGCAGCGGACACCTTGTACTTGGTGTTCTCGGTGACGGTACCAACGAAGCCCACCTTCACGCCGTCTACCTCCTTGACGAAGGAAGCATCGAGCAGGGGCTTGCCATCTTTGGTGACGTTGGCGCCCAGGATCGGGAAGTTGGACTGGTCCTTGATACGGCCCATCAGGTCATCGGTGCCCTTGTCGAACTCGTGGTTGCCCACGGCCGTGACATCGAGATTCATAGCATTGAGGGCCTCGTTGGTGTACTTGTCCTCAGAAATCGCAGACACGAAAGCGGAACCACCAACGTTATCACCGGAGGAGGTCAAGGCGTACTCCTGGTCCTTGTTGACGGCCTTGATGAGCGCAGCCATGCGAGCAGCGCCCATCTCGGAGTAACCAACCAGTTCCTCGGATTCCTTGTCAAAGTTTTCGGCCAGCTCAAGGTGGCCGTGGAAGTCGGTGAAGTTGGTGACGGAAATGGTCACCTGGTCGGCCTCAGCGGCGAAGGCAGGCGCGCCGGAGACGGCAACGGCGGTGACGGTGGTGGCGGCCAGAAGCTGGCCAAAGCGACGGAAGTTCACGTGGATCTCCTGGGTATGAGAGAAATCTTGTCCACGTGTTTATAACGCATCCATCACGATTGCGCAGCGCTTGCTGACGCCACGACCAGCGCGTTCACCAAACATCTCCCCTAGTTTCACCCAGGCGCAACCTCCCGTTCAGCCACACACCCCCGGTTGAGGGGTGATGCCTTAAGCCGTGACGCGATAGACGTCGAAGACGCCCTCGGTGTTACGCAGGGTTGTCATCAACTGCCCCAGCTGCTTGGTGTCAGAAACCGAGAAGGTGAAGCGCACAGTCGCAATGTGGTCATCGCCGCGATTGGAGGTCATCGACAATACGTTGAGGCTCTGATCGCTGAAGATCCGGGTGAGCTCAAAGAGCAGACCTTGACGGTCAATGGCCTCCAGTTGCAGCGTTGCGGAGAAGGCACCGGAAGACTTCGGCCCGCCAGCCCACTCCACCTGCATCATGCGCTCGGGTTCCGACTTGAGCTTTTCAGCATTGGTGCAGTCAGCTCGGTGCACGGACACACCACCGCCGCGGGTCACGAAGCCAAAGATGGCGTCACCAGGCACAGGCTGGCAGCACTTCGCCAGCTTGGCCATGACGTCCGGGCTGCCCTCCACCAAAATTCCGGTGCCGGATGCGGAATCCTTCGTGTGCTGAGCGCGGGAATTCTCCAGCTCGCTGAGCGGGGTGCGAGAAGCCAAGGCATCGACTGCATCGTCCCTGTCTCCGAAGAGCGCCATGAGCTGGTTGGCAACATGCTGAGCTGAGACATGGCCGGCGCCGATGGCGGTATAGAGCGCATCCACATCCGGGTAGTGCAGCTGCTCGGCTACCTGCTTCATCGAGCTAGCGGTGAACAGCCGGTGCATGGGCAAGCCGCCACGCTGGACCTCGGCGGCCAAGGCATCCCGCCCAGCTTCGAGGTGCTCTTCACGGCGCTCTTTGGCAAACCACTGCCGCACCTTCGTCTTAGCCCGTGGCGAGACCAAGAACTCCTGCCAATCCCGCGAGGGACCCGCATTCGGATCCTTGGAGGTGAAAATCTCAACTTTATCGCCGGATTTCAGCTCCGATTCCAATGCCACGAGCTTGCCGTTGACCTTGGCACCAATGCATCTATGGCCTACCTCCGTATGCACCGCATAGGCGAAATCCACGGGGGTGGAACCAGCGGGCAAATTGATTACGTCACCCTTCGGGGTAAACGCAAAGATTTGCTTGGCGGTCAGGTCATAACGCAGAGAGTCCAGGAACTCGTTGGGATCAGCGGCTTCCTTCTGCCAATCCAACAGCTGGCGCATCCACGCCATCTGATCCACTTCTTCTTGGTGGCCGGAATTCCTGCCCTTGGTCTCCTTATAACGCCAGTGTGCCGCAACGCCAAACTCGGCGTTGTAATGCATCTCGTGCGTGCGCACCTGCACCTCAAGGGTGGAGCCGCCGTCCGCGATAACGGTGGTATGCAGCGACTGGTAGACGCCGAAGCGAGGCGAGGAGATGTAATCCTTGAAGCGCCCCGGAAGAGCCTGGTACAACGAGTGCACCACGCCGATGGCGGCGTAACAGGAGTTGATGTCGTCGACGAGGATGCGGATTCCGACGAGATCGAAGATCTCCGCAAAGTCACGCCCACGAACGATCATCTTCTGATAAATCGACCAGTAGTGCTTCGGGCGCCCCATCACCTCGGCTTGAATGCCGTTTGCCTTGAGGGCTTGGCTTACCTGGGCCTTGATTTCCTTGAGCGCTTTATCGCGTGAGGGAGCGCGATCTGCCACCATGCGGACGATCTCGTCGTACTTCTTCGGATACAGAATGGCGAAGGCGAGATCCTCGAGTTCCCATTTGACGCTTGCCATGCCCAGGCGGTGAGCAAGCGGCGCAATGACGTCAAGGGTTTGCCGTGCCTTCTTCGCCTGCTTCTCCGGCGGGAGGAAGCGCATGGTTCGCATGTTGTGCAGGCGATCGCACACCTTAATGACGAGCACGCGCGGGTCCGTAGCCATAGCCACGATCATCTTCCGAATCGTCTCGGCTTCGGCGGCGGCGCCGAGGGCGACCTTGTCGAGCTTCGTGACGCCGTCGACAAGTCGGGCCACCTCCGGCCCAAAATCACGAGTGAGATCCTCGAGAGAATAATCGGTGTCTTCCACTGTGTCGTGCAACAAGGCCGCCGCAACGGTCGTGGTGTCCATACCAATCTCCGCCGCGATGGTTGCCACCGCGAGTGGATGCGTAATGTAAGGCTCGCCGGACTTGCGGAATACGCCCTCGTGCAGCCGCTCCGCCATCGCATAGGCCTTGTTGAGAAGCTCCGCGTCTGCCTTCGGGTGAAACTCCCGGTGGATAGACATCAACGGGTCCAGCGCCGGATTGATCTTTACGCGACCGCCCGTCAGCGAGCGCGCCAAGCGGGCGGACATGCCGCGCACACTGCCCGGCCGCCACGCAGTCTTGTCCTGCTTTTCAGTCGTCATGTCTGCCTCCGCGAAGTAGCTTAGGCATACAACCTTAGTCCTTTGCTCCCATCTGATTGAGCACAATCAGTGGGGAACCTTGCAGTCGCTCACGTCCTTGGAGTCCATTGACCTCCAGAACCACGACGTTGCCCGCTACTTCCGCGCCCGCTGATTCCAGCAGCAATGCGGCTCCGTGGAGCGTGCCGCCGGTAGCGAGGACGTCGTCGACAAGCACGATGCGCTTGCCCTTAATGTCAATACCACTGTTTGGGATCTCCAGCGCTGCCGTGCCGTACTCCAGCTCATATTCCTGGGTCAACACGGGTGGCGGAAGCTTGCCCTTCTTGCGGATGGCGAGAATTCCCACCCCCAACTTGTAGGCAACGGCGGAACCAAGAAGGAACCCGCGCGCATCGAGGCCACCGACCAAATCGGCACCGAGCTCCTTGCAGGCCTCAGCCAAGCCATCGACCACGGCGGCGAAGGACTCCGCATCTGCCAATACCGGGGTCAGGTCCTCAAACAGGATTCCCTCCTCCGGGAAGTCTTGGACAAGGCGGACCTTATCCTTCAAGGCTTGTGCTGCTGCGACGTAAATCTCGCTCACGACTCTTCCTTAGTTTCGGTTGCTGTTTGTGGGGTATAGCTCCAACGGTCGAGGTTCCACCCGATACCCGCAGGGCCAGTGTAGGGCACCACGCCTGTCACAGCGCGGTCAGTGATAAAGGTCCGGGGCTGCGCAGAGATGGGAATAGACGGCAATTCCTCCCACAAATCCTGTTCCAACGTGCGCAATGCCGACGCATTCTTCACGCTGGAGGCGGGAGCGGAATGCTCACGCATCGGATCTACTGCCCCAAGGTATACGTCGATCTCCGGCAGGCCAGTCGCGGGATCCGCGGACAATTGCTCGCGGGAAACACGGTCTCCGGAGCGGTCTTCCACGGTGATTCCTGCGGGCTCGCAGGCCGCGCGCAACTGCTCAACCATTGCCTTATAGCGAGGGTTGGGAGCGAGGTAGCCTACGCCGATGATGTAACCGGACAGACCCGACGCAGCTGCGTTGTCGACGGGGACTGTTGTTAGCGAGGCCATCTGGGCCGCAACTGGATCATCGTTGCGCACCGTGCGCACGGTGACGGCAGGAACATCCACGCCTGATTCCTTGGAGGAGGCCTGTGCCAAGCGCTCCGTATCCACGCACGCGGCGAATGCGGCGCGTGCCCACGGCTGGGCAAAAATCCCAGCCTCCGAGAAGACCAGAGTGTCGGTCAGGCTACCCGCTACGGATGTCACGTCCACCGGCTTCCCCTCGGCATTGCGGTCCAACCACGAGGGTGAAGCCGTGGGCGACTCTGCAACGCGAAGCTCATCTGAGGCTACAAACGCTGCCGCATCCGCGCTGCTGGGCAACATGACTACTTCACGCACGGCTGGCTTGTCGCCGTAGTAGTTGTCATTCGCCGTCAGAACGATTGAGCCATCATCCTCGACGCGGTCAATCTGATATGGCCCGAAAGAAACCTGCATGTCCGGGTCAAAACGCCCCGGTTCCGTCGAAAAGCCATCGCGCCAAGCCTCCGCCACTGGTTGCAACGTTGCCATGTCCTGAGTATGAAGCGCCGCGTTAAGCTCTTCGACGCTCATCCCCGCCCGCTTAGCCATCACGTGCGCTGGGAGAACCGTGCCGGGGCCAAACAAGTAGCGCCACCGCGACCCCGCATCGGGCGTAAACCACACGGTAAATTTCTTGCTGTGAGGCGCGCATTCCACTCCGCTGACCTCTTCCATCAGCGGAAGGTGGGAGCCAAAGGTCTCACTCAACTGGCCAGCAGTGTAGGCCAAGAGGTAATCGTCACAGGTCACTGCCTCACCGTCGGCGAAGCGAGCCTGCTCCGTCAGCGTGAAGTCCACGTGTGCCCCGGTCTCATCGCCGTCGGGAGCGAAATACTCCGCGTGAGCAAGATCTGAGTTGGGCACCATCTGCCCGGCTGGGCCCGGTACGTACAGCGCAGGATAGACGCGGCTTGCTAGCTGGGCAGCCCCGACGGCATCGCCCCACGCGGAGGCTGCGTTACTGGTAGCAAGGGGGGAATCGCTCAGCACCGCGAAACGTGATGCCGAAGAGTCCTCCCCCGCACCCTCCTCAGTAGAGCCGCACGCTGTCACGGTGAGGGCCAGGGCCAGCAGTGCCGCGACTGGAGATGTACGCACGGCTTAACGCCCGGGGCGCCAGGACGCCCCACCCGACTCGTCAGTGCGTGACTCGGGCTCAGAATGCGAAGCCGCGGATGGGGAAACGACGGTGCGCGTAGCCTTCGTCTCATCATCGCCTTCGCCTGCCTTCGTAGGCTCGCCCTCCGCACGGTAGGCGGCAACCACGGCGTTGTGCTTTTTCACGCTCTTTCGCTGGTTCGACAAAGTCACCAGAAGCGTCGTAGCGAGGAAGATTGAGGAGAATACGCCCTCGATAACGCCAATGAACTGCACAAGAGCAAGATCTCGCAGTGTGCCGATACCCATCAGCCATACGGCGACAACGAACAGAGCGATGATCGGAAGGGCCGAGATAATAGACGTGGAGATCGAGCGCATCACCGTCTGGTTAATGGCCAAGTTGGTGAGCTCCGCATAGGTCTTCTTGCGCTGGCCTTCCAATCCCGTCGTATTCTCGTCCACCTTGTCAAAGACAATGACGGAGTCGTAGAGGGAGAAGGTCAGCACCGTCAGCAGACCAATGATGACTGCCGGGGACACCTCGATGCCAAAGAGCGCATAGATACCGGCAATGAACACACCGTCAAAAATGAGGGCAAGAATTGCCGCAAAGGCCATGTCCCGCTGCAGGCGGACCGCCACGTAAATGGTGGCCAGCACGAGGAATACGGCCATCGCAATGACCATGCGCTTGGTAATCGACGAGCCCCACGATTCCGACACCGTCGAAGAACCGATCGCATCCGGGCTCGGCTTACCGTTGTCATCCTTGACCTGATACTTCTCAAAGATGGCTTGGCGGGCCTGATTAACCTCATCCTGGCTCAGACGCTCGGAGGTGATTTCCAGCGTCTCCGAGGAACCCGCGCCCACGATCTGCACCAGCTCTGGGGTAACACCGGTCGCCTCCGTAAAGGTTTCCTCTACCTGTTCGGTGGACAGATCCCCCGCCGGCATGTTGAGCTTCGTGCCTCCCTCAAAGTCCAGAGAGAGATTGAAGCCACGAAGTGCAATAGCCAGGATGGAGGCGATGAGCAGCACACCGGCGATGGTGTACCAGGTCTTAGCCCGACCTACGAAGTCAAATCCACTGCCGTCCACGTAGAGACGGTCAAAGCGGGAAATCTTGCGGTTAGTAGTTTCGACAGCCATGATTACTTCTCCTCATCCGTTGCAGTAGCGACGGGTTTCTTGGCCGGTTTGGCATAAAAGCCGCGTTCGCGGCGCTCCTCCACGAGGTTGTAGATGCCGCCGAGGCCGTTCATCGACGGTTTGGCAAAAGCTGGGCGGCTGCCAAGGAGCTGCATCAGCGGCGCCATGATCAGGAAGGAAACGATGAGGTCGAAGATGGTGGTCAAGCCCATGGTGAAGGCAAAGCCCTTGACGGCGCCAATAGAAAGGAAGTACACCACGACGGAGCCGATAAGCGTCACGGCCTTACCCGTGACAATCGTTGCCCGCGAGCGCTCCCAACCCGTGCGGGTGGCAGACCGGAATGTGCGCCCGCCCAGGATCTCATCCTTCATACGTTCGTAGTAGACAACGAAGGAGTCGGCCGTGGCACCAATACCAATGATCAAGCCCGCCATGCCAGAAAGATCAAGCGAGTAGCCAATCCACCGACCCAGCAGGACCAGGGCACCGTACAGCATGACGCAGGTGGTGACGAGCACCAACAGCGCCACCGAAGACAGAGCGCGGAAATAGTAGATGGAGTACAGCGAAACCAGAATCAGGCCGACGATGCCGGCGATGAGTGCTGCCTCAAGGGCGGCCTTGCCCAGTGACGGCGGCACGGTCTCGACCGTTCCGCCCGGCTCGCCATTGGCGCCGGTAAAGGACAGCGGGAGCGCACCATAACGCAGGTTATTTGCCAGGTTCTGTGCTTCCTCCTGGGAGAAATCACCCGTGATGGAGGTAGCAGCACCAACCGGGGTCGCGCCCTGGATTACCGGAGCAGAAATCACGCCGGAATCGAGGGTAATGGCCACCTGCTTTTGCAGGTACTCCTGTGTCAAGGTGGACCACGTCTGCGAGCCATTGGGACCATCGCCGGTCTTGAAAGCGAAGCTGATCTCCATCTGGCCGGTCTGGGAATTCAGGCCGCCCTGAATCGGAGCGTTGCTATCGATCTCGTTACCAGTCAGGCGGGTTCCGTTCGGATCCTCAATACCGTCCAGAAGCGGAGCTGGCTTGAGCAGGTAGGGCTGCTGATTAGAGTAATCGCAAGCCACCAACGGCTTTGCTGGGTCATCGGTTCCGGCCAGTGGGTCGGATTCCGCGTCACACGTCATCAAGCCCAATGCTGCCGTTTGTTGGGTGGGATCCTCAGACTGGCGGTCCTTAAGCAGAACCTCATTAACCTTATCGCGGCGCTCAGATTCCTCGAGAGAGTTCGCCGGGGCCGGAAGCGGCTTCTCGCTCACAGTAGGAGCCGGGGTCTTCTTTTCGTCCTTCTTCTCCCCGCCTTGGGCGGCTGCATCTGCGTTCTGGCTGAGCGCATCGTGAATGGAGGCCAGCGCCTTATTGGCCTGCTCTGGCGTCACGACTCCGTACTTGACCCAGCGGTTAGCCGTATCAGTCATGGACTTCTCAAGCTTGTCCATATCCGGCATGGGCTGCTCGCCCACCGGGCGGAACAGCAGCTGAGAGGTTTGACCCACTGCCTGCGCCTGGGACGCATCTTCGCCCGGAACAGTAATCACCAAGCTGGATCCACTGATGACGACCTCAGAGCCCGAAACACCCATGCCGTTCACACGCTGCTCGAGGATGGTGCGCGCCTGCTGCAGCTGCTCCTGGGTTGGGTCCTCACCCTGCGGAACCAGGGTTACGCGAGTACCACCCTGCAGATCAATGCCGAGCTTTGGGGTTGGTGACTTATCACCGGTCAGAAATATCAGTGCGTAAATCACGATGACAATGAGCGCAAACAGCGCTATCGCGCGCTTAGGCCATTGCCGTTGACGGCTGCTAACGCCACCACGTTTCGAAGCGGACACAAAGTTCTCCTGTGTTGTGTGGAACAGGGCTAAAAATCATAGGTCATGGTAGCTATCTCCACGACGCGATTGAGCGCCATGACGCCACCATGACTAGAGCACAGTCCACCATCGTACGTCATGGACCGCGGTTTTCCTTAACAGGCTTAAGGTGAGGCGCCCGCATGTGACGAGCGCAACTTGAATTAGAGCTTCGGGAAGCGTTCGTCGTTGTCGCCCTCCGCCTCAGCCGGCGCATCGTTGACCGTGCCAGCCTGCTCAGCAGTTCGCACGATAGCCATCGTGTCGAAGGTAATCACGGTGCCGTCTTTAACGCGCAAATCAACCTGCTGCTTACCGGCTTCCACCACGGTGCCGTGCAGGCCGCCGGCGGTAATCACCTCTTGGCCAGGCTTCAAGGAAGACTGCAATTCTTGCATCTGCGCCTGGCGCTTGCGCTGAGCGCGCATTGACATAAAGCTCGGCAAGATAACGAGAATTGCGAGTACGAGGAGTAGAAGAATCTGGGTTCCGTTCATAAGTGGCCAGTGTGCCAGACCTCCCCGTCTCCGGGCCAATTAGAAGAGGGTCCCGCCCACCGTTCCCTCGGGTGCCTCAAGGCCTAGGTGGTGCCATGCCGCCGCAGTCGCAACACGACCTCTGCCCGTTCGCGAGATCATCCCCGCGCGCACGAGGTAGGGCTCGCACACCTCCTCCACTGTCGACGGCTCCTCGCCCACCGCGATGGCCAGAGTATTGACACCCACGGGGCCACCGCCGTGCCCTTTAATGAGAGCCTCGAGCACCGCACGGTCAAGGCGGTCCAGCCCACGTTCGTCCACGTCAAAAACCCGCAGCGCTGCTTGTGCTGCGCCAACGTTGATGTGACCATCCCCATTGACCTCGGCGTAGTCACGGACCCGGCGCAGGAGGCGGTTGGCAATTCGCGGAGTTCCGCGCGACCGAGATCCAATCTCCACCGCAGCATCTTGGTCAATGTCAACCTCCAAGATTCGCGCTGCGCGGGTGATGACCTGGGTGAGGTCCTCGGTATCGTAGTACTCCATTTGCGCGGTGAACCCGAAGCGATCACGCAACGGCCCGGTCAGCATTCCGGCGCGAGTAGTCGCCCCCACCAGGGTAAAAGGCGGAATTTCCAACGGGATAGAGGTAGCCCCTGGGCCCTTGCCCACGATGACGTCAATACGGAAATCCTCCATCGCCATGTAGAGCATTTCTTCAGCCGGGCGGGCGATGCGGTGAATCTCGTCGATGAAGAGCACATCGCCCTCCATCAAATTCGACAACATCGCTGCCAGGTCACCTGCTCGCTCCAGAGCAGGCCCCGAGGTCATACGAAGCGAGCTTCCCAGCTCTTGGGCGATGATCATCGCCATCGTCGTCTTGCCCAGTCCGGGAGGGCCGGATAGCAACACGTGATCTGGCGTTACGCCGCGATTTTTCGCTCCATTAAGCACAAGGGATAGCTGCTCGCGCACCTTAGGCTGGCCAATGAACTCGCCGAGCGACTTCGGACGCAACGAGCGCTCAATATCGTGCTCGCCCTGTTGCTCGGTGGCATCCATATCCTGGTTGCGCTGGAGTGGAGAGTTAAGCTCCACCCCGTCCGGCAGTGAGAATTCTGTGCGTTCTACGTCTGACATGTCACCCACTCTCCCCTATTTCTTGGACCCCAGCTTGCTGAGTGCTGCGCGCAGCACCACTGGTGTCGCCGCCTCAGGTTTTTCAGCCACAACTGATTCCACCACGGGGCGGGCCATTTTGTCCGTAAAGCCCAACCCGACGAGCGCCTCAACAACATCCTCAACAACCGGTCCGGACGCGGTCTGCGCAGCAACCGAAGAATCGCCGCCATCCACAGAAGCAAAAGCTTGAACCTTGTCCTTGAGCTCAAGAATCAATCGTTGTGCAACTCGTTTGCCCACACCCGGAATCTTTTGCAGGCGTGCTGTCTCCTCCCCCGCAATCGCCTGAGCTAAATCGCCGGCGCTCATCACCGACAGGGCGGCCAAGGCCAGTTTTGGCCCCAACCCAGAGACCGTCTGGAGCACGTGGAACATGTCGCGGTCCTCGTGGCTCGTGAAGCCATACAGCGTCATCGAGTCTTCCTTCACCACGAGCGTAGTCATAACCCTGGCCTCTTCACCGCGCTGGAGCGTCCCCAACGTGGCCGGGGTGGCAAGGACCTTATAGCCCACGCCGGCACATTCGAGCACGGCGTGATCAAGCTGGATGTCGAGGACTGTTCCGCGCAGAGATGCAATCATTAAATAAAAATTCCTTGGTTCGAAGGGTTATGCCAGTTAGCTTAAGAGGTTGACTTTGCCGCGCGAGAGACAGACGCGGTACGCGGTGAAGAACCCCGTACCCCGCTTGTTCGTGCGCCCGCCCCTATGCCGGCGCTCGTGTCACCGCCACTCATCCATGCCAGCGCTGGAGCACGCCAGCAGTGACAGACCGCAAGGGCCAAAGCATCCGCCGCATCAGCCGGCTTGGGGGCCTCACTCAGCCCCAAGATACGGGTAATCATGGCTGTCATCTGTTTCTTGTCAGCGCGCCCATTTCCTGAAATCGCCTTCTTCACCTCGGAGGGCGTGTACATGTGCACAGGAATATCGCGCTCTGCTGCCGCGAGCACCAAGACTCCGACGGCATGAGCGGTCTGCATGACGGTTGACACTTGGCCGCGTTCGAATACGCGCTCGAGCGCCACGACATGCGGCTGGTAGTCATCCATCCATTCCCTCACCGCCACAGATAGCCGCTTCAGGCGTTCCCCCAACTCTTTGTCACTGGGGGTGCGCACGACACCTACTGCGATGGGAATAACCGCGCGCCCACGTCCTGCTTGGACAACGGACAGGCCGCAGCGCGTCAATCCAGGATCAATACCCATGACGCGCAGCCCTTCCAAATTCACGGCCGCCTCCTCGCCCTACTGATGAACTCACTTGCCTGGGGCATAGTGTACACACATGTGTTCTAGCGCAATCAGCGCCCTGCGAACGATGCCTGCCAAATCAGTCAGGCCCATCCCATCTGTTTCCTCTTCATCACCGCGGGTAGAGTGGCGCGCATGTCTCAACAACCAAATGACTATTCAGGCTTTATCCGATCCCGTCATTCCCCGCGGGCGTTCCTGCCGGATCCCATCCCCACTGATGTCATCGAGCAGGTGCTTATCGACGCCCAATCCGCGCCTTCCAATTCCAACACTCAACCGTGGAACGTACACCTCGTGGGCGGCGCTGCTTTGAAAGAATTAAGCGCCGCGCTGATCGCGGAGTTCGATAAGAACGGAATTAATCCAGACTTCACGATTGACTATGGTCAGGGAGTCCACCCGCAACGCTCGCAGCAGCTCGCCGCCAAGATGTACGGGCTGCTCAGCATTGCGCGCGAGGATAAAGAGGCGCGCACGGAGTTCATCCGCGAAAACCTTCGTTTCTTCGGAGCCCCGCACGCGGCGCTGCTTTTCATTCCACCGCTGGGTGATCGCATTCGCGCTGCCTTCGATCAAGGCACCTATGCTGAGAACTTTTTGCTCTCGCTGCAGGCACACGGCTACCACGGTGTCCCACAGGGCATGATTTCACTCCTCGCGCCCACGGTCCGTGAATTCCTCGGGGTGGACGAGGAGTACAAGCTCGTCACCGCCCTCACCTTCGGCGTGGCCGATGAATCCAGCCCTGTGTTCAAGACTGCCCCGGGGCGCGCGCCGTTATCAGAGACGGTGACGGTACATGGCCTGGAAGGCCTTAAGCTCAGCTAGAAGCCCTTAGTCCTCGTCGAGCTCGGCGAGAACCTCATCGCTGAGGTCCATGTTGGTGTAGACGTTCTGGACATCGTCCGAATCCTCAAGCGCATCGATGAGGCGGAAGATCTTGCGGGCATCATTTGCCTGCAGCGGAACCTCAACGGACGCGCGGAAATCGGTGTCGGTGTCATCAACTTCGATGTCAGCAGCAACAAGGGCCTCGCGCACGGCCGGAACATCACCCGGTGCACAGGTGATCTCGAACTTCTCGCCGTTGTCGTTGACCTCCTCGGCGCCAGCTTCCAGCACAGCGAGCAGGATGTCATCTTCGCTAAGCTCACCCTTCTCCACCATGACCAAGCCGGTGCGGGAGAACATGTACGCGACGGAACCGGACTCGCCGAGGTTGCCGCCGTTCTTGGACATCGCGGTACGAACGTCGGTGGCTGCGCGGTTGCGGTTATCCGTCAGGCACTCGATGAGCATGGCCACACCGTTGGGGCCGTAGCCCTCGTACATGATGGTCTCCCAATCTGCGCCGCCGGCCTCTTCGCCGGAACCGCGCTTGCGGGCACGCTCAATGTTGTCGTTCGGAACGGAGGCCTTCTTGGCCTTCTTAATCATGTCATCGAGGGTGGGATTCGCCGCCGGGTCGCCGCCGCCTGTGCGGGCCGCCACCTCGATATTCTTAATCAGCTTGGCAAATTCCTTGCCGCGCTTGGCATCGTTGGCAGCCTTCTTGTGCTTAGTCGTTGCCCATTTGGAGTGGCCTGACATGTCATCCCTTTCGATATGGCTGTGCAATAAATTGCTAGAAACTGGTGCAATTATACGGCCTCACGCCACGTACCTCCGCACAGGGGTACGCGTGGAAGCCTCA
This sequence comes from Corynebacterium sp. MSK004, assembly GCF_030232515.1. NCBI lineage: Bacteria > Bacillati > Actinomycetota > Actinomycetes > Mycobacteriales > Corynebacteriaceae > Corynebacterium > Corynebacterium sp. MSK004. The sequence goes on along the minus strand of NZ_JASPKB010000010.1, from coordinate 37,612 downwards.
TTCCTAACTGTCGGTTCGCTGTAGCATCACACATTTTGCCAATTGCCGTTGGCGCTGGTGCCTTCACTTTCAGGATGCATGGTCCGCGTCAGCCCCTCCTGCATGGCCACCGCCAGTAGCTCCCCGCGTTGGTTGTATATCTTGCCCTGTGCAAGACCAGTCCCGGTCTGTGCTGAGGGACTCGACTGTGAGTACAACATCCATTCATCGACCCGGACCGGACGCAAGAACCACAATGAATGATCCAAGCTGGCTAGTTGGATCCTCTCCCCTTGGTGCGGGAGCAGCGCTGAGCGAATCAATGTCATGTCGGACATGTAGAGCAGCGCCGCTTGATGGAGGGACGGATCGGGGGCGTCGGCAAGCAAGGCACCCGTGTTACGGAACCAGATATTTCGAAACCCAGCGCCTGTGGTTTCCGCGGCGACGGCATCGCGGGATGCGTCGGGGACCAGCCTCACGTCCCAGTCTTCCCACTCCTTCAAGATGATCCGGGTGGAGTACGGGGATTCTGTAATGCTCTCCGGCGGCGGCACCTGCGGCATGCCTGCCTGATGTTCCGGGCCAACATCGCCTGACGCGTGGAAACCAGCGCTGAGCATGAAGATCATGCGGTCCTTTTGGTAGACGCGCACATGGCGATGCGCAAAAGAGCGGCCATCCCGTATCCGCTCCACGCGGATGGTTGTGGGCGCACTGGAGTCACCAGGCCCCACGAAGTAGCAGTGCATGGAGTGCGCCAACTTGTCATCAACGGTGAGCTGCGCCGCCCGAAGCGCTTGCGCCATGGTTTGTCCCCCAAAGGTGCGAGCGATGAGCGAGGGAACCGCGGGGGCGCGAAATTCGTCATCGCCAATCCGCTCGATGTCGACTGCTTGAGCCACCGATGCCATCTTTACTCCATTTCCATCGCCGTTATGGCGCCCGCCACACTCACTCCGACCATCCTACTCACGAGCTGATCTGCTCCTGGGAGTTGCGTACTATGTTCCGCATGAGTTCAACCACCCCGCACAGCGTGCACCGCGTGGCCGCCTACCTAGAAATGATCACGTGGGGTCTGCTGATCCTCTCCATGATCCTCAAGTACTCCGGCACCACCGAGGCGCTCACACCGATTGCAGGTGGCATCCACGGCTTCGGCTTCCTCTGCTTCCTGCTCATGACGGCCCTGGTGTGGATCAACAACCGCTGGCCGGTGGGGGTTGGAATCCTGGGCCTGGTAGTGACCGTCATCCCCTTCGCGGCGCTGCCCTTTGCGGTCTGGGTATCTCGGCGCGGACTCGTTGATGGGCCGTGGCGCTTTGCCGACGACGCACAGCCACACGGCTTCTTCGATTCGGTTTTGGCACAGGTCATCCGCCACCCGGTGCGCAGCGCGCTCATCGCGCTACTCGTCGTCGCCGTTGTGTTTAGCATCCTGCTCATGTTGGGACCACCCGTTGACGTAGAGTCCGCCATTGAAAATAATCGCTAAAACTCCAAGCATTTGGGCAGGCTGGGTCCTGGCGCGCCTTCTCCTCGTTTACATGCTCGTCAACGACACGGACCCGCTCGGAGACGTTCGGTATTACCTCGAGGGCGTCTTTGGCGATAATCCTCAAGACATGACGGAGTATCCGCAGGTCGGAACCTGGCCCAGCGTCCTGCTCGCGTGGCTTACTGGATACGACTTTGAGCGCTATGCCATCGGTTTTACAGCCATGGTGCTGCTTGCCGACGCCACCTTCCTCGCCCTCCTCCTGCGCCATCACCGCGACAACCCCGCAGCGTATAGCGCCGGATGGTTTTGGGTGTTTTTCGGCACCGCGGCAGGCCACGTTTTCGCGTGGCGGCTAGACCTCTATCCCGCCTTGCTCGTCGCCGGTGCGGGCGCACTTCTGGCCACCCGCCCCCGTCTTGCCTCGGCTTTGTTGGCCTGGGCCACCGCAGCCAAGCTGTGGCCCGGAGTCCTCGCTGCCGGGCTCGTCGGACGCGCAACCTCTCGTGGTACTTGGCAGCGGCTGTCCGCTTTTTTCGGAAGCCTCGCCGCCCTCTGCCTCAGTGTAGCTGCGATAGCCGGTGTGGATAGGTTGCTCTCTCCTCTGACGTATCAAGGTCAACGCGGCCTCCAGATTGAATCTCTAGCCGCCACCTGGTTCGTCTACCAAGCCCATCACCAGCCTGGGGTGTGGACGATGGAATACGCAACGTCGAAAAGCTTTGAGATCTCCGGGCCTGGTGTCGATACGGCGATTACTGTGAGCACCATCGCGATGGGTGCCGCGCTCCTCTGGATCATTGCAGTAGCGCTCGCTCACTTTCTGCGCGGCGGCTGGAGCCCACGCTCCACACTTGTTTTCTTCATCGCGGCAATCCTGCTGCTTATGGCGACGAATAAGGTCTTTTCTCCGCAATATATCGTGTGGCTTGGGCCGATTCTTGCGGTGGCTCTCCGCTCCCCCGTCCCCGTGGAGTCTGCTTCCTACCGAAACAAGGCCGCTAATATCGCTGGGGTGCGCGCCATCATGGCGGTACTCGCCGTGGGAACAGCTGCCCTGGGAACCGTCATCTATCCCTATGGCTATGACTACATCTGGTTCTTTGTGGGCGAAAACCTCAACCCGGTGTACGCACTCGTGTTGCGCAACCTCCTTATCTTGGCGATGACCGCTTTTGCTCTGTACTGGTACTCCCTCGAGTCCCGCGTGGCGCGGGCTCAACAGTCCCAGGTGGATCACACCTCAATTTGACTCAGCTCGAAATACTCCGGCAGCTTCGCCGTGCCTCCCAAGCGCAGCAGCTTGACGGCCGGGCGCAGGCGCAGCGCGCGGGTATCGCTGACCGCCTCGTTGTAGAAGCGGTGAGCTAAGTGGATGCGCCCTTCGGCGTCGGCAAGCACGGCTGGGCGCGCTTCAAAGCGCTGCGCGATGGCCGCCGACAGCTCACGCTCCCGGGTGGCCCGTTCATCGAAACTCCCCTGTGCAAGCTCCGTCGCCTCTGCGCGCGCCGCAATGCCCTCGAGCTCGGGAGCTAGGGCGCTAACCACCGCCGCGCGGCGATCCAGCGTGGCCTCAAGCTGAGCCAGGGCTGCGTCGGTGCGGATATGGAGGGAGTTCAGTCGCTGCGCCGTATAGAGCGCCCACATCCCCAGCATGAGGAGGACGGCAAGAGCAATGACAACTTCAATCGGCATTTAAGACACCCGCACCTTCGTGCCATCCGCCACCGTCTCGTACACGCGCATGACGGCAGCGGCAACATGATCCCAATCGTATTCGCGGGCGCGCTCCACTCCTGCCTTGATCAAGGCCTGTCGCTTGTCCGTATCCTTCACTACATCCTGCAGCACGCGCGCCAAGTCCGTGGCATCGCCGGTTCTGAACAAGGCACCTGCAGGTTCTTCCGAGTCGGCATTGCACACTGCAGCGAAGGCCTCCAAATCCGAAGCCACCACTGCACAGCCAGCTGCCATTGCCTCAACCAGGACGATGCCGAAGCTCTCGCCGCCGGTGTTGGGAGCCACGTAGATATCGGCGCGCCCCAAAATGGCTGCCTTCTCGGCATCGCTGACGCGCCCCACAAAGTCGACTCCCGGAACGCTTCGCGGATGACCGCCGCCCATGACTGTCACCCGCACTTTCTCTGGGAGCAGAGTGAGGGCCTCAAGAAGAATGTCCAGGCCCTTTCGCGGCTCATCGAGACGCCCCAAGAACACGATCTCAACCTCAGAGTCTTTCGACGTGTGCTCGGCACGAGCACGCTCGCGCGCATACACAGAGGTATCTACCCCATTGGGAATGAGCACGGGGTCACCACCCAACTGCTCTACCTGCCAGCGACGAGCCATCTCTGAAACCGCAATGCCTCCCCGGATCTTTTCCAGGTAGGGGCGCAGGAAAGGTTTGGCCAGGGTCAGCGCCACGGAGCTTGATGCCGAAGCATGGTACGTCGCCACAATAGGACCACGTGCCGCTGCCAGCGCAGCCATGGAATAGCTCGGGGAATTCGGCTCGTGGATGTGTAGGATGTCGAAGTTCCCTTCGCGAATGAAGCGCTTGATGTTGCGGCGCACGTGCGGGCCGATAGACAGGCGAGCCACCGAGCCGTTATAGGTAATTGGCACGGCCCAGCCACCCTTGCGCACAAAGCTGGGCACCTGCGTGCTTGTCGACGCCGGCCCCAGCACCTCCACGTGGTGCCCCTGCTCAATAAAGACAGTGGCTAGGTCAAGGATGTGGGCCTGAACCCCGCCGGGTTCGTCGAAGGAATAGGGGCAGATAATACCTATGCGCATGGAGTGTGTTCTGCCTTTCTACTTCTTGTGGCGAGCAGCGCGCCGGCGCTCGACGTCCGCATTCCAGTGCGGTTGCAACATGTGCCAATCTTCCGGATGCGCCCGGATGTTTTCTGCGAAGCCGTCCGCGAGGCGCTGGCACGTCTCCTGAAGAGTCGTGACCTCAACCTCGGGGCCGACGGACAGCCCCCAGCCCTTGCGGTCGAACCACGAGTGCACCACGTGGAGAGCCGCCCCTGTTTCTATGGCGAGTTGGGCGGGGCCGGCGGCAACGTTGGCTTCTTCGCCCATGAAGTCTACGGGCACGCCGGTGCGCGTGAGATCACGCTCGGACAGCAAACACACCACCCCGCCTCGTTCCAAGGCATCCTTGAGGCGCGGGAATGGTGACGAACTACCTCCGGTCAGCGGCAGAACAGTGAATCCGAGACTTTCGCGGTAGTCCACGAAGGCGTCGAAAAGCGCCTCCGGCTTCAAGCGCTCAGCCACCGTAGTAAAGCCGCCATAGTGGCCCACGCAGAAGACGCCCGCCATGTCCCAGTTTCCTGAGTGCGGCAGCGCAAAAATCACGCCGCGCCCGGATGCCACCGACGCATCCGAGTACTCCTTGCCGCGCAGGCCAGCCAACAACCGCTTCTGCAGATCAGGGTCCGAGTGGATGGCCGGCAAGCGGAAGGCCTCGAACCAGTAGCGCATGTAGGAGCGCATCGAGTTCCGCACCAGCTCCTGCGTGACGTTTTCGGGCCCCACAACCCGGCTCAAGTTCTGGCGCAGCTGCTCCATGCCCTTGCCGTTGTCGCTAGCCCAGTCCGCGCCCCGCTCGAAAAGCCAGGCAGCGAGAGGCTGCGGGAGGAAGCGCACGACCTTCCAGCACGCGATGTACGCGGCGGCGGTCAGCCGGTCACGATCCAGTAGAGCCACGGTTCAGGAGCCTTTCTGTGCGGGCCGGGGGCACGGTACCTTCCGGTGGGAGCGGGGATTGAGCTATAGGTGCTTCAGTTCCTTCTTAAAACGCGCCTTGGTGTCCTGACGCGCCGCTTGGCGCATGCGCTGGTAAATGGTGAAGATAGACCCCACAGCCAGCAGCCACAGGGCGACTTCCAGCGCATAAGGCACGCCCAGGCCTTCCAACCCCACGCCGCCGAGTCCTAGGATGAGGCGCTCTGGGCGCTCGACGAGGCCGCCAATCATCTTGAAACCGGAGGCCTCGCCGCGCGCCTTGACATAAGAGATGACCTGGGAACTAACCAGCACCACCATGCAGGCGGCGAAGTTGATGGGGTGAGCGTTGTCGACGTACACCATCCAGTAAGCGATCGCCGCGAACAAGGCACCGTCGGTAATGCGGTCGCAGGAGGCGTCGAGAGTAGCACCGAAGTTGGATCCACCCGTGGTCAGGCGCGCCATCGTGCCGTCGAGCATGTCGAAGGCCGCGAAGAGACCCGACAACAGCGCGGCGGCAAAGAGGTGATCAAGTGGGATGAGGATGACTGATATGGCAATGGTGACGATCGTTCCCACAATGGTGACGATATTCGGGGTCAGGCCCATCTTGAGGAAGAGCTTGGCCACCGGGACCACAACCACGGCGGCGGGTTTGCGCCCGTGAACACTAAGCATGCGCTTCTCCTGAGATGATTCCTTCGGCGGCGAGCTCCGCCCATCCCTGAGCAAGAAGGGAACGGGTGTCTTTGAGGAGCTGCGGCAGCACTTTAACGCCATCCACAATAGTCATGAAGTTTGAATCTCCGCTCCAACGCGGAACGATGTGCATGTGCAGGTGCTGCCCCACCGATCCGCCCGAGGCCCGCCCCAGGTTAAAACCGGCGTTGACGGCATCGGGGCCGGACACCTTCTTCAGAACCCGGATGGCGGCCTGCGCGAACTGGAAGAGCTCGCGGGACTCCTCCTCGGTGAGGTTTTCCAGCTCAGATTCCTGGCGGTACGGGATGACCATCATGTGGCCGGCGTTATAGGGATAAAGGTTGAGCACGCAATAGACAAGCTCACCGCGGGCAACGATGAGCCCGTCCTCGTCCGACATCTGTGGGATCTCCACGAACGGGTTACGGGCTTCCTTTGGCACGTCGCCGGCGCCGCCCTCACGCTTGATGTAGCTCATACGGTACGGCGCCCACAGGCGCTCTAAGCGGTCGGGGGTTCCCAGGCCGGTATCGACGTACTCTCCCACTCTGTGTGTGCTCCCTTTCTCAGCTCTGTCTAGATGCATCTGCACCTAGACACGCTCGGCGATGGTTTCCTTGGTCGGTTGATCGTTGTTGCGCTCACGCACCCAAGCCTCGATGACGTTGACTGCAGCTTCCACCGGCACGCCGTTAACTTGCGTGCCGTCAAGGAAACGGAAGGACACGGCGTCTGCCTCAACGTCGCGCTCGCCCGCCAGCAACATGAACGGGACCTTGCCAGTGGTGTGGTTGCGGATCTTCTTCTGCATGCGGTCGTCGGAAGTATCGACGTCAGCGCGCAGGCCGCGGGAGCGTAGCTCGGCGCATACCTTCTCGAGGTGCGGGGCGAAGGTATCCGCCACCGGGATGCCCACCACCTGGTGCGGGGCCAGCCATGCCGGGAAGGCGCCGGCGTAGTGCTCCAGCAGCACGCCGAAGAAGCGCTCAATGGAACCGAAGAGCGCGCGGTGAATCATGATCGGGCGTTGCTTGCTGCCATCCGACGCCGTGTACTCCAGCTCGAAGCGCTCCGGCAGGTTGAAGTCCAGCTGCACGGTAGACATCTGCCAGGTACGGCCAATGGCATCGCGAGCCTGGACAGAAATCTTCGGGCCATAGAAGGCCGCGCCCGCCGGGTCCGGAACCAGCTCAAGACCGGACTTCTCCGCCACGGACTGCAGAATAGCCGTCGAGCGCTCCCAAATCTCATCAGAACCGACGTACTTATTCGGATCCTTGGTGGACAGCTCCAGGTAGAAGTCGTCCAAGCCGTAGTCCTTGAGCAGAGAAATGATGAACTCCAGAACCTTGGTCAGTTCATCTTCGAGCTGCTCAGGGGTGCAGTAGATGTGGGAGTCATCCTGGGTGAAGCCACGGGCGCGAGTCAGACCATGAACAACGCCGGACTTTTCATAGCGGTACACCGTACCGAACTCGAAGAGGCGCAGCGGCAGCTCGCGGTAAGAGCGGCCACGAGAAGCGAAGATGAGGTTGTGCATCGGGCAGTTCATCGGCTTGGCGTAGTAGTCCTGCGGCTGCTTGGTGCAATTACCGTCCTCATCCCACTCGCCGTCGAGCTGCATCGGCGGGAACATGCCATCGGCGTAGAAGTCCAGGTGGCCGGACTTCTTGAAGAGGTCTCCCTTGGTCAGGTGCGGGGTGGACACGAAGGAGTAGCCATCAGCGATGTGACGACGGCGGGAGTGCTCTTCCATCTCCATGCGCACGGTAGCGCCATTGGGGTGGAACACCGGGAAACCGGAACCGATCTCATCCGGGAAGGAGAACAGGTCCAGCTCGGCACCCAAACGGCGGTGGTCGCGCTTTTCCGCCTCTTCCACCATGGTCTTGTAGGACTCAAGTGCTTCCTTGGATTCGAAGGCGGTGCCATAAATGCGCTGCAGGCCAGCCTTGGACTGGTCGCCGCGCCAGTAGGCAGCAGAGGAACGCGTCAGGGTGAATGCCGGGATGTACTTGGTGGTCGGCACGTGCGGACCGCGGCAGAGGTCAAACCACTCCACCTCGCCGGTGCGAGGGTTCACGTTGTCATAGTGGGTCAGGTCTCCGGCACCAACCTCGGCAGCCTCATCGGAATCAGGGGCCACGTTGCCCTTGTCCTGGACCAGCTCGAGCTTAAATGGCTCGGCAGCAAGCGCCTGCTCCGCTTCCTCCGGGGAGGAGTAGACATGGCGCTCGAAGCGCTGGCCGCCCTTGATGATCTTCTTCATGCGCTTCTCAATGGCCTTAAGGTCCTCCGGAGTGAAGGGCTCTGCGGTCTGGAAGTCGAAGTAGAAGCCGTTCTCGATGGCCGGGCCGATACCCAGCTTCGTACCGGGGAACTCCGCCTGCACGGCCTGGGCCATGACGTGCCCGCAGGAGTGGCGAATAACGGCGCGGCCGTCTTCCTCGCAGGCAGCAACCGGGGTGAACTCGGCGTCAGTGTCCGGCGTGTGGGAGAGATCGTAGAGAGTACCGTCGGCGCCGCGGACGACGACGACAGCTTCGGGGCCCTTGTTGGGCAGCTCATGCTCGCGCATCGCTGCTCCCACGGCAGTACCGGCCGGGACCGTGATCGGCTCGTAGTTCACCGGGACTGCTGGAATCATTTCCGCCATGACTTGTTGCGCTCCTTTGCGCTCACGCGCCGCTCGACATACCTGGCCGAGCAGCACTCAACGAGAAAGTTACAGCGGCTTAGTCTACCCCTCTTAACTGCGGATGAGCGATTCGCCCCAAAAGGTTTCGCCCTCAGTTCCGGCCGGCATGTAGTACACGGCCGAGCCGATGTGGGTAATCCACTCATTGAGGCGATCCGCTTTGTCGAGGCGCGCCTGAATGGGCTCGAACTGGGCCGTAGGGTCCTTCTGGTAGCAAATGAAGATCAATCCAGCGTTGCTGAGTTCACCACGCTTGGTGGTCTCCGGGGAGGGCGGAAGGTTGTAGTTATACGGACGGCGCAGCAGCTTCTGATGAGGAGAGTCGGCCGGCGGATGCGCCCGGGCAACATGCGAGTTTTCATCAATGGCCTTGAGGCCAAACTCGTTTCGCGCGTCCAGGTCAACCTCGTCGAATTCGTCCTTGCCACCTAGAGGTGCGCCGGTATCGAGAGCTCGGCCCGTAGCGTTTTCACGCGCAGCACGATCAAGTTGCTCCCACGTATCGAGGTTCATGTGGATGCGGCGAACCACCATGGCGCTGCCGCCGGCAAAGGGGCCGTCCTCGATCCACACTTGCTCATTGAAATCTTCATCGCTTCGCGGGTTGACCGTGCCGTCTTTTTGCCCAAAAAGGTTGCGCGCGGTTGTCCCCTTCGGTGCGGAACCATAAGCGTGGCTAAACCCCTGTTGAATCCACGCGACGTCGGCGTAGTCTTTACCGGCACGAGTCATATGCCGCAGTACATAGGCCGCGGTGAAGGCATCATCACTGCAGATCTGTAGGACTATATCGGTCTGCCCCCATTCAGGGCGCAAATCATCGTGTTCAAAGTCCTGGATATCTCGCAGCCAGCTGGGCTTGGCGACGCCCACCGTGTCAAAGAATCCTTCTCCCCAACCGCACGTGACGGTGAGGTTTGCCGGGGTGGTAGACAATTCAGGCTCGAGGCTGCCCAGCGGGTTCTCGCCGGTGCACAGGCGGCGAGCGTCCTCCGTCCACAGACGCATGAGTGCGGCCGCACCGCGTGCGGTGGTCTCCTTCTTCAGGTTGAAGCCGACCAATTCCACGTGGGCCTGGACCGGGGTTTGGATGCCTGCTTGATGCTTACCATCGAAGGCGACGATATCGCCACCCATGGTTTCCTCGCGGCGCTCCGGCCCGGTGCTTCCGGCGTCACCGGCCTGCGCGGCTTGGGAAGCGTCTGCAGACTCCGCCGAAGACTGCCCTGACTCCTCCCCCTTCGCGCAACCGGCGAGCGCTACCGCGCTTGCAGCCACAGCACTTCCGGCGAGCAATCCACGCCGGCTGACAGGTTCCTCGAACCCGCTCATCGTTGTTGTCTCCCTATCTCGTGAGAACCGATAACTTGCCTACCTTGGCCCAGAGAACGCTTTTCTAGTGAGCGTGCTCTTCCGTCTTCATGCCCGACATGTCTGCGGACTCTGAGTGGTCCATGTGATCACCATGCTTCATGTCGCCATGGTCCATATCGTCGCCGTGATCCATGCCGCCCATATCGCCATAGTTCTCGTCGCCTGCACCGATGGAACGCACGGGGATGTCGCCCAGGTCGACCGTGGAGCCATCGCTAAGCTCCAGCGTCAGTGTGGCGGTCTCGCCAGCCATAACAGGCTCTGTAACACCCATCAGCATGAAGTGGAAGCTACCCGGTGCGAGCTCAACGGATTCGCCAGCGGGCAGATCAAATCCACCTTCTTTTTCCTGCATGACGCCATCGACGACCTCATGGATCTCGTAGTGCTCCGCCTTCACCGAAGAGGTAAAGCCAACCACGTTGATGTCCTTGTCCGTGTGGTTGTGGAGTGTGCCGAAGATCGCGGTCATATCCGAATCCTTCTCCATGGCGCGCACGACAGCATCCTCGAAGGTCACACCGGACTCAGCGGAGGAAGAAGCCGAACCACTGGTCGCTGCTTCCTTGTCCTTCTCAGCGCTGGCTGCTGCGCTCGATGGGGCTGCGGTGGAATCTTCCTCGCTCGTCGAGCAGCTTGCCAGTGTAAGGCCGGCAGCCGCAACGGCAACCACGGAAGCACGGAGGAAAATACGGGAATTCAGCATGTGACATGCCTTTCTGCAGTAACAGTAGTGAAATAAAATGCGGTTTGACTCTCGCATCATCAGAACCGTGTGGTGCTTAGCCTTCTGGGTCTTCTCCGCCAGAACGGCGGGTCTTTGCTCCGAAGGCGAAAAGGGCTGCGCCGACGACGAGAACTGCTCCTACACCAATGATCCATTTGGCCGCGGTAGGCAAAGAACTCAGGGGATCCTGAGACTCTTCTGCATCGTCGCTTTCCTTGGCACCATCGGCAGAAGCATCTGCAGTCTTATCTCCCCCAGCCCCGGAGGCCACGCTAAATGGCACGGAACCGAGTGTGGAGTGCCCATCGGAGGACGTAATGCGGAAACCTACTTGGTAGTCACCATCACCGGGCTCGACGTCCTGGGGGACTTCGACGGTGAGGTTTCGGCCGTCAATGGTCGGGGTTGCGTCAAAGAGAACGTCGCCGCTTGTCTTATCGCTCACGGCAAAGGTGTTGAAGTTGTCCTTTGGAATACCAGAGAATTCCAACGTGATTTCGCGGGGGAATTCCTCCAGCGGCGTATCACTCACAACGTTGCCGCCTATGACTGAGTCATGTGCCGCCGCTAGTGGCGCGGACAGCCCGACCGCGAGGCAGGCTGCCCCGGCAGCAATCCCTGTGGTGACCTGACGCAGCTGCATGTCCAGAACAACTCCTTGATGGTCTGATGAAACTTTTGGTTGAAGGTTCCCTCATCCTATCGCCGGGAGGGATCCTCGAGCCAATCCTTACCCCGCACGGATTGTGCGAGGTTACCAAGTAGTCGTTGCATGCAGTGGAAAAGTTCCCTGGACCGCCCCTAGCCATACACCCCGGCAAACAAGAAAACGAAAAGTGCCCCTCCATAGTGGAGGGGCACTCGACGTGGAGCGGATGACGAGACTCGAACTCGCGACCCTCACCTTGGCAAGGTGATGCGCTACCAACTGCGCTACATCCGCGCGACAAACCGGAGTTTGTCACGGAGTCCGTAAGGAACTCCCTGTGCGCGATACTGGGATTGAACCAGTGACCTCTTCCGTGTCAGGGAAGCGCTCTCCCGCTGAGCTAAACGCGCTCACAGCACCCGAAGTTGGGCGCCAGCTTTTGAGGTGGAAACGGGAATCGAACCCGTGTGCACGGTTTTGCAGACCGTTGCCTCACCACTCGGCCATTCCACCGTGGCGATACCGCCTCACACACTACATGTGCTGGAGCGGATGACGAGACTCGAACTCGCGACCCTCACCTTGGCAAGGTGATGCGCTACCAACTGCGCTACATCCGCATTCGAAACCAGGCCCGGTTTCTAGGACTAAGTCCTTGTGCGCGATACTGGGATTGAACCAGTGACCTCTTCCGTGTCAGGGAAGCGCTCTCCCACTGAGCTAATCGCGCTTATCCATTTATCAAGGCTTTTTGCTCGAGGATCCCTCTAGCATCAAGAAAGCCTTGGAGCGGATGACGAGACTCGAACTCGCGACCCTCACCTTGGCAAGGTGATGCGCTACCAACTGCGCTACATCCGCATTGCACGTAACCGGCTGGTATGCCGTGGTGCGAGAAGAAACTTTATCGTGCGCCACCCCAGTTTCCAAATCCGCAGCCCACAGCACTAATCCCCAACCATCCAACAGCGCATGGATTACATTAATGTGATTGAGACTGCAGTTACAGTGATTGCGCATGATTGCACTAGGAACACACTAGTACTGTCGGGAGAACTCCAAGATCCATCCGTTCTCGCACAGCCCTGAGTAGCCACTACACCCTTACAGTCGCGAGCAACCAACCAGAATAAATGCACGCAGAGTAAATGAAAGCGCGGTTGAGCTGGTCGATTAGGGGTTTCCATACGCGCGGTGTACCTTAAGTGCTGCACCGAGGTTCTATAGCTCAGTGGGAGAGCGTTCCGTTCACACCGGAAAGGTCGCTGGTTCAATCCCAGCTAGGACCACCATTAAAGTTGCAGGTTAAAGACGTGCAGCGTATAACACAAGCCTCCGCGTGGTTACTATGTGGAAAATGAATCCGCATTTAGCTGTTCACCCAGGGGTGTTTTTCATTGTTCCTGAAACTGGCCAAGAACGCCAGACACGATAGCTTAACCCGTTGGGGACACGGCATGGTTAATAAAGTCTGCACGATATTGGATCTGCCCCCACGCGTAGTTGCCCGATAACTCCATAATGGTTCAATAGCAACACGTGCAGGCATAGGGTGATAGATGTGCAGTTGCCAAAGTACGGCCCAGTCTGGGCAGGCTCCTTGATGGGAACCTCAATTGCGTCAACTTTGTCGGGTTTGCATGGTCTACGCGTAGGCCAAATTGTTTTTGCTCTTATCGCAGCTGTTCTGCTGGTGATTTTTACCGTGGGCGCGAGAAATGAACCGCCTCGACACCAGAATATGGCTGCGTGGGGCATGTACACGATGGGCCTGCTGGCGTGCGGCTCGGCATGGACCGCGTTGACTGGAAGCGATGCCTTCCAGTTGGCAAGTTGGTGGATTGGTGCACCGCTATCGGTGGTGGTCTGCCTATGGCAGCTGTGGGGGTTGTTCAAACAGCCGCACCTCTACGACAAGCCCGCTTTTCCTTGGGGCCTGGCACTTGTTTCTCCCATGGTGGCGGCGACCTCCGCAGGTCAGTTGGCTATGAACCACGGGCAGTTCTACCACTATGCCGGTGAGCTGTGCTTCTTCCTCACGTTCATCACCGCAATTCCGCTGTTCGCTTATTGCTATTGGTCTTTAGTACGCTGTCAAGATAGGCCGCGCGAGGCGGCTGCGGGTACGGCATGGATCCCGCTCGGCGTGGTTGGACAGTCAACGGCGGCCTCGACGCTGCTTTTTGACGCCCACCTCTACGGCATCATCGTGTTCATCATTGGTGCGCCCTGCGTAGTATTCGCAATGTATTGCTTTTACCAAGCGGTAGTCGCGTGGGCCCCTTATGGCCCAGGCTGGTGGGGCTCCACATTCCCTGTCGGCACTTTGTGCCTTGGCTCCTGGAATGAAGGCTGGCACCGGTTGTCCCTTGCTTTATTGGTGCTCCTGCTATTGCATTGGGGAGCCTCTGCGCTGCGCTTCGGCACATGGCGGTTCCAACGCGCCTGATCACATACGCTCCGGCCAATCCCACGCCCTAAGCCGTCGTCGACATTTCAGGTACCGTGGGGCGCCATGAGTGACACTGCTCTGATAAACCACCTCATGGGGCCCGACCGAGAAGGAATCCGCTTGATTGCGGTGAGTACGCTCCACGGCTCCGCCACCATCGATGGAACCTCAGGGCCAATGGGCAACGCCACCGACGGTGAACTCTTCGCCGCACTGCGCGAGTGGGCCGACATTGCCGTCGTCGGCTCAGCCACGGTGAAGTCGGAAGAGTACGGACCGTCGACAAGCACGCGGCTCGCCGTACTCAGTCACTCCCTTGACTTTGCCGGGTTCGAGGGTTTCATTGCAGCAGGCCCCATCGTGCTTACCCCGGAGGAACGCGCATCGTCACCCGAGGCACGGCGCTTAGCCGACGCCGGCGCCGAAGTCATCAGCACAGGTACCGGAACCATGAGCGAGGCTATTGCTGCCCTTCGCGCCCAGGGCGCACGCCGCATCAGTTGTGAGGGCGGCCCTTCCGTGTATTCCGCCTTTATCGCCGAAGGACTTGTAGACAAGCTCTATTTGACGCTCGACCCGCACCTATCGCCCTCCGTCGACAAGCCCGTCGTCGATGGCAAAGCCACCTCCCCTGCGCTCAAGCTCGAGTTGGAGAACGTTGCTGCTGTCGACAGCACGGTGTTTCTGCGCTATCGACGAACCCAAACACCGTAAACTGTGCTGCCGTGACTTCTCCGGCTCCCTCAACCTCAGATTCCGCGCGACTGTGGACGGCCGCCGCGTGGCCCGCCGCCATAGTCTTGGTTTTCCATCGCGTGTTCGTGCTCGCCTTCAACGGCACGGTGACCGATGATTTCGGCACCGTCTACCGCGCAATCCGGAACCTGTGGGAGGGCAACCCGGTCTACGAACAGAACTATTCCTTCGTCGAGCCGCTCTACCTATACAACCCGGGCGCAACGCTCCTCCTATCCCCCTTGGGGCTTGTTTCCGAGGAACACGCGCGCATCGCCTTCATCCTGGCCAACGCCGCAGCCATCGTCGCCGCCTTGGCCCTACTGACTCGCTTCGTAGGCCACAGCCTGCGCGGCCCCTTGTGGCCAGTCAGCATCGCTGCTGCCTTCGCTACCGAATCAGTCATCAACACGTTGGTCTTTACCAATATCAACGGCGTGCTACTACTCGCCATGGTGGCGTTTCTGGTCTTGTTAGATAAACACGGATGGGCCGCCGGGCTGTGCATCGGTCTGGCGATTCTGGTTAAGCCGCAATTTGCCCCGCTGCTCTTCCTCGCTTTAGTGCGCAAGCGCTGGCTCACCTTAGGTTTGGGCGTGGCTATACCGCTAGTGAGCAACCTTGCTGCTTGGCCGATCGTCCCGGGCGTGGAAGGCTTCCGCGCCAACCTTCTTCCCTACCTTGCGACAACGCGCGATTATGCCAACGCATCATGGCCGGGCGTGCGCGCCTACTTCGATCTCCCCGGCATTATCTACTACCCCATCTGGTTGCTCTTCGCAGTACTTGCGGCAGTGGCCATCCTCGGGCTTCTACGCTGGCGCGACAGCGAGCCCACCTTCTGGGCGCTGAGCACAAGTGGTGCCATCATGGTCGGCATCTTCTTCCTTTCCTCCCTGGGTCAGCAGTACTACTCCATGTGGCTTATCCCCATGCTGTTTACGGTGATGCTTGCACGCTCGGTCTTCCACACATGGGGAGCATGGTTGGCCGCATTTTTATTCTTAGCGCCGCTCGAGTGGACGTCGACAAGCATGCCCACCGCCGCACACTGGATGAGCGTCTTCATCGCCACCATCGGGTGGGGACTGCTCATCGTGGTGACCGCCACCACCGTAGCCGGCTGGTGGTCCGCGGAGCGAGGCACTAGCCCAAAGCCTCAAGCTAGCGATAAACTCCCAGCATGACTGATTTCAAGCTCATTGCAGATACCGAATGGCGCAAGCGGTTAAGCCCCGAGGAGTACCACGTTCTGCGTGAGGCCGGAACGGAAGCACCGCACGTCGGCGAGTACACCAACACGACTACCGAAGGCGTGTACTCCTGCCGCGCCTGTGGTGCCGAGCTCTTCCGCTCCACGGAAAAGTTTGAGTCACACTGCGGCTGGCCGTCCTTCTTCTCCCCTTTGGCCGGTGACGCCATCATTGAGCGCGAAGACAATTCACTGGGCATGCGCCGCATCGAGGTACTGTGCGCTAACTGTGAATCCCACCTCGGCCACGTCTTCGAGGGTGAGGGCTACGATACGCCGACGGACCTGCGCTACTGCATCAATTCCATCTGCCTGGATCTAGAAGAAAAGCCGGTCGAGGACTAAACCCTCAACCGGCTTCCGGCGCTTTTCGCGGCAGCTACCGCGAATTATCGCGGTTCTTAAGGCAGGATCGCGATGAGCTCAGCCACGTCCTTCACGCGGCGGCCGGTGTGGAAAGGAATCTCCTCGCGCACGTGGTGACGAGCCTCGGTGTAGCGCATGAGGTACATCAGGTCCACGATGCGGTGCAGCTCCGGGGCCTCAAAGGCCAGGATCCACTCGTAGTCACCCAGCGCGAAGGCTGGCACGGTGTTGGCGCGTACGTCCGGATAATCACGTGCCTGCATGCCATGCTCCATGAGGATGCGGCGGCGTTTTTCCTCATCCATGGTGTACCAGTCATAAGAGCGCACGAAGGGGTAGACGGAAATCCACTCACCGGGCTCCTCGCCCATAATGAAGGACGGCAGGTGAGACTTGTTGAACTCTGCCGGGCGGTGCAAAGCATTTCCTACCCACGTCACCTCAGAAACCTGGCCCAGGACGGTCTCGCGGCGGAAGTCCGCGAAGGCCTTCTGGATGTCGGCGAATTCTTCAGCGTGCCACCAGATCATGAAGTCAGCGCTCTCCCGCATCCCGGAGAGAGCATAGATACCGCGAACGGTAACCACGCCTGCTTCCTCCAATTCCGCGAAGAACTTCTGTGCCTGCGCCACGATCTCCTCGCGCTCGGTGCCCAGCGCACCGGGGATTACTTGAAAAACCGCGTGCTGCGAATAGCGCTGGACCTTATTGAGCTCGGCAAAGTTGACCTTCGACATGCCTTTCTCCTTCTTTCAACCGACAGAGTTTCGCATCCATCATAAGTTGGAGACGACCCCTCGCGCCACTAGCCTTTCGGCGCGCCTTCCACCGCCACGAGGGCGGAGCTTATACGTTGTTCCCCGTGAGCAATTCCGACGTTTCTTCGCGCAACCTCGCAGGGGCACCGACCAACCTGCACGATCGCGCCGCCGCCTCCCCCGCCGATTCGCGCCCTGCGGAGCCGAGCACCCCGGCCGCCTTCACGGCGGCCGTTGACTCCCTCCATGCCGCACAGCTGCGCCCAGAAATCACGTTGGGCACCATCCGCCCACCGCAGCGGCTAGCGCCGTTCAGCCACGCCATCGGCTTGGAAGTTGAGCGCAACGAGCACGGGGACAACATCCCCACTGACTCTGACGGCGATGCCTTCGGCCGCCTCATCCTGCTCCACGATCCCGGCGCTGAGGAGGCCTGGGAAGGCGCAATGCGCCTCGTGGCCTACATCCAAGCAGACTTGGACGATGCCGTCGCTGGGGATCCGCTGCTTCCCGACGTCGCCTGGGAGTGGCTTACCGAATCCCTCGACGTGCGCGAGGCGACCCATACAAACCTGGGCGGCACCGTCACGTCGACCGCCTCGGTTCGTTTCGGCGAGATCGGCGGCCCGCCGCGCGCCTACCAACTAGAAATGCGCGCCTCCTGGACCGCCGCCGGCTTAGATCTCGCCCCACACGTGGAAGCTTTTGCGCAGGTTCTTTCCCTCGTCGCGGGGCTGCCTCCAGAAGGCGTAGCGGAGCTCGGGCGCTAACATGACTGAACTGCGCCAGGTACCGGTTGACGGAACACCAAAGGTCCTGCTTTCTCCCCGTGAATTTCACGCCGCCGCCGACCGCCTGACAGCTGGAACTGGCCCCTTCGCCATCGACACCGAACGCGCGTCAGCTTACCGCTATGACGATCGCGCGTTCCTTGTACAAATTCGCCGAGAAGGTGCGGGCACTTTTTTGCTCGCCCCGGAACACCACAGGGCTGAGCTCCGCGCGGCCTTAGCACCGGCGCTCAACGGCCAAGAATGGGTCGTCCATGCGGCCCCCTCCGATCTTCCTTGCCTTGCCTGGCTGGGTTTGTACCCAGGCAGGCTCTTCGATACCGAGCTGGCCGCCCGCTTCGCCGGCTTTGCCCACCCCAACTTGGCAGCAATGGTGCTGGAGCTTTTCGACGTCCAATTGGAAAAAGGCTACGGCGATTCCGACTGGTCCGAAACCCCCATTCCCCGGTCGTGGCGCAATTATGCGGCGCTTGACGTGGAGTTACTCAATGAGCTCGCTGTGACTTTGCGCGATATCCTCGCGGAGGAGGAAAAGCTCGACTGGGCCTATGAGGAGTTTGAGAAGATAGTCGACGACCACGCGCGCATTACGGGCCCCGAGCCCCGCTCGTGGCGGGATCTCAAGGGCGTGTCCTCGCTTCGCTCCGGCGAACAGCTCGCCGTGGCTCGCGAACTGTGGCAGCGCCGCGAATCTATCGCGCGCACACAGGACGTGGCCCCCAACCGAGTACTACCGCACCGCGTGTTGGTGGACATTGCTCGCCGCGTGCCCCGCTCGCCACGCGAAATCAACCAAATCAAAGGTTTTCCCCGACGCCGCGGGGGTGCGACCTTGCGGTGGTTCGACGCGGTTGAAACCGCACTGGCCAGCCCGCGCCAGCAATGGCCGAAGGTGCTGCGCAGCCCGCGCCCGGTTCCTTCCAAATCAGTTTTTAGCCGGGAGTTCCCCGAACTGTGGCAGCTCTACACCGAAATCCGTAGTGACTTCGAGGACCTCGGCGATGAGCTCGGCATGAGCTACGAGCTCATTCTCAAACCCAGCCTGCTGCGCATGGCCGTGTGGGCGGCGTGTGGCCCAGAGGGTGGCGTCGCCGGGGAAATCACAGATGCTGCGGATATCCCCGATTTCCTACGCTCCCAGGGCGCGCGCGAGTGGCAAATCGAGCTTGCCTCCCCGCTTTTGCGCCACGGGCTAGAGCAGTAGCGCCCACTCGCCCGCGTTCTTAGCTGCGAGCAGCTACCCACTCGCTGACGGACTCCGCGATTCCCTCCGGAGTCAGCCCGAATTCCTCAAGAACCTCACCGCGGCTGGCGTGCTTGGGGAAACAGCCCGGCACGCCGAGTCGGTGCACAGGGGTATCCACATCGGCAGCATCGAGTGCTTCGGCCACCATGGAACCCACGCCGCCACGCAGGATCCCGTCCTCCACCGTGACCACGAGGTCATGATCCGCAGCCAGCGCGATAATGGATTGTGGGACCGGAACCGGCCAACGCGGATCAACGACGGTCACGTTGAAGCCTTCGGCTTCCAACCGCTCGGCGGCCCCCAAGGACCGAGCACTCATGGCGCCGATGGAGACGATCAGAACATCCGTTGCTTCGGCCGCTGATTCAGCAGCATCGGAATAACGCAGGATATCGACGCCATCATCGAGGCGCTCGAGCTCCTCACAATCATCCAGCAGGTTGCCCTTAGGGAAACGCACTACCGTCGGGCCATCCTCGATGGCGATTGCTTCGTTGAAGAGCTCCCTTAAGCGGGCACCATCGCGCGGTGCGGCGATGCGCATACCCGGGACGATGCTCATCAGCGCCATGTCCCAGACACCATTGTGCGAGGGACCATCGGATCCTGTGACACCGGCGCGATCGAGAACGATGGTGACGGGCAGCTTCAGCAACGCGATGTCCATGACCACTTGGTCCACTGCGCGGTTGAGGAAGGTTGAATACACCGCCACCACCGGGTGCATACCTGCCAGCGCCAGGCCTGACGCAGAGGCCATGGCATGTTGTTCTGCAATTCCGACATCGAAGAAGCGCTCTGGGAATTCCTCCTGGAATGGAGCTAATCCCGTTGGGCCTGCCATAGCGGCGGTTATCGCCACAATATCCTCGCGGGCATGACCGGCCTTGATGAGTTCCTCGGAGAAGGCCGCAGTCCATCCCGGTTGCTTCTGTCCTTTGGACACACCGGTGACTGGATCGATAGCCCCTGTGGAGTGCATCTGGTCCTTCGGCTCATTGACCGCTGGTGCGAAGCCGTGGCCCTTCTCCGTGACCGTATGCACGATGATGGGGCCGTCATAGTCGCGGGCGTAGCTCAGTGCCCGGACCACGGCGTCGATATCGTGTCCGTTAATCGGACCAATGTATTTGATGCCCAGTTCTGGGAACATCTCGGTGGGCAGGACGGTGGACTTCACGCCTTCCTTGACCGCATGCAAAGCGTCAAAGGTGCGCTCACCTACCCAGCCCATGGACTTCAGGCGCTTCTTGCCCAGCGCCATGAACTCGTCATAGCCATGCTGCGCGCGGATGCGCCCAAGGTTCTCTGAGAGTCCGCCGATGGTCGGTGAATAGGAGCGGCCATTGTCATTCACGATGATAACAACGTTGCGGTCTTTATCCGCAGAAATGTTGTTGAGCGCTTCCCAACACATGCCACCCGTCAGGGCGCCGTCACCGACAACCGCCACGGCATTGCGGTGCGATTCACCGCGAATCTTGAAGGCCTTGGACAGGCCGTCCACCGTAGACAGTGACGCCGAGGCGTGGGAGGATTCCGTCCAGTCGTGCTCAGACTCCCCGCGGTCCGTGTAGCCGGACAACCCGCCCTTCTGGCGCAGCGTATCGAATTGATCGGCACGGCCCGTGAGCATCTTATGCACATATGCCTGGTGGGAGGTGTCAAAGACGATGGGATCTCGCGGGGAATCGAAGACGCGGTGGATCGCCACAGTGAGCTCCACAACACCCAAATTAGGGCCAAGGTGACCGCCGGTAGCGGACACCTTCTCAATCAAGCGCTGGCGAATCTCCGCCGCGAGCTCACCCAGTTGCGTCTTGCTCAGGGCTTTGAGATCGCCTGGTGATTGAATGGAATCCAGAATGCCCATAGAGCTTGCCTTAAACCCCTTCATCGATCGTTTTCTTCTCTACCACCGTACCCGCTAACACACGTGACACGTCAATCATTGCCCCGGCAGCACTCGAAGCGAAAGCTATGCCACCTGTGCCGCGGGGACCAACAGCGCCAGGGTTTCAAAGTGGTGCGTTCCGGGAAAAGCATTCACCATTGCTAAGTGCAGTATGCGGTAGCCGCTCTCAGACCACGCGGCGATATCGCGGGCAAAGGTAGCGGGATCGCATCCGATGTGCAGAACGCGTTGCGGCGCTGCCTCAGCAATTGCGCCCACCACATCCCGGCCAGCACCGGTGCGCGGCGGATCCAAAACCACCGTCGTTGGCTTTGGCAATTGGCTCGCTACCTGCTCCACCTTGTCGGTGCGAAAGTGCACGTCATACGCTGCAAGACCCGGCTGTGCCGCCGCAGCCGCCGGCGAGTAATCGACAGAAAACACGGTGGTGTGTCCGCCCTGGGGCGCCGTGGCCTCAGCCAGAGCAGGAACGAAAAGCCCTACCCCTCCATAGAGATCCCAAGCCACTGCGTCGACCGCGGATTCATCTGCGGCACTGCTTTCTCCCGCCTCCACAGCAAGCCACTCGCGTGCGAGACTGGTGTACACGTCAGGCGCGCCCACGTGCGCCTGCCAAAAGGCGGTGGCCGGGAAACGGAACTCGTGACCGTCGGCACGCTGCACGACGTCCTCGGTCGGGGCCTCGATTACTTCCCGGATAGTCTCTATGCGCCGGCCGCGCGGTGCTTTCCGTGTCTCGACGACGTGGCGGTTGCCATCGCTGTCCATGACCGCAATAACCTCCGCGCCAGGGCTAAAGGTGCGAGCACCAGGCCCCACCAGACCTGCGACGAGGCCCGGCACCAGCTGGCTGCACGCCACGTCTGTAATCAGCTCAGTGGAGCCGCGCTTGCGCACACCGGCACGGCCTTGCTTGTCGACGCCCAGCCGTACCCTCGTGCGCCACCCGCGCTGCGGTGCGACATCGATAGCCTCAATCTCGGGCACATCCTCAAGCCGGGCCACCCTATGTAGTTGATCGCGCAAGACGGCGGCCTTGATTCCTGGTTCCGCCGCAGGATCTAGCTCGGCGAAATCGCAGCAACCTGCACCGCGCTGTGCTGCGGGACACGAAGACTCGACGCGGTACTCACCTGGCTGGAGGACGGATATTATCTCAGCTTCCACGAAGGACTTCTTCGCCTTGGTAACCGTCGCCCTCACCTGGTCGCCCGGGAAAGCACTGGGGACGAAACACACGCGCCCGTCGGGCGCCTGACCGATTCCGACACCGCCGTGTCCCATGCGTTCGATGGTGGTATCGAAGGACGCCCCTTTGACAACGCTTGAATCAGCAGCGTTGTAAGCACTCTCAGTCATGGATCCTCTCCTTGGTGTCTTCGGAGCTGTGTGCTCCTTCTACGCCCTCTGATTCCTCCACCGCGGCGTTGGCACGGCGAACCATCCAGACGGTCAAGATGGTGACGATGCCGGTTAGCGGCCACCCCATGAGGATGCGAACGATGCCGAGGGTGGTGGTGGCATCGGCGTCGTAAAGCGCGCGCTGCACCACGAAACGGGCAATGAAGACCGCGGCCCAACCCGCCGTTGCCAAGGCATAGGCTCGCCGTGCCTTCGGCACGATTCGCCACCCCATGCCATCGCCGTTGAGGCCTTTCCACACCACGCCGACAAGCGGCCAGCGCACGATGATGGAGACAACCGCCACGATAAACAGCACGAGCGACATCCAAATTCCATAAAGGAAGTAACCCTTGGCGTCTCCTGTAAACCACGCGATACCAGCGCAGATGGCGACACCGAGCAACCCGGAAAATGCTGGCTGCAGAGTTTCTTTGCGCGCCAAACGCCACAGGCTGATGGCCAGCGCCACACCGAGCGCTGCGGCCAATGCAGGCCCCAGGCCCCACATGTTGTTAACCGGAATGAGAACCAGCACGGGCAGGGTCGCAGACACCAGACCGGTCAGGCCTCCCATTTGTTCGAGCAGCGACGGTTCTGCCTCAGGCGCTGGAGTCGCTGCTGCAGTCTGTTGTGGTGTCTCAGTATTCGTGGAGTCCATGGAGGCCTCAGAGGCGGGCGTCGTGCCGTGTTCGGTGGTATCGCGCCCTTCGGGCGTAGGGGTGGTCACGAGTTTCAACAATCCTTTTCGGTAGTAGCCGGGAGGGTCACGGCCAATGGCCTAGGGCGCGCTACTTGTTCTCGTGGTCGTCGAGATTGCGCAATTGTTCGCGAGCCTCGGCCTCCGCGCCGCTTTCGGCGCCCGCAGCATTATCCGCTGGCGCGGAGTTTTGAGCGCTGGATGGTTGCGCTGCCTGTTGCTGGCGCTCCTGAAGCGCCTGCTGGACTTGCTCAGCGAGCTGCTGCGGCAGCATCACGGGAAGTGAACTTCCGGCAAGAATTGGCTGCTCGCCGCGATAGATAAAGGTGCGCGCGACGACTTCGCGTCCCAGCTGCGCTAGCTCCTCTTCCTTGCCCGCAGGAGCGGCCAAGGTCAAACGGTACATCCACCGCGGCCCTTCCACACCAATGATTCGGATTCCGCCCTTATCACTGGTGCCGACGATTTCAGAACCCCAAGGACCATCCTCCGGATGCGCTGTAAACCCATCTGCTTCCAAACCCTTGACGATGTCCTTGGCAGATTCCGCCCACTGCCCCGGCGTGCGCGGCGCGGCAAAGGCCACAGGCGTCATGCGTCCGTGCGGCGTAAGAATGTGGAGCATACGAGGGCCGTCTGGGCCCATTTCTACCTGCACCTGCGAGCCCTTCGGCAGCGGGATGCGCATCGAGCCCAGGTCCAAAAGGCCGACGGAGAAGTCCTCGAAGTTGAACTCGGCGATATCCACGTTGTCGCCGTCGTAGGGGCCCATCTCACCGTTGATGGCGTCGTGCGCCACGGCTTTTACCCCGGCAACACCTTCGACGTCATCCTGATCCTCGCGGACCAGCCCTGCACTGGCTTGTACAGGCCCCTCAGCGGTCGAACTTTCTCCGGCCTCCGTTGCCAAGCTCTCCGCCGACGCTGGTTCGGCCGTTGCTTCTTTTACTTCTTTGTCCGCGGCATCAGTGCGGACGGTGGTGTTCTTGTCCTGGCTTTCGTCCTTGCCAGCATCCTTCTTCTTTTTGCCAAAGGGCCACATCGCCATGGTTTTGTGCCTTCCTCATTCTGTGTCTTGTGCCGGATAACTTGTGTTTGTCGGATGTGGGGTTGCTCGGTATGGCCCGCGCACGCGCAGGCTTTGCCACGAGCAACTGATTCAGTTGACGCCAGTGGATCCGTACCCGCCATCGCCGCGAGCGGTGTCATCGAGTTCCTCGACTTCGCGGAAGCCCACGAGCTCCACTCGTTGGACAACAAGCTGGGCAATTCGCATCCCACGCTCGACCTCAAAGGTCTTATCGGGATCGTGATTAATAAGGCACACCTTAATCTCACCGCGATACTCCGCATCGATGGTGCCCGGCGTGTTGACCACGGAAATCCCGTGCTTGGCCGCCAAGCCCGAACGCGGGTGGACCAAACCTACCGTGCCCATTGGCAAGGCAAGAGCAATGCCAGTACCGACGAGCGCGCGCTCTCCGGGGCGCAGAGTAGCGTCATGCGCGGCGTAGAGATCCGCGCCAGCATCGCCACGATGGGCTCGCTGCGGCAGCGGAAGCTCCTTATCAAGGCGCTTGATCTGAATGTCTCCGAATGGACTTACCGGATCTACAAGGGGGTGTTGCTCATTCACGCGGCCCAGCCTACCTTGTCCCCACCATCCCCTACCCCGAGGGATGGAGCTTCGTGCCGCGTCTACCGCGGTTACCCGGCACCTTTGGTTGCGTTGGGTTCTGCCCTTCCCCGACGACTAGACTCAGAGGCCATGACTTCGAATTCATCGCCTGTTTCCCCCACAGCGTCTGCTGAATCCCCCGTCATCCTCTATCGCGAGCGCCAATGGGTGCCGTGGTACTGGTGGTTTATGGCTGCGTTCGTCGTGGCGATTTCCACGGCCACGGTCAGTCTCAACCGCGGCATCATGTGGGTCATTATTCCCGCCATTCTGCTTAGTGCCATCGCCGTGTGGGTGCTAGTGACGTGGTCCAACACAGTAGTTCAAGTGGAGCAGGATGCCGATGGCACCCGGTGGCTCACCGTGAAGGACGCACAGCTGCCTAGCGATGTTGTCTCCCGCAGTACCGCGGTGCCGGCCACCGCGCGGCGCAATGCGCTGGGACCACAGCTCGATCCGGCTGCTTTCCTTGTCACGCATGGCTGGGTTCCTGAGCACGTCATGCTCGTCCTCGACGACCCAGAGGATCCCACCCCCTATTGGCTCATCGGCTCCACCAACCCCGAAAAGCTCCTCGCGGCCTTCCTTCCAGAACAGGCAGCAGCCTCCGAGGGCTAAACATCGCGCGCAGGATAAACTGCTGCGCTAGGCGCAGTCCATGCAGACTGGCTGCCCATCCTCTTCGTGGTCGAGGCGCTTATTGGACTGCACCAGGTAGCACACAGAACAAGTGAATTCGTTTTCTTTACGCGGCACGACGGTGACATTGAGTTCCTCACCGGTCAGGTCCACTGACGGCGGCTCAAAAGCCTCGACGATTTCACCATCGTCATCCATGCCGTTGTTATCGTTTTCAGCCGCCTTCAGGCCTTCGAGGGAATCGGTCTCGAGGTCGTCTTCTGCGCGGCGACGCGGTGCGTCGTAATCGGTGGCCATAATGCTTGCCCCTGTGAGTCAGATTGATTGGTACGTCTATTTATCGACGGCATCCTAAACCACGCAAGCCCCCGTGTCACACTCGCCCCGCGATGGGGGCACCAACCGCCCCACCCCTCTACCCCCTACCCTGCGAATTTTAATAGGATGAGCTGGGCATTCACCGTTCTTGGAGTGCTGGATATTTTTCTGAGTATCACTCCTCACACCCACCCACAATGCGGTCACTAATACGGGAACGGCACAGTGCCGACTCCGCCAGCGATACGAAACTCACACTGTTGCCACATCAACGCCGCGCTCAACATAGACTGTCAGTATGACCGCGCAAGAAGCACAGCACCAGGACACGACATTGAGCCTTGAGCACCAGGGCCATTCCTTTGGCATTGATGTTGGGGGCTCCGGCATCAAGGGCGCCGAGGTAGACCTCGCAACAGGCGAGTTCGTCGGTGACCGTCTGAAGATCGCTACTCCCCAGCCCGCTACGCCGGAAGCCGTAGCAAAAGTAATTGCCCAAATCGTCGCCGAAAAAGGCTGGGACGGCCCCGTCGGAATCACGATGCCTGCTGTGGTGAAAGGCCAAGTGATTCGCAGCGCGGCGAATATTGATAAGTCTTGGATTGGCGTGGATGCGCAGGATTTGTTGAGCCAATACCTCGACGCGCCCTTCACCGTGCTTAACGACGCCGACGCGGCCGGCCTCGCCGAAGTGGCCTACGGTGATGACATTGCACGTTCGGGCCCCGTCATCTTCCTCACCCTGGGCACGGGCATCGGCTCCGCATTCCTTCTGGACGGCCAGCTCTTCCCCAATACGGAGATTGGCCACCTTATCGTTGGTGAGAAGGAAGCAGAGCACCAGGCGTCGTCGGCAGTCAAGGAACGCGAAGGTCTCAAGTCCAAGCAGTGGGCAAAGCGCGTCAACCGCGTACTCCACGAGTATGAGGCGCTGTTTAACCCTTCAGCCTTTGTGATCGGTGGCGGAATCTCCCGCAAGTTCGACAAGTGGGGCGAGCACCTCAAAATTGAAACACCGGTCGTTGCTGCTCAGCTCCGCAATCGCGCGGGCATCGTGGGCGCGGCAATGGCGGCGAAGGAAGGAATTCGCCCCTAATCTATATTGTCCCGGCGTTCCCTAGTTGACCCCAGTCACCGCCTGTTGACAAAAATGATCTATACTGGGCTGTCGATTATCGAATATCCAGCGGCGCGCCTCCCTCGCTCATCTCGGAGGCGGGCTAGCATCGGGGACTAGTCGCGACAAACTTGCGCGTCCCCATATTTTCCACTCAGAGAGCAAGTCGAAAGGGCGTACGTGGCAGCCACTGATTCTTCAGACCAGGTACTCGGCGAGGACAAGAGCACCTCCGAGACATCTGCACCTGCACAGAAGACCGCCAAGAAGACGGCAAAAAAGACCGCTAAGAAGACGGCCAAGAAGACCGCGAAAAAGACTGCGAAGAAGACCGCTAAGAAGACGGCCAAGAAAGCAACGAAGAAAACTACTCGCAAGTCCGCCCAGAAGGCCGCGAAAAAGACGGCCAAGAAGACGGTGCGCAAGTCGGCGGCAAAGAAGGCAACCTCGCCGGAAAGCGCCGAGTCTTCGGAGGACCTCGCAGAGGATCAGACCGATGAGTTGGACGCCGAGACGCCCGATGACGCCGACATCGACTTCGATCCGGACAACGCGGAGATGGACGAGGACGACGAGTTCGGTGACGACGATGACGATTTGGAGGATGAGGACTCCGAGGACGAAGAGGAGGATGGCTCCTCCGTCTGGGATGAGGATGAATCCGCTGCCCTGCGTCAGGCCCGTAAAGACGCGGAGCTGACTGCTTCGGCCGACTCTGTCCGCGCCTACCTCAAGCAGATCGGTAAAGTCGCCCTGCTCAACGCCGAGCAGGAGGTCTCCCTGGCTAAGCGCATCGAGGCAGGCCTCTACGCTCAGTACCGCATGGACGAGATGGAGAAGGCTCGCGCTGAAGGCGACAAGGCCGCCAAGCTCTCCCCCATGGAGAAGCGCGACATGCGCGCCATCGCTCGTGACGGCCGCAAGGCGAAGAACCACCTCCTCGAGGCAAACCTGCGTCTCGTGGTGTCCTTGGCTAAGCGCTACACGGGCCGCGGCATGGCCTTCCTGGATCTCATCCAAGAAGGCAACCTGGGTCTAATCCGCGCCGTTGAGAAGTTCGACTACACCAAGGGCTATAAGTTCTCCACTTATGCCACCTGGTGGATCCGCCAGGCCATTACTCGCGCCATGGCTGATCAGGCTCGTACCATCCGCATCCCGGTGCACATGGTGGAAGTCATCAACAAGTTGGGCCGCATTCAGCGCGAGCTGCTGCAGGACTTGGGCCGCGAGCCCACCCCGCTGGAGCTGGCGAAGGAAATGGATATCACCGAAGAGAAGGTGCTGGAGATCCAGCAGTATGCCCGTGAGCCCATTTCTCTGGACCAGACCATCGGTGATGAGGGCGACTCCCAGCTCGGTGACTTCATTGAGGATTCCGAAGCGGTCATTGCTGTCGACGCTGTGTCCTTTACCTTGCTGCAGGATCAGCTCCAGGACGTGCTCACGACGCTCTCCGAGCGAGAGGCCGGCGTGGTTCGTCTGCGCTTCGGCCTGACCGATGGCATGCCGCGCACTTTAGACGAAATCGGCCAAGTCTACGGCGTTACCCGCGAGCGTATTCGCCAGATCGAGTCCAAGACGATGTCCAAGCTGCGCCACCCATCACGCTCTCAGGTGTTGCGCGACTACCTAGACTAGGGAGAGCAGAAAGATTTAAGCGGCGAGGAGGTTTAACCTTCCTCGCCGCTTCTTCTGTGCTCTGCGCGCTCTATGCGCATTGGATGGCTAATAATTTGGCCCCACGACAAAAATCAGTGCCATGGAAACGAAAGGAGCAATGTAGCTCCAGCCCACGCCAATGAGCATTCCCCACACCGCCATGCCGGTCCCCCTGTGCTCAGGGCGTCGCCCCGATCCGAGAATGAGCGCAGCAACGCCAAGCCCTGCTGCACACCACCCAGTGATCATGGTAAGCATCGACAGCATGAAGCCAACGGGGCTGATGAGGAGTGTCAGCGCGATGTCGATAAGTGGCGGAACGATAGCCAAGCCCAGTGCCCATGGGGCGAGCGGGTTCGGAGTGGATGGCCTTTCATAAGGCACCGGCGCATAGGAACCCGCATAGGAATTCGGATAAGCCTGCGGGTACGGAGCCTGGTACGGATCCGCTGCGTAGTAGTTTGGTTCCACATAGTCGGGCTGGGTCATGACTTCCCACTTTCGCGAAGACTCGGCTAGGTCACTGCCCGATATCTTATGCGAAGGCAGCGGGCGCAGTCCCCGCGTACGGGGGTCATTGCCCGCTGCTCATCGATTTCCCAGGAGCCCTAGCCGTCGAGCCCCAGCTCTATGCCCGTAGCAATCCGGTCAATGACCTCTTTATCAGCAGTGTCACCGCTGATAGTCACTGAAGCACCCTGACAAGCACCAAGAGACATCAGCATCATTGCAGAGTCTGCTTCTACCTCTTCGCCATCAAAGGAGAGGACAATGACACCGTCTGCCTCTGCGGCCATCTCCGAGACCTTGGAGGCTGGACGGGCGTGAAGTCCCGCCTCATCAGCCACGGTCACTGTCAGCGAGTACCTATCTGGGTTAGTTTCAGGCTCCTCTTTATCCACTGGATCAGCGGCGGCAGACTGCTTCGGCACGAAGACCTCGATGGCCCGTTCCGCAGCTCTGGCGACGGCCGCAAGGTCATCTCCTTGTTGGGCGGCGGTGGCTGCGGCAACGGCAGCCTCGACTAGTGGGGCATCCACAAACCGGACTTGTTCTTCATCAAGGAACTCAAGAACAGACTCAACGGTCATCGTGGCCGAGCCCAAGTCCGTGAGGACGACAACGCCGAGACCTTGGCCGAGGGCATGGCTGATGGCGCCTTCGATGTAGTCGTAGGAAGTTCCGATACCGCCGTCTTCCAAGCCGCCGGCGGGAAGGATGGTCACATCAGCGGCCATTTGTCCGGCAAGCTCTGCTAGGCCTTCAGCGAGCTTGGCCGAATGCGATACAAGGACAAGCCCAACGCGCGGTTGTGTCATGTTTTATGCCTCCTTCGTTGAAGTCTCGGCAGCGTCGGCAGCCGCGGCCAGGAACAGAGCCGAGGACGTAGCACCCGGATCCTTGTGCCCAGCAGAGCGCTCCCCAAGATAGGAAGCGCGGCCCTTCGTTGCCACCATCGGAATGGTATCCTCCGCGCCGGTTGCTGCGGCGTCAGCAGCCGCGCGCACAACCTCAGCGGGACTCAGCGCGGCATCCGCCGCTTCACGGGCAGCTCGTGCGGCCGGCGCCCAGGCGTCGACCATCGTCTTCTCCCCTTCCGCGGCCTTGCCGCGCGCAGTAATACCCTCCAGCGCAGCCTCAAATAGACCGGCCACCGTGGGCGCATCAATCGCCCCGGAACCGGCAGCCTTAGACGCACGCAAGAAAGCGGTCCCTAGCAACGGCCCGGAGGCGCCGCCAACGGTGGACATGAGTGTCTTTGCCGTCAGTTTCAGAACATCAGCGACGGTAGAATCCTCTGGGGAGATTTCCGCGCCCATCTTCTCCACGACGGCGCGGAAGCCGCGATCGACGTTTTCACCGTGGTCGCTGTCTCCAATGGCGCGGTCAAGCTCGATGAGCTCCTCGCGGTATTCATGCGCAGCTGCAGCACAATTATTCATCCACGCTAATGCCCAGTCGGTTGAAAGAGTTACATCATTTGTCATAGTTACACTCCTTGGCGTAGTGCGGCGGTGTGGCAGGGGGCGTCGAAAAGCGCCAGGTCTTCATCGTCGGCGCGCATGACGCTCACGGAGCACCCGGCCATATCCAGACTCGTGACGAAGTTGCCCACAAGGGAGCGTTCAATGCTCACCCCCGCCTCCTTTAAGCGCTGAGCTACCCGACGGTAAACCACGTAAAGCTCAGAGGCCGGGGTGGCTCCCATGCCGTTGACAACGACGACGGTGCGCTCGCCTTCGCTCAGCTTAAGGTCTGCCAGGACGGGATCAAGCAAGTGGTCCGTTACGTCGTCGGCCGAAACCAGCGGAATCTCCTTGCGGCCCGGCTCACCATGAATACCCACGCCCAACTCAACCTCGTCTTCCCCGAGGTCAAAGGAAGGCTTGCCCACATGGGGCACGGTGCAGGCGGAAAGCGCCGCGCCCATAGTCGCGGTGTTTTCTACCACCTTTTTCGCCACAGCGGTCACCGCAACGAGATCATCGCCGCGCTCGGCCGCCGCACCGGCCAGCTTCTCCACCAAGAGGGTTCCCGCCACTCCGCGACGGCCGGCGGTAAACGTAGAATCCTCCACCGCGACATCATCGTCCACAATGACCTGGCTGACCTCAATATCATCGAATTCAGCCAGCTCTGCCGCAGTATCGAAGTTGAGGACATCGCCGGTGTAGTTCTTCACGATGTAGAGCACTCCCGCCCCAGCATTAGCTGCCTCGGTGGCTGCTTGGATGGCATCTGGCGTCGGAGATGTAAACATAGCGCCGGGCACGGCCGCGTCCAACATTCCATGGCCGACGAAACCGGCATGCAGCGGCTCGTGCCCAGAGCCACCGCCGGAGACAATAGCCACCTTGCCATGTTCTTTCTTCTGTTTGCGGAAAACAAACAGCGGGTTCGTGTTGCGAGTGACAATGTCACCGTGGGCTAACGCGAAGCCCTCTACTGATTCGGCTACTACGTTGTCCGGTGAGTTGATGAGCTTTTTCATCATCTTTCTCCTTAGGTTTTCTTTGGCCTAGAGCACTCTTCTCACAATGCTGCCGAGCCTACCCTTCGCCACCGGATACTGTGCCGGATTCTACTGCGTCCGCGCAGCTACCACTTGCGCAGATAATCGATGCGCTCTTGCAACTGCTCAGCGTTACACAGCGCGGTAGGAGGTCCGCCGCAGGCCTTGCGCGCTTCGGTGTGGATGGCTCCGTGCGGGCGGCCGGTGCGCTGAGCGGTGATGGAGACCACCGTGTTGAGCTCCTTGCGCAGCGCGGAAATCTCATCCACCACGCCTGACTGGGATCCGGTGCTGCTTGCCGACGCCTCCGCCCCACGCTTCGGCGCATGTGGGGTGCCGTAGAGCTTGCGGCGTTGTTCCTCCGCTGCTTCCGCAGCCCGGCGCGCCTTCTCCTCTGCCTCACGGCGATCCATCTCATCGGACTGTTTCTTGCGAAGGAGGTCCTTGACCTGGTCGGCGTCGAGAAGCCCGGGAATTCCGAGGAAGTCTTCTTCTTCGTCGGTGATATTGCCCGTGGTGAACTGCGAGCCGTTGTAGAGCAGGCCGGAGAATTCTGCTTCCGCGCCGAGGGACTCATAGGAAGGCTCGAGCATGTCCGGCTCGGACTTCTTCTTATTGGCGTCCTCGAGCAACTCATCGTCCCAGCCCTCCTTGTCGGGGTTCTTCTCCCCTCCGAGGACGTGGTCGCGCTGCTTCTCCATGTTCTCCGCCAGCCCCAGCAGGACCGGGACAGACGGCAGGAATACCGAGGCGGTCTCGCCCGGCATGCGGGAGCGCACGAAGCGGCCGATGGCCTGAGCAAAAAAGAGCGGGGTCGAGGCAGACGTGGCATAGACACCCACTGCGAGGCGCGGAACGTCGACGCCCTCGGACACCATGCGTACGGCCACCATCCACTCGTCGGTGGATTCGGAGAACTCTGCGATACGCGCGGAGGAACCCGGGTCATCGGAAAGGATGACGGATACCGGGGTGTTCGAAATCTGCTTGAGGATCTTCGCGTAGGCGCGCGCCGTCGTCGTATCGGTAGCGAGTACGAGGCCGCCGGCATCCGGCATGTTGCGGCGCATCTGCATCAGACGCGTGTGGGCAGCTTGAAGGACGGTGGGGATCCACTCGCCCTTGGGGTCCAGAGCAGTGCGCCACGCGCGGGCGGTCTGCTCCGGATTGAGGATATCGCCCAAGCGGGCCGTATGTTCCTCGCCGGCACTATCGCGCCAGCGGGACTCGCCGGAGTAGCTGAGGAAGACCACGGGGCGCACGACGCCGTCGGCAAGCGCATCGCCATAGCCGTACGTGTGATCGGAGCGGGAGACCAAGTGCCCCTCCCCGTCCTCCTCGTAGCGCACGAAAGGAATCTGGGAATCATCCGAGCGGAAAGGCGTACCGGTCAGCGCCAGGCGGTGTTCCACGTCGTCGTAGGCTTCACGCACGCCGTCACCCCAGCTCTTGGCGTCGCCGGCGTGGTGGATCTCATCGAGAATCACCAAGGTGCGCCGGGCTGAGGCCACCGCGCGGTGCTTAAAGGGGTGCATGCCTACTTGGGCGTAGGTCACCACCACGCCATCCATGGCGGGGTTGACTCCAGAAGAGTTCGTGAACTTCGGATCCAGCGCGAGCCCCACGCGGGAGGCAGATTCAGACCACTGCACTTTGAGGTGCTCGGTGGGCACCACCACGATCACGCGCTCTACGGTACGGTCCGCCATGAGCTCTGTGGCCACGCGCAGGGCGAAGGTAGTCTTACCTGCGCCTGGCGTTGCCACCGCCATGAAATCCTTCGGCTTGGTGGCCAGGAATTTATCCAAGGCCGCGCGTTGCCACACACGCAGCGAACCATTATTGGCAAATCTTTGTGCTGGAGTCTGTGTAGACACGGTCAGCGACTATCCCCCTCTAGTTATCCCAACATCCCGCTCTTGTGAAAGTCTTCGTTTTACGTCGACGCAACATTACGCGTCGACGGCACGCTTAGCGGCGGCGCAGGCTCTTATATACGCGCTCGCAGTCCGGGCACACGGGCGAACCGGGCTTGGCTTGCTTGGTGACAGGGAAGGTCTCACCACAGAGGGCAACGACGTACTTACCGTTGACCGCGGAATCGAGGATCTGGTTCTTCTTTACATAGTGGAAAAACTTCGGGGTGTCGTCGTTGGTCGACGTATCCTCGCGGACATCAGGGCGTTCAATAGTCTTAGTCGTCGTACTCACGCCCACTATCATGCCGCATCGGTATCGAAGTTGGCGAGTCCTACCGCTACGCTGGTGGGCATGACCCCTTCGAACTCGCGCGATAACGTCCGCCATACCCCACGATCGGGGCGGCGGCGTGGGCGTCGATTCGGGCGCAAGGCTTATCTCATTACAACCGCCAAACTCGCTCCCGGCCAGGACCGGCATCGCCGCGAAGTTATCTACTCAATTTTGCAGTTTCTGCGCATCCCTTCGCTGCTTCTAGCTGGTGTCATGGTGTATGCCTGGCATTGGTGGATTGCCGCCGCCATCGTCGTGGGCGTCACCTTCCCGCTTCCCTGGATAGCCGTGGTCATCGGCAACGGGCGGGGGCAGAAGAAGGACAAACGCGACAAAGCGGTCTACAAGCCCGCGCTCGCCCGACAGATGGCGCAGACACGGCGCGAACAAATCACCAGCGGTGCTCACGGCGAACTTCCCGGCGCGCCCTCATCGGACACTTCCCCCTCGGGCACGGACGCGGAGAGTTCAACGACCAACACAATTGAGCACGAAGATTAAGAAGTCACCGTTTCCTTCCCCCAACTATCAAAGGATATTTTTATGAGCACCCAACAGCCCTCCCCTTTCGGCCCGGCGATGAACCCGGACAACCCCATCGCAGACGTTGCGGAGGAACTAGCCCACGTCTTTGCTGAGGCAGGGTTCAGTGCGGACGGTATCGCGGGACACCTGGGGCCGGAGTACACCGAAGCGCTACATCGCGGCGAACCAGCCGCCGTGGCACTGGGAGCCAACGGTGATTCCCGCCTGGACCACCTCATCCGGATCTTCCTGCTGCACGAACACGTACCGGCCACGCTGCTTTCCGACGTCCTCGGCGCACGCCTAACCACCCGGCTGCTCGACTGCGGCGCAGTGCTTACCGACGAGCACGGAACCGCCTACGTGGCTTATGACATTCGGCCACACATCATCGTGGGTAAGAACCGCATCGTGTTTTCCGATGTTGATGCTTCCCTAGTGGATCACGTGCCCGGCTCCGAGCACGTGTTGGGAGTAGGCTCTGCCAGTCTCTCCCTCTTGCACTCGACCCCGACCACTCCCGTGTCCTCAGTACTAGACCTGGGCACGGGTTCTGGCGTACAAATCCTTGGGCAACTGGAGTCTGCTGAAAAAATTGTTGCGACCGACGTTCACGAGCGAGCCCTCCAACTTGCCCGCGCTACTGTCGCTGCTGCAGGCGCAGAAAACCGTGTTGAGCTTCGCCAGGGTTCTTGGTTCGAGCCCGTGCAGCACGAGAGCTTCGACCGAATCGTTGCTAACCCTCCGTTCGTGGTGGGCTTGCCCAAGGTGGGCCAC
The DNA here is from genome assembly GCF_030232515.1 of Corynebacterium sp. MSK004. Lineage (NCBI taxonomy): Bacteria > Bacillati > Actinomycetota > Actinomycetes > Mycobacteriales > Corynebacteriaceae > Corynebacterium > Corynebacterium sp. MSK004. The sequence continues at coordinate 2,643 of NZ_JASPKB010000010.1, read as the reverse complement.
GTGTACCGGGATTCCGGCCTCAATCTGGATGGAGCAAGTGAGCTTGTCATATCGCAAGCTGTGGAGCACCTCAATCCTGGGGGCACCGCACACATTCTCGCTGCGTGGGTACACCAAGGCGACAAGTCTTGGCAGCAGCGGGTTGCCTCGTGGCTGCCGGATACCGGCGTGGCCGCGTGGATCATTCAGCGCGATGTGGCGGACCCTGCGCTCTATGTTTCCACGTGGTTGAGCGATGAATCCGTGGATGTTCGCAGTGCCGAAGGCCAGGAGCGTTCACGCCGTTGGCTGGAGCATTTCCGCGATCATGATGTCACCGGCATCGGGTTTGGTTTCGTGGCTATCCAGCGCATTGCAGACGGCGAGCCCTCCGATATTTTGGCAGAAACCATGGCGCAGCCGGTCATCGATCCGCTCGGGCCCGAAGTGGAGGAATACTTTGCTCGCATTGAATGGCTACGCAACCTGGTGCCGGGTGAGCTGGAAACAAAGCATGTGCAGCTGCGCCCAGGTGTCGCCCGCGAAGACGTTTCACTGCCCGACACGGAGCTTGGCATGGGCTTTGAGCGCGCAGCATTACGGCTCAGCCGCACGGACGGTCCGCGCTGGCAGCATGACGTCGACGAGCACCTCGCGGCGATCGTCGCCGGGCTCAATCCCCACGGGCTGAGCATTGGGGAGACCATCGAGCTCTATGCCGCCGCGCAGGGCTTTGAGGAATCCGAGTTGGTTAGCGCCGCGCTTCCAGCCATTGTGGATCTCATCCGCCATGGGCTTCTCATCCCTACGGAATTGTTGGCATTTAGCAACACTGAGTAGTCCCCTCCTTTCCCTCAAGCCCCTCGCGTTTGTCATCTGAGAAAGAACTCCTCACCAGAAAGGTCGTGTACTCCCTTCCATGCGTGCTGTCTTAACCCGCGTTTCCGAAGCTACCGTCACCGTAGACAACGACGTTGTCGGCTCTATTTCCTGCCCGGATACCGGCGGCGTCTTAGCGCTCGTCGGTATTTCCCGCGAGGACGTCGCGGCAGGTTCTGACTCCGGCACTGCCGAAGGACCAACCTTGGAAGAGCGGATGGACACGATGGCGCGCAAAATCGCTGAGCTGCGTATTCTAGAAGGCGAAACCAGCGTGGCCGACAGCGGTGCGCCTGTTCTGGTGGTAAGTCAGTTCACCCTCTACGGACGAACAGCCAAAGGCAGGCGCCCATCGTGGTCAGATGCCGCACCGGGTGAAGCCGCGCAGCCGGTTATCCAGGGAGTTGTCGCTCGCCTTCGCGAGCGCGGAATCACTGTGGAAGAAGGCCGCTTTGGAGCGATGATGCGCGTGTCCTCCATCAATGAAGGACCGTTTACCGTGCTCGTTGAGGTCTAGCTTCGGCGCGCCTCCCCCAAAATGGCCTAAAACCTCTCGCACATCCCGGGTGATTAAACATTTTTGGGCCCGTGGGAACTATCTGACGCGAAGGCCCGTTGTAGGGGATGAACCAAGCCGCAACTTAGGAGGCATGAGATGGCCACATCATCCGCTGCTAGCGTCCAGGACGAGGACGGACAGGAAGTTGACCGCGGCTCACGCCGTAACCAGACCAATGACAATCCCTCCGCGGACTTGGTCCGCGTTTACCTCAATGGAATCGGCAAGACTGCGCTGCTGAGCGCCGAGGACGAGGTTGAATTGGCGCAGACCATTGAGGTTGGTCTCTACGCCGAGTACAAGCTTGCCAATGCTGAGAAGTTGACTCGCGCGGAGAAGCGTGACCTGAAGATTTTGGCCCGCGAAGGTAAGAAGGCACGCTCCCACCTCTTGGAAGCAAACTTGCGCCTCGTGGTCTCCCTGGCTAAGCGCTATACCGGCCGCGGCATGCCGCTGCTGGATCTCATCCAGGAGGGTAACTTGGGCCTGATTCGCGCGATGGAGAAGTTTGACTACGCCAAGGGCTTCAAGTTCTCCACATACGCAACCTGGTGGATCCGCCAGGCCATTACCCGCGGCATGGCTGACCAGTCCCGGACAATTCGCCTCCCTGTACACCTAGTTGAGCAGGTTAATAAGCTTTCGCGCATCAAGCGCGAGATGTACCAATCCCTAGGCCGCGAGGCTACGAACGAGGAGCTCGCAGAGGAATCGGGAATCGAAGAGTCCAAGATCGAAATGCTGCTGCGTCAGTCCCGCGATCCTGTCTCCTTGGATATGCCGGTGGGCACCGATGAAGAGGCTCCACTGGGAGACTTCATCGAGGATGCCGAAGCAACGGACGCCGAAACCGCCGTGGTTGCTTCCATGCGCCACTCCGATATCCGCTCCGTCATTGGTTCTTTGGAGGAGCGCGAGCAGGACGTCATCCGTTTGCGCTATGGCTTGGACGATGGGGTTCCGCGCACCCTCGACCAGATTGGCCGCAAGTTCGGTCTCTCCCGCGAACGCGTTCGCCAAATTGAACGTGAGGTCATGGCCAAGCTGCGCGAAGGAAACCGCGCCGATCGCCTCCGCGAATACGCACTCTAAATCTCTTATTCGAATCCTGGCATGAGCCATCGAGCCAGCTGCCTGCTAGCCCAGCTGTGTGATGTCTAGCGACTTTTTGGACACGGAGTCCAGGATGTTTTTGGACGGGATGTCTAGTGGCTTTTTGGACGTTT